>JABDOZ010000131.1 GCA_013043005.1 Flavobacteriaceae bacterium | reverse complement strand
TTTATTTTTTTCAATTTAAAAACTATTGATAAAAAATATATGTAATTTTGACATTTCAAAAACCGAGCCATACTTTTACAAAAATACATTAAAAGCATTGCAGACAAAGACCTTTAAAATACTTTTTGCTTTAAGTTTTACAGTGCTTATCAACACTATTGGCTATGGTCAGGACTTACCAAAAGCGGGTGGTGAAATTAGACCCTCCATAACAAACGACATTGATTCCACTAATATTACATCAGAGGCTAATGATAAACTAAATTTAAAGGAAATAGACAGTGTTAAACAGGATTCTGTAAAACCCGAATTTTTAACAGATAAAGTCAAGTATAAAGCGACAGACTTTGTATCCATTAATCAAAATGAGGAAAGAATCTACTTGTATAATGAGGCTGAAGTCTACTATGAAGACATGGAAATAACAGCAGGAGTAATTGTAATAGATTATAAAAAAAATGAAGTCTATGCTGGCAGGATAAAAGATACCTTAGGAGAATATTCTCAACTGCCAATTTTTAAACAAGGAGACAATATTGTAGAACCAGACTCTATCAGATTTAATTTTGATACTGAAAAGGCTTTAATCTTTAATTCGAAGACCGAGCAGAGTGGATTTAACATCTTAGGCGAACGTACAAAAAAAGAAAATGATTCAGTTGTTTTCTTGTCTAAAGCGCGATTCACAACCTCAAAAGATCCAGAAGATCCCGAATATTATTTTCAATCAAATAAAATAAAATTTGTTCCAAAAAGAAAAATTGTTGTAGGCCCTACCAATATGGTTATAGCAGATGTACCAACTCCTATTGGGTTACCTTTTGGATTTTTTCCATTAACTGAGAAGCAAACTTCCGGTTTAATTATCCCCACTTTTGGTGAGCAAAGTTCCAGAGGGTATTTTCTTCAGAATGGTGGATATTATTTTGCTATAAGTGACTACGCGGATCTTGCTGTTCTCGGAGATTATTTTACAAATGGGAGTTATGGATTTAGGTTGGAAACTAATTACGCCTATCGATATAATTTCTCGGGAAATTTGAGCTTCAGATATGAAAATTTAATCACCAGTGAACGTGGTTTCCCAGATTATGCAAAAAGTACGATTTATAATATCCGTTGGTCGCACAGTCAGGATGCAAAAGCCAATCCCAATTCCAGATTTTCAGCCTCGGTAAACCTGGGTAGCAGTAGATACTATCAACAATCTATTAATCAATTGAATGTTCCCAATTTTTTAAATAATACTTTAGCATCTTCCGTATCCTATTCAAAGACTTTTCAAGGAGAACCTCAGGTTAATTTTAGTTTAACGGCTACTCACTCTCAAAATACAAATACCGAGACCATCAATATGACTTTGCCAACCATACAGGGAAGCGTTAGCCGTGTTTTTCCATTTGCCCCTAAAACTGGTGCAAAAAAGGGAATTTTACAGAATATAAACTTTCAATACAATCTGAGAGCAGAAAACAGAATACAAACCACAGACTCACTTTTTTTTAAAAAAGAAATGTTTGATCAAGCTAAGAATGGGTTTCAGCACAGCATACCTATTAGTACAAACTTTAAATTGTTCAAGTACTTTAGTATGAGTGCAAGTACAAACTATCAAGAAGTTTGGACATTTAAAACTTTGAACAAGACTTATGACCCTATTTTAGATGAAGTTGTGGAAACAGACGTGAATGGGTTTGATGCCTTCAGGACTTATAATTTTAGTACTAGTTTAGGTACAACAATCTACGGTATGTTCAATTTTAAAAAGGAGGGCAAAGATCCAAAAATTCAGGCTATAAGACATGTCATGAGACCTTCAGTAAGTTATAGCATTAATCCCTCATTTGATCAATACTATGAAAATATTGAAAATTATGAATTGGCCACAGCTGATGGTAGAACAGTGCAGGAATACTCAAGATTTGAAGATGCCATTTTTGGAGCGCCCAGCAACCGATACTCAAGCAGTATTGGTTTAAGCGTTAGCAACAATTTTGAAGCGAAAGTTAAAGACAAGGACACAACAGCTACTGAACCTAAAAAGATTATGCTGTTAAATAATTTGAATTTTTCCACAAATTACAATCTCGCTGCAGACTCCTTAAATCTGAGTCCAGTAAGGGTCACAGCAAGCACACAACTTTTTAATAATAAAGTAGGAGTAAATATTAATGCAACGCTTGATCCATATGCTTTGAATAATAATAATCAAAGAATTAATACATTGAATATAAATAATGGAGGAAGTCTGTTTCGTCTTGTGAATGCCAATATGTCCATGAATTATTCTTTAACGAGCAAATCCTTTGATAAAGCGGGTAATGAATCCAGTCAAACCGAATCTGCTAGAAGTGGTGGTAGAAATGACGATCTGTTTGGAAAAGCGCAGGATTTTAGTGATAAACGATTTTCTAATAATGAAGACGAAGATGAGGTCCCTAGTGAATTATATAATTATAAAATTCCATGGAATATTAGATTTGCTTATGCGGTGAATTATAACAATGCAGTTAGACAAAGCGAAATATCATCTCACTCCCTAATGTTCTCAGGAGATATAGAATTGTCCCCTCGTTGGAGCGTTGGCGCTTCTTCAGGTTATGACCTCAAGAATAACGGATTTACCTATACACAATTGCGTTTTGAACGTGATCTATTGAGCTGGCGAATGAACTTTAGTTGGGTTCCATTTAGTGCAAGAAGTTCCTGGTTTTTCTTTATTGGGATAAAATCAAATGTTTTAAGTGATATTAAATATGAACAGCGAAGACAACCAGATCAACAATTATAAATTTTATGAAATCGATTATTAAAACAAGTAGAGCTCCAGAACCTATTGGTCCCTATAATCAGGCAATATTGTCTGGAGACACACTGTATACTTCAGGACAAATTGCAATTAACCCTATTAATGGAAAATTAGAAATTGACGATATAAAATCTGAGACAAAGTTAGTCATGGAAAATTTAAAAGCAGTATTAATGGCTGCAGATATGAATTTTGAACATGTCGTTAAAACATCCATTTTTGTTAGTGATATGAATAACTTTGAAAAGATCAATGAAATATACGGGAAGTACTTTAATAACGAAACTGCACCAGCTCGAGAAACTGTGGAAGTTGCCAATTTACCTAAATTCGTAAATGTTGAAATTAGCATGATTGCAAAAAAATAGATATTACCCTATTAACAGTTGTTGAAAAAAATAATCACCTATTTCAATTTTACAATCCAGATTTAATTTTGTAAATCTTATTTTTGATAGTAACCAAAATGCTATAGATTATGAGAATTGAAAACGATCTTAAACTAGGTTTTAAAGATGTTATGTTCAGACCAAAACGATCCACTCTTAAAAGCAGATCAAAGGTGAATTTAGCTAGAAAATTCAATTTCTTTCATAGTAAAAATGAATGGACAGGAGTTCCTGTCATGGCTGCTAACATGGATACTGTTGGTACTTTTGAAATGGCAATTGCACTGTATGAAAAACAAATGTTCACCGCTATCCATAAACATTATTCATTGAAACAATGGGACTCTTTTTTAAAGGATGCGCCTTTAGGTATTGAGAATTTTATAGCGGTAAGCTCAGGTACAGGAAAAAGGGATGCCGATAAGCTAAAATTGATCTTAAATAAACATTCCAAACTAAAATTCATTTGTATTGACGTGGCTAATGGCTATTCGGAACATTTTGTGAATTTTGTACAAAAGACCAGAGAAACTTTCCCAAATAAAGTCATAATTGCTGGAAATGTCGTAACCGGTGAAATGGTTGAAGAATTATTGCTTTCAGGTGCAGATGTTATAAAAGTTGGAATAGGACCAGGATCCGTTTGTACTACACGATTAAAAACCGGTGTTGGATATCCTCAATTATCAGCAATAATTGAATGCGCTGATGCTGCCCATGGCTTAGGTGGACAAATTATTAGTGATGGTGGTTGTGTCACACCAGGTGATGTTGCTAAAGCATTTGGTGCAGGTGCCGATTTTGTTATGTTGGGAGGTATGCTTGCAGGCCATAAAGAAAGTGGCGGAAAACTGATAGTGAAAAATGGTGAGCAACTTAAAGAATTTTATGGAATGAGTTCAGCCATTGCGATGACCAAGCACGTTGGAGGCATTGCAGAATATAGAGCTAGCGAAGGTAAAATGGTTAAGGTTAAATACAGAGGTCCAGTTGAAAATACAATTAACGACATTCTTGGAGGGATTCGAAGTACCTGCACCTATGTAGGAGCTTCCAGATTAAAAGAATTGACAAAACGAGCTACATTTATTCGAGTTTCTGAGCAAGAAAATACAGTTTACACTGAATAGTATCTATTAATGACCAAATAGAATCTTTGTTTCTCTACTAAATCAAGTAAAGAGAAATAATATTAGTAGATATAGATCTTAATTTAGCTTTGTTTTATTCTGTATGAACCCATTAGAAAACGCCTCTACAACTCTCCTTCAAGGAAACAATGATTCTATCTACTTCCACAGCTCCGCCAGGAAGCATTTCTGGTTCAAGTCCAGGATACGAATTCGTTTCTTTCCATTTTTCAATGATCGAACTAAAATATTTAGTGGCGATCGAATCAGTTTCATAAACAACTATATCAAATGACTCTCCTTTGTCCCCTCCAAATCTTGTGATTACCTGCCATTCTCCATTTCTTTTAAAAGATGTGTTTGTATGATCAGATTGAGGATAGTATTTGTCGTCAGAAGGTTTCAACAAAACCCAAATATCTTTATCATGAGAATCCGGATAAACTCCTTTAGTTAATATTCGGCACGCCACCGAATCGTTTTCAATTGGTGAAATTACTTGTACATTTTCAATTGGGCCTTCAATTTGTCTTTTGTTTCCTAATTCTGCCTTTTCAATTTGACCGGGCAAATTTATGGCTTCATAAGAGTATCCACCATATATTAACAATATGATTCCCAATAGCCCCAATGGAATTCTGAGGGACGAATTTTTAAACTTTATAGCATCAACTATTGCAAGTAGGATAAAGAGAGCACCGATAATAATAATTATAATTTCTGCAGACATTTTATATAGTTTTATACTTTGTTAATATTGTTTTCTAAATAGTAGCCCATTCACTGTAATGGTAATGTTTAGATCACTTTATTATGACAAAACTAAATTAATGGTTTTTTATAATAAAGACAAACCTTTATAAAGCTTTTATTAGTAATTCGGCGGTGGCAGGATTTGTAGCGAGCGGCACATCATGTACATCACATAACCTCAACAGCATTCTTACATCGGGTTCATGAGGGTGTTTTTCTAAAGGATCTCTAAAAAAGAATACCATTTGGCATTTACCTTCTGCAACTCTTGCTGCAATTTGGGCATCTCCACCAATAGGTCCAGATAGCATTTTTGTAACTTGTATACCAGCTTTTTCAACCTTTGTTCCCGTTGTTCCTGTAGAAACAATTGTTATTTTCTTTTCTTGAAGTTTCTCTTTATGTTCATTTAAAAACTGAACCATTTCAGCTTTTTTACCATCGTGAGCAATTATGGCTATTTCCATTTAACTCAAATTCTTGACGTGATAATCAACTAAACCTTCTATAGGTCTTCTAACAAAATTACCAACTCTAAAACCCAACTCATTTGCAACTTCTTTGACTTCCTCTTGCGAAAAATAAGCAATAGAACCTGCGAAATGGACTGGAACAGTTTTTAATTCTTCCTTGAATTGTAAAATCATGTTCTTTGCCAGTAACCTAATACCCTTTTTTAATAAGTTTGTCACATATTCTGAATCTTTATTTAAGAACATGAATTTTGCAAAACTCGCCAGATATGCATTTGGATTAGGTAATTTATATAAATTGTATTTGATAAAATCACTATCCATATTATATTCATGTCCAAAAGCCGCTCTAAGTTTCCCTGGCATGTGGCCAAAATAATAATCACGAATCAATTGTTTACCATAGTAATTTCCACTGGCATCATCCATTAATGTGTAACCTAATGATTTTACTTTTTGATGTAGTTTATTACCATCATAATAACTACAATTAGATCCGGTTCCCATTATGCAAACAACAGCCGGTTCGTTATTATTTATAGTTGAGTAAACAGCTGCTAATGTATCTTCATTCACTTCTACTTTTGCATTAGTAAAAAACTCTTGCAACACATTTTTTAGCATTAAACATGGTTTTTCTGTACCACATCCGGCTCCATAAAAATAAATGTGAGTGATATTGTTTTTTTGCTCTACAAGTGTTTCACTCTTCTTTATGTTTTTAATTAATTTTCTTTCGGATAAAATAGCTGGATTTAATCCTTTTGTTCTCACTTTATCAAACAACTGCTTTCCTTGCCTATCAACAATTATCCAATCACTTTTGGTAGAACCACTATCAATTACTGCAATCATAATTTTAAAGATAAAAAATAAGCTGCTATTTTATAGCAGCTTATGTGAGAATTTATAACTTATATGCTATTAATATACTGAGCCAGATCTACTAATTTAGTAGAATATCCATACTCATTATCATACCAAGAAACCAATTTAACAAAATTGTCACTCAATCCAATACTTGCATTTGCATCAAAAACACTGGTTCGGGTTTCTGAAACAAAATCCTGAGAAACAACACCTTCTTCAGTATACCCTAAAATTCCTTTTAGTTCATTTTCTGATGCATGCTTGATAGCTGCTTTCACTTCATCAAATGAAGCACCTTTTTCTAAACGACAAGTTAAATCCACAACTGATACATCAACTGTCGGAACTCTGAATGCCATTCCTGTTAATTTACCATTCAATTCAGGAATTACCTTACCAACAGCTTTTGCTGCTCCTGTTGAAGCTGGTACAATATTATTTAATGAAGCACGTCCCAATCTAAAATCTTTTTTAGATGGACCATCAACGGTAAACTGTGTAGCTGTGGCAGCGTGAACTGTGGTCATTAATCCTTCAGCTAAACCAAATTCATCATTTATAACTTTTGCTAAAGGAGCCAAACAATTTGTTGTACAAGAAGCATTAGAAACTATTGTATCTGCAGCAGTAATTTTTTTATGGTTCACTCCCATAACAAACATTGGAGCATCTGCGGAAGGTGCAGAAATTGCAACCTTTTTAGCCCCAGCTTTAATGTGTTTGCCAGCTCCCTCAAGATTTGTAAAGATCCCTGTACAATCCAAAACAACATCAACACCAATTTCATCCCACTTTAGATCTTCAGGATTTCTTTCTGAAGTAATTCTTATTTCCTTTCCATTTACAATTAATTTACCATCCTTAACATCAATAGTTCCCTGAAACTTTCCATGAACTGAATCGTACTTTAATAGATATGCTAAATGCTCAACATCTAAAAGATCATTTATACCTACTACCTCAACATCTGGCCTTCCAGCAGCTACTCTAAATGCTAATCTACCTATTCTACCAAAACCGTTAATACCTAATTTTAAATTTGCCATTTTTGATTATTTAATTATTCTATTTGTTAATTTATTTATACTGACATTATATCAGAAACTCTCAATATTTCTTTATCGATAGGGTTATTTTCCTTTATTGCATTTTCCAACGGAGTTGTAGTCATTTTGCCATTCTGAAGTCCAACCATAACATTAGATTTACCATCTATCAATAATTCTACAGCATGCACTCCCATTCTACTAGCTAAAACTCTATCAAAGCAACTAGGTGCTCCCCCTCTTTGCATATGACCCAGCACAGAAACTCTTACGTCGTATTCAGGAAGATTATCTTCAACATATTTAGCAAGATGAAACACATTATCACCTGTTTTATCACCTTCAGCTACTATCACCAGACTAGATGTCTTACCTGATCGTCTGCTTTTTTCTAAAGTAATTAATAAACGATCAATACCCATATCTTCTTCAGGTATCAATATTTCTTCAGCACCGGCACCTATTCCTGCATTTAGAGCTATGTGACCAGCATCTCTTCCCATTACTTCTACAAAAAACAATCTATTGTGAGAACTAGCCGTATCTCTAATTTTATCAATTACTTCAATTGCCGTATTTAATGCAGTATCATAACCTACAGTAAAGTCTGTGCCAAAAATATCATTGTCTATGGTTCCAGGAATACCAATAATAGGGAAATCAAATTCATTACTAAAAACCATTGCACCAGTGAATGAGCCATCACCACCAATAACCACCATAGCATCGATATCATACTTAACCAAATTATCATATGCTTTTTTACGACCTTCTACTGTCATAAATTCCTTTGATCGTGCCGTTTTTAAGGCCGTACCCCCTTTTTGTACAAGGTGATGTGCACTTCTTGCGTTCATATGCTCAATATCACCTTCAATTAGACCTTGATATCCTCTATAAATACCCACACTGTCTAAATTATAGAAAGCAGCTGCTCTTATAACCGATCTAATGGCTGCATTCATTCCTGGAGAATCCCCTCCAGATGTCATGACTGCAACTTTTTTAATAAATTTTTTCATGAAATATTGCGAAATTAGAATGAGTAAAATTACTAAAGTAAAATAAATAAATGACGCTATTTTGTATATTTTTGAATCTTATAAAAAATTCAAACGTTTTCGTTAATAACTAATCTTTTGAGATTAAGTTTTTGAGGATTTTTAAGTTTTTAATTACTGTTTTCTGACCTAAAATTCACGAAATCTGGAAGTGGATTTTCCATAGTGAGATCATCATCAGTTGGAGAGCTTTCTTCATTTTTATCTTTATCAGTTTTGCCTTTAAAAATCTTTTCCAATAATTCTTTAAAAGTGTCAAAATCTACATTATATGACAAACCCAGACCTTGTGTGTAGCCAATTTCTTCACCAAAATTCCGAATGCTATTTTCCCTGTTGAACATTTTTGCAGTTAAAGTTCCTTTATCATTTAATAAGAAATCTATTTGGACATCACCAGCAATAACAGTTTCACTAACACCTCCAATGGGTACGCCAACTTTTCCATTTATTAAAATTCTTTCGCTAACCTGAGTGGAAAGTGTCAATCCTAATCTATCATCTGTTTGTAACTCAGGAGTTCTTTGCCCCGATTGATAGTTGATACCTACCTTCAACTTACCTTCACCATCAGAAAACAAACTATTGACAATTGCCGAGGCCCTTTCTGCTAAGTTACCTGTTAAAGCCTGCTGACTTATGTTTACTTCACTAACAAATGTACCAGAAGTAACCACTGAAAGTGCTTGTAATTCTCTACTTTCATTATCATCTAGTCTGTATTGTAACTCTGAATTTATTGCTGTACTTACATTTGGGAATTTCAAATCGAAAGTAGGATCAGGCTGTTCTAATTGCCCCGTTAAATTAATTACTACGTCAACGGGAATACTTCTGTTAATTGGATTATCCAATAGAATAGATGGATTTGCCTGTGTTTTATAAATTGCTTTTAAATCAATTTCAGCTTTTAACGGATCACCTTCCCATGTTATTGTGCCTCCTGGTTCAACAATGAACTGTTTCTGAATGATGCCACCATAAATAAAATTATAGATACCTTCAAAAGTCAAGAAATCACCCCACATATTAAATTTTCCGTTTGTATTTATTTCAACCAACAAGTTTCCTGCACCACGACCTTTTATTGAATGACCGGTTTTAGGATCAATTATGATCTCTACTTCTGCATCTTCGTTGACATCCAGATCAAAGTCTAATTCTAAACCTTTAATTTCTTCAAAAACAATTTCTTCACCACTAATTTTAGATTCTTTCTCTTCCTTGGTTAGAAAGTGGATATATGAATTATCACCATAGGACTCAGTATCATTCAACGGAATTTTAAATTCTGTTCCTTCTCTGGTTTGTCCATCTACTTTTATTATCAATTGATCTGTAGGTCCTTTTATATTGGCAGTTCCACCAATAAATCCGGTTCCATAATAAAGGACCTCATCTTCAGGCTTGGTATTAAGTACAAGAAGTTTATCGGTTGAAATGTTTAAGCCCAAACTCCAATCAGAAAAATTTATATGACTAATATCGCCATTTAATCTGGCTTTGGAATTATAGTATGAATCAGTCATTTCAACGTTATTAAAGATAAAACTTTGGTTTTGTAATGATACAGATGCCTTATCTTGAAAACTATAATCTACGTTTAAATATGGTATTTGCAATCCTGCTTGATCTAGTGTTAAATTACCCTCGATTGAAGGTCTTGATAATTTTCCTGTTACAAACGCATTTCCTGTTACCAGGCCTCTAATTCTGTTGATTACATCTTCCCCTAGCGGGTTCAATGGTTTCAGATCAAATTCATTCAAGGTAATATCAACGTCAATAGTAGAACTCTTTTTTGAAACATCAATATTTCCTTCAGCTTTGAATGATTGAAGTACATCATCTTTAATTGAAATATCTACCTCATAATTTGTTAAAGATTGGTTACCAAAAATATTAGCATCAAAAGATCCTAAATTATAGTCATTAACTTTAAAATCATCTATAATAACAGTTGAGTTGGGTAAATATTCCCCATTTTTCTGGAGAATATCTAATTTGCCATTAACGGTACCATTGAGTCTTAAACTATCAAGTTCTGGTGTGATTTTAGCCAAGTCAACATTTGTGAAGTCTAGTTTTATGTCTTTGTATGCGGAATCCGTTGTCATTCCTGAAAGTTTGATTTCTTCATCCTCATGGTTCATTAACAACTTGTCAAATTCGAAATTTTCAAAATCCCGATCAAAAATAATTTTATTGTGTTTGTCTCTGTTTTCATTAACAAACCACTTATTATCTCTAAAAGTCACATTAGACTTTTTAAACCCCAAAACAGATTTATTTTCTTCATTGATAGTATAATATAAACTCAACTTATAGCTATCATCATTTCGCTTACCTCCCTTAAATTCTGACCTAATAAACAGTGTATCTTTGAGTGTTACATTAATTAGGTTGAAATCTGAAACATTATAAAATTTAGTGTTTAAACTATCCACTTGTACGTATGTATTGAATAATGGATTTTTATTATTGATATTTAACTGAATATTATCTGCAAAATAATCGAACAGTTTAATTTTTGGAGATTTAAAAGTTAGCTTAAAATCATTATCATTTGATCTGGCGCTACCTCTTATAAATGTATTTGGACTTAACTCAATATCTGGAACAAAAACTTCTACAATTTTATTGTAAATTTTAAAATTAAAATCTATGTATTGATCAGAATTTATTTCATTTGGGACATAATTAGTGTAAATACTTCCCATTGAATTTTCCAACATTTTTCCTAGGTCTCTAAAAAGAAATTTTCCACTTAGTTTACCTTGAATTATATCTGGTGAATTGATCCCAACCAATCGTTCCTTTTTGTCATTATAGCCGGCAGTAATTGCGAAGTCCTTAAAAAAATAACTATCGTTTTGATTTTGGTAAAATGTATTGTTAAACTTTATATCTCCATATGCATCTTCAATACTTGTCGCCTTCATCTTCATTTCAACCATTCCTTTAAAAATAGATAGGCTGTCTCTTGTAACAAAGTTTAAAGCATTAAGATTGGCATAATCAACATCTGCAACAAAATCAAAATTATATATCTCCTCTGAAAAGTCTGCAAGACCAATAAAATCAAGTTTTAAATTCTTATCATTTGAATTAAATTTTCCGTTGAATTTTTTATTTTCGAATGTTCCGGAAACTTCAAAATCTCTATAATTGTATCCATTATAGTCCACATCAAAGATATCTCCTTGAGCTTCGGTATTCATTTTTTCCAATAAAAAACTTTTACCTTCTACATTTAAATTAAATGATACTTTTCCCAATTTTTCATTATTAAGTAAATCACCCATTAAAAAATCAGTGACAATGATTTTTCCCATATATGATGCATTGTCTATATCATCAATTCTATTTAATTCCAGTTGAGAATCTATAATTCCTAATTCTGTTGAAATATTTGTATTGGTTTTTACTAATTTGGAGGTTATTTCAGCAATTCCTTTGATATTAAAGTTACCAAACTTTTTAAAGGATGATGGGATGGAAGCTCCAAGTACATTTGGCATTAATGATGTTAGATCATTATAGTTAGAAGATAACTTCGAGAAATCACCCTTCATTTTAAAATTATCCTCTTCAGGATTAAATAGATTTTTAAAATTAAGATTTCCGTATACCTTGGTGTTTCTGCTTGTTTTAAGTTGGAGATTATCTACTTGAAGGTCATTTAATGTTCCTGAAAGCTCAGCGTTAAAATCTGCAATCTCTTTACCAAATTCATTATAAAATGTATTAAGCTCCTTTAATGAGATTGTTGAATTTGTGAATTTTGCTTCAAGTTTTACTTGATCAGTAAAATATTGCAGGTTTTCACGAGCATAACTAAAAGCAAGATTTCCACTTATTTCAGATTCATTAGTTTTTATGCTCAATTCATTGAACTTCATTCCGCTTAAAGTGTATAAGAAATCTGATTTCATTTCTTTCACTTCAACTCCTCGTTCATCCATAAAACTCAGTGAATTTATTTTTGTACTAACATCTGGACCTTCTATCAAAAAATTAGTAGAACTAATATTTAGAAATTTAAAATCTAACTTGACGGGATTTTCTTTATTCTCATCGGTAATTTTAAATGAAGAGTCTTCGATAGTCACATCACTCGAAGACAACAGGAAATCACTTTTCTCCTTTCTAGGTTGCTCATCATCGAATCGTGCCACAAAAATATCAAGATTAGTATCCTTTTCACCTTTATAGGTCTTAATATTGAAATCTAATCCTTTAATATCAATATCCCCAAATGTTAATTTATTATTATAAAGATTTTTAAGACTTAATACAGAAGTATTTAATTCTGTAATAAAAATTAAAGTGTCCTTTCTAAAATCTTCTATGTAAATGTTTTTTAGTTCAACATCCCCATCTAATTGCAATCCAACTTTGCCAATATTAATATTTGTTCCGAAATCTTTGTTCAATCGTTTAGTAGCATATTTACCCAAACCTGTTTGAACTGTTGGTATAGAGAATACCATCATCAAAATGATGAAAAAAAGTAGCAAATATGCCACAACTTTAGACCCTATTTTTAAAACCCTCTTAATCTGTTGTTAAATTTATAACTTTCTTGAGAATATCCTACATTTGTATCTACGAAAAAATGGAAGTGATGGACTTTCCATTGT
>JABDOZ010000008.1 GCA_013043005.1 Flavobacteriaceae bacterium | reverse complement strand
AATTAAATACAACGATATCATTATTTTCAATTTTTTCGAAACCAGGCAATCTAAAATAAGGTAATTGTGGTCTTGAAAAATAGGATTTTTTCTTCATGACGGGTATAGTGTCATGAACCATAGGAGTTGCTATTGTTGTCATTGGGGTACGTGCTCCATAATGCATTTTGCTTACAAATAGAAAATCTCCAACTAATAAAGTTTTCTCTAAGGAAGACGTTGGTATCACATAGGGTTGAATAAAATAGGTATGTACTATTGTAGCTGCGACAATTGCGAATAGAATAGAACTTACCCAATCTCCTGAAGAACTTTTTGGATGTAGATCTCTGTTTTCTACATATTTTACATCAGCGGCATAATTTAAATAGTAATTATAAAATCCAAATGTAATTATTTCTAAAAATGTGTCTTTGAATGTGTTTTTACCAAAACTTCTGGCAGTTTCAACCCAAATTACTGGAAACATTATTAGGTTAACTATTGGTACAAAAAGTAATAAAATCCACCACCAAGGACGATTTATGATTTTCATAAGAACCAAAGCATTGTATAATGGAACAAATGCTTCCCATGGTTTTCGTCCTGCTTTTATATATAATTTCCATGTTCCTAAGCCATGTATTACTTGGATTACAAGAAAGAAAATAAACCATTCCATCATTGTCATAATTCTATACTTTTAATTTTATAGTTTGTTTAAAGGAAAAACAAAATGTAACGAATAAATGCAAACTTAACTAATGTTTAACACGTCGTTCATAGTAAATACTCCTGTTTTTCCAATTAACCATTCAGCTGCAATAACTGCTCCCAAGGCAAATCCCTGTCTATTATGGGCAGTATGTTTGATGTCAATTCTATCTACTTCAGATTCATAAGAAATAGTATGTGTGCCGGGGACTTTTTCAATGCGACTAGCCGTAATTGGCAATTCTATGTCACCTGGATTTTCATCAACCAGTTTCCAGTTTTTATATTCTGAATTTTCAATAATTCCATTTGCTAACGTAATGGCTGTTCCGCTAGGTGCATCTAATTTTTGCATATGATGAATTTCCTCAATACTAACCTTGTATTGCTTAAGTTGACTCATCAATTTAGCAAGGGTTTTATTCAATTCAAAAAATATATTCACACCAAGGCTAAAATTGGATGCATATATAAAAGCACCATTTTTTTCTTTACACAATTCCACAGCCTTGTCATAATCTTTGAGCCAACCTGTTGTACCCGAAATTACGGGAACATGATTTTTTAGACAATTTGAAATATTACTAAATGCTGAACTCGGAATACTGAAATCTATAGCCACATCAGCTTCTCTAATATCATAGACATTACCAATATCTGCTTTGATAACTATATCATGATTACGTTTAAGCGCTACGTTTTCAATTTCCTTGCCCATTTTCCCATATCCTAGTAAAGCTATCTTCATAATTTAAATCTTAAAAACTGAAATTTAGTGTTAAACCCAGATTAGTGGTGGCGTCCCATTCGTTGATTTTAAAATGGGGCTGCAATGCCAGGTTCTCATCAACATTATACTGAAGAAGATGAGCATCGACATTTGCATCAATGATGTTCAATGCATAAATACCAATAGTGACCAACATAGATATTTCTCTATTACGCCTTAATGATCTTTGGGCTCTAATTAAAGCGTCATTGGATATTTGCGGTGTTGCTAGTGGATCTCCATTCACATCAGTGCCCCAAAATTCATCATCTTCAAAACCCGCTAACCTACGTTTGTAAATATCACGAAATCTATTGTATTCATTAGTATTGTCTATAAAAAAATACAAACCTGTTCCCAGAGCTGCGTAAACTATGGGAATTTTCCAGTATTTCTTATTGTAGGCTTGTCCCAATCCCGGCAGTATTGCTGAGTAAAATGCTGCGCGAGAGGGTGTCAAAGGATCTATTTCTTTTTTGTTCTCAGAACTTGATTTAAAAATAAGTGTATCCTTTTTTTGTGGAATTAACTCTTCATTTTGAGCCCTGGTAGTTGCAGAAAATAAGATAAACAGTGTAAAAATAATTAAAGAACTATTTTTCACGTTTCACTAATTTAATAATTCTTTTAAAATCTTCTTTAGAATGGAAGGGTATCGTTATACTTCCCTTTGCATTTTTTGAGAGCTTTACATTTATTTTGTGTCCAAAATAATCGGAAAAATCCTCGACACCTTTTTGAATATACTTTGGTAGTTCTTTTTTATTTCTTGGTTGTCGAGATTGTATACCATTACCTTTTTGGTATTCGCGAACTATATTTTCTGTTTGACGTACAGAATATTTTTCAGCAAGAATTTTTTCATAAATATCAAGTTGGTCATTTTGATCTTCAATATTTATAAGTGCTCTGCCATGACCCATTGAAATGAAACCATCTCGAATTCCTGTTTGAATTATTGGGTCTAATTTAAGCAATCTCAGGTAGTTAGCTATGGTCGATCTTTTCTTACCAACACGATCGCTCAATTGTTCCTGGGTGAGTTTAATTTCTTCAATTAAACGCTGATAGGACAATGCAATTTCAATTGGATCTAGATCCTGACGCTGAATATTTTCGACCAGTGCCATTTCCAACGTTTCCTGATCATTTGCAATACGAATGTATGCAGGAATAGTATTTAAACCAATCAATTTGGAAGCTCTAAATCGTCTTTCCCCGGATACAAGTTGAAATGTATTGAAATCAAGTTTTCTAACTGTAATGGGTTGGATTATACCAAGCTCTTTAATAGAAGAAGCTAACTCTTTGAGAGATTCTTCACTAAAATTTGTCCTTGGCTGAAACGGATTTACCTCTATTGAATTAATATCTATTTCAACAATATTACCAATTACCTTATCTGCATTTTTATCCTGAGCCGTATTAATATCATTGCTCGGGTCTTTTAATAATGCCGATAAGCCTCGGCCTAAGGCTTGTTTTTTTGTTGCCTTTGCCATTCTAGGAATTTTTATTGATAATTTCTTTTGCCAAACTTAAGTAATTAAGAGCACCTTTGCTGCTGGCATCATAATTTATTATGTTTTCTCCAAAACTTGGTGCTTCACCTAAACGCACATTTCTTTGAATAATTGTTTGAAAAACCATATCTCCAAAATGTTTTTGAACCTCTTCAACCACTTGATTTGAAAGTCTTAAACGCGAATCATACATTGTTAAAAGCAGACCTTCAATATCGAGCTCTGAATTGTGGATTTTTTGAACACTTTTTATTGTATTTAAAAGTTTTCCTAAACCTTCTAGAGCAAAATATTCACATTGAATTGGAATTATAATAGAATCTGCTGCTGTTAAAGCATTTAAAGTTAGTAATCCCAGGGATGGTGCACAATCAATAAATATGTAGTCATAGTCTTCTCTCAAATTTCCTATAGCTTTTCTCAGCATATATTCACGATCCTCTTTATCTACCAACTCAATTTCAATGGCAACCAGATCAATATGTGAGGGAATGAGATCCAGATTAGGGGTGTCTGTTTCTATTATAGCTTCTTTTGCCGAATTAGTATGTTCTAATAATTGATAGGTGCCAATTTCTACATTCTCAACTTCAATGCCCAATCCAGAAGTAGCATTGGCCTGAGGATCTGCATCAATTAGTAAAACCTTTTTTTCTAGTACACCCAAGGAAGCAGCTAAATTCACTGATGTCGTGGTCTTTCCTACACCTCCTTTTTGGTTTGCAATTGCTATTATTTTACCCATTGATATGATTTGGTTTTAGTACGCGTAAAAATACGATTATTTACGAGTTTTGAAAACGGAAGTTGTTAACAAAAACCCAATGAATTCAGTATTATGAATACCAATATTTTATAAAAACTTGTAAATGGGAAATTAAAATAACCAGGAAGTATAATAATTAATCTTTTAGTTTCCAGCAAAAGGCGATCCAAATATTCCTACTGCCAGTTCAGCCCAAATCAATAAAAAGACGATAACAATAGTCACTATAACTATTGTTTTAATATAATCTATCTTGGTTTTACGTAAAACAACTTCAATTAAAAGTCCGGTTCCGTAGAGCAAAAATGCGGCAGTTGCGAAGTCGGCTATATTCCAGTTTACCTCATTTGTAAATTGCATAGCCAATAATGGAATAAGCAAAATCAAAGTGGCGAGTACTAAAATGCTAAAAAGTCTTTTATTTAGAAAAGTCATAATTATTTATTCAATCAATATCTCTAAAACTTTAATGGCTGCTTCACTTATTTTGGTGCCAGGACCAAATACAGCTACTGCGCCAGCATCAAACAAAAATTGGTAATCTTGTTTTGGGATCACACCACCAACAATTACCATGATGTCATCACGTCCATAATTTTTAAGTTCTTCTATTACTTGTGGTACAAGGGTTTTATGACCTGCAGCTAATGAGGAAACCCCTAAAATATGAACGTCGTTCTCAACAGCTTGTTTGGCTGCCTCCTGAGGAGTTTGGAACAATGGGCCAATATCCACATCAAAACCAACATCTGCATAACCGGTTGAAACTACTTTGGCTCCACGGTCGTGTCCATCCTGTCCCATTTTGGCAATCATGATTCGTGGTCTTCTGCCGTCTTGTTCTGCAAACGTATCCGCTAGTTCTTTAGCTTTTTTAAACGATTCGTCGTCTTTTATTTCTTTACTATACACTCCTGAAAATGATTTTATTTGTGCTTTATATCGTCCAAAAACTTCTTCTAAAGCATCGCTTATTTCTCCTAAACTGGCTCGATGTCGAGCTGCATCTATTGCTAAAGCTAATAAATTATTATTCCCTTGCAAAAGGGAATCTTTTGAATCTGACCACAATTTAGCTGCTTCGGTTAATTTTGATAAGGCATTCTTAACTTTTCTATCATTTCTTTCAACTTTCAGCTTATTTAAACGGGCAATTTGTTGTAATCGAACGGTTTGATTGTCAACTTCCAATATTTGTAATGGATCTTCTTCATGCAGTTGGAATTTATTTACACCTACTATAATATCCTGACCAGAATCTATTCTAGCTTGTTTTTTGGCGGCAGCTTCTTCTATTCTCATTTTAGGGATTCCTGCTTCAATAGCTTTGGTCATACCTCCAAGATCTTCAATTTCCTGAATGTGTTCCCACGCTTTAATAGCTATTTCATGTGTGAGACTTTCCACATAAAAACTTCCCGCCCAAGGGTCCACAGTTTTCGTGATTTTGGTTTCCTCTTGTAGATAAATTTGAGTATTCCTTGCAATTCTTGCAGAGAAATCGGTTGGTAAAGCAATCGCCTCATCTAATGCATTGGTATGTAAACTTTGTGTGCCTCCAAAGGCAGCAGCAGCGGCCTCAATACATGTTCTAGCAACATTATTGAAAGGGTCCTGCTCTGTTAAACTCCAACCACTTGTTTGACAATGAGTGCGCAAAGCAAGTGATTTCGGGTTTTTAGGATTAAACTGTTTCACCAGTTTTGCCCACAGCATTCTGGCAGCTCGCATTTTTGCAATTTCCATGAAATGGTTCATTCCAATGGCCCAGAAGAAAGATAACCTTGGAGCAAAGGTGTCAATATCCATTCCAGCATCAAGACCTTTACGTATGTATTCCAGTCCATCAGCTAAAGTATAGGCCAGCTCAATATCGCAAGTTGCTCCAGCTTCCTGCATGTGATAGCCAGAAATACTTATACTGTTGAATCGTGGCATAATTTTACTTGTATATTCAAAAATATCTGAGATGATCTTCATGGAGGGTGTAGGAGGATAGATGTAAGTGTTACGTACCATAAACTCCTTGAGTATGTCATTTTGAATAGTTCCGGCCAACTTTTCTGGTTTGACTCCTTGCTCTTCTGCAGCAACTATGTAAAAGGCCATTATTGGTAACACTGCTCCATTCATGGTCATGGATACAGACATTTTATCCAAAGGAATTTGATCAAACAGAATTTTCATATCTTCAACAGAATCTATTGCAACTCCAGCTTTTCCTACATCACCAACCACACGTTCATGATCGCTATCATAACCTCTATGAGTTGCAAGATCAAAAGCCACAGACAATCCTTTCTGACCAGCCGCAAGATTTCGTCTGTAGAAAGCATTACTTTCTTCAGCAGTTGAAAATCCGGCGTATTGACGTATTGTCCATGGTCTTCTAACATACATCGTGCTGTAAGGGCCTCTCAAATTAGGTGCAATGCCTGCAACAAAACCAAGATGGTCAAAATTCTTTATGTCGTTTTGGGAATAGGTTTCTTGAATAGAAATGTCTTCAGCAGTGCGAAATAATCCGTTTGATTTCCCAGAACTTTTATTCGATTTTTGAATCTTTAATTTTTGGATGTTTTTCCTTGCCATACTTTATGTTTTCCTAATTATTTGATTGGATTTGTCAATATTGCTAGTTTTCTATTTCTTATTTTCTCTTTTAACTATGCTCTCTTCTAATACGATTGGGTCGACATTAAATAATCCTGCATAGAATATATCAAGAGCAATGTAAGTTGCCATGTGTTTGTCAAATATTGCCTGTGCCGATTTTCTTCTTAAAGGTTCACCAAACAATTCCTTACTCATGCTTCCTGTTGATAATAAGGCATTAAAAGTTGTTTTTAGATCTTTATTAGTTATGTTATCAGCCAGACATTTCACAATTTCATGATCATAGTTTAAAGAAGCATTTTGTCCATTTGTGTTCCAAAGTTTTCTATCTAATTTTAGGATATTAAAGATATCCCAAGTGTGTCTTGATATAAACTCTTCATATTTTATTCTGCTGTTCAATGCATATCTCATAGTCCTTCCATAGGCTTGTGCTAAGTTTTTTCTTTGGCTGACTATATAATAATCAGTAATATCATGTTCAAAAGCAATAACCGCCTCCTTGAGTAGATTCATATTGTTATACTTGCAATTAAATTCAAACTCCCTTTTCATGTACTTATATTCAGATAATTGAGGATTCTGTTTGCAGCTTGTTAAGAATAACAGTAAAACAAAGGAAAAGGTATATTTAAAGTATTTCATCTATTTTTATTCTATTCAGTTTTTATACGTTCTTGTTCTAGTTTTTCAGCGAGACGGTTTTCAATAATAGGCTCAATCAAAGTTTTCCTTTTGCTGGTTTTTACGAAAGGATACAGTTCTAAATTATCCTTCATTTTATCACTAGGATTAGGATGTTTGTTGGTTCCCAACAATATTTCTTCTTCCTTATCAAACTGTTCTTGTTCTTTAATAGCATTTTCCTTTATTTTTCGTTGGATAGTACCTTCTTTTAATTGCTTTAAAAAACCACCATTGTTTTCAATATCCTTGAATAACTCCAATGCTTTTTCCATCAATTGATCGGTTAAACTTTCAATATAATAAGCTCCATCGGATGGATTGTTTACTTTATCCAGATAACTTTCATGTTTCAATACCAGCAACTGATTTCTAGCAATACGTTCACCAAACTCATTGTCTTTATGATAGATCGCATCATAAGCCAAATTACAAATCGTATCAGCACCTCCCAAGATGGCACTCATGCATTCGGTTGTGGTCCTGAGTAAATTAGTATTATAATCAAATAGAGTTTTGTTACGCCTTGTTGGAGTTACAAAAATGTGGCAATCAGTATTAAGATTATATTCAGATGCCAGTGTTTTCCATAGTATCCGTAGCGCTCTTAATTTTGCAATTTCAAAGAAATAATTTGTGCCTACTGAAACATTAAAGTTAATTTGGTTTTTGATACCTTCTCCATAATGGTTTAAATATTCATTAACATGAGCTATAGAATAAGCCAATTGTTGTACAATATTTGCGCCTGCATTTTGATAAAAGGAAGTATTTACACTCAGTGTGCTAGTAAAATCATTCGTATTGTTAACAATTTTTTCAAGGATTAAATGGTCTTCTTTTATATCCTTAAACCAATTTCCACTTTTTACCAGGTTGCCAATAAGGTCTATATTTAAATAGTTTGCTCCTTCATCTGATTTTGCAATAAGTTTTTCAATAAATTCAGAATTCAAAAATTGTAATTCGAAATGCAGTGGAGTAGTGGTAAGATCTATATTTTGCAATAATTCATCAATAGATACATCAACAGATGGAATTATAAATTTAATACTATCTGCTCCTCGTTTTAAAACATCCAATGCCTTACTGTTTGACTTTTTGGTATCTGAAACATAAATTGTTTGAGCAATTTTAAATGATGTAACCATTGTTTCTGACACATTTGAAACAAAGTCAAATTCATCCGGATGATAGAATGGTTTAATGTCTATGCCTTCATGCGTTTTACAAATAAGTGTTTTGTTATAATCAGCGCCTTTAAGATCCATTTGGATCTTTTGTTTCCATTCTTGAGAGGAAACAGATTCAAATTCCTTAAATAAAGATTTATTCATCTTCTGTTTGTTTAACTATACTGTCTTCGTATTCGATTATATATATTTCTTCATTTTCCTTCTTCATATAATATTTTTCTCGTGCAAATTTTTCTAACCCGTCACTATCGCTTAGCTTTTTAATTTCTTTTTTATCTTTTTTAATTTCTCTTTGATAGTAGTCTTTTTCATTTTCCAGATCATCAATTTCATT
>JABDOZ010000128.1 GCA_013043005.1 Flavobacteriaceae bacterium | reverse complement strand
TCTTGAAAAGTCAATACATAATTACTTCCGAGGATAAAACTCACTTGTTCAGAAATTATAGCACCTTCGGCACTGTAATAAAGCATTTTAAGGACTACGAAAATATAGTCATCATATTCATCAATTTTTGGTCTTTGGGAAGTATTGACTATATCTTCTAATATAAGTGGATGCAGATTATAATGATTACCAATTTTTTCAATATCATCAATATGGTTTAGTCCATTAATATTAATCCATGTTATGGCATCAGTGGATTTGTAAATGAAAGTATTCTCAATTTGGGAAAAATCCTTTTCCTCAAATTTATCTGTATTGTAATCAAAAACTTCAATAGCCAGGTTATTGGCCTTTTCACCTGTATAAATAAGTGTACCCGGCGCTTGTCCAATTTTTTTGTGATGTTTGTTTTTTTTCTTTTTTGCCATAATTTAAATATACAAAAGAATTAAACAGCATCACTGCCATCATCAATAGCGTCCTTTTGAATTAGGGTTATCGCTTTCTGAAGCATAAGGTTATTGGGGTAGGTTACTAAGTTGCCATTATCTAGTTTTAAATGAATTTGAAAGGCTCTTATGTCCTCAATAATACCTTCAATAGGAAAGTCTTTATCATGAATCTGAATTTTATCACCTACTTTATAGGGAAAAGAGAAAAACATGATCGCTCCCGAAGTTATATTGCTTAAAATGGACCAGATTGCAAACAATGCAATACCAATAACAGCAAATACAGAAGAAAAGATGACTGCTAAATCATCTGGTTTTGCACCCAGGATAAAAGATTCTATTAATATGGCTAAAAGCAGTAAGGCGACAGTGGTATATCGGCTTATAAGCCTTATTCTCGCTTCATTAATATTACTTTTTTTTCCAACTTTTCTAATCCCAACTTTAAGTATGAATCTTACCAGGAGAAATATCAGCAATAAAATTGCGCTGTAAATTAGAGTGGCTTTATGTGTTGTAAAGAAGTTTTCCATGTTCATTATTTTATTAATTCTTTCAAAGTTTGATATACCAAATGTACGGGTAATCCCATTACATTAAAATATGATCCTACAAGTTTTGTAACTCCAATTTGACCGATCCATTCCTGAATTCCGTAGGCACCAGCCTTATCTAAGGGATTATAGGTTTGCACATAATACCAAATTTCTTCATCGGTAAAATCTTTAAAAGTAACTTCGGTCACGTCATGGACAGTTTTTTGAAAATCTTTTTTAGTAAAACAAATAGATGTAATGACTTCATGAGTTTGTCCACTCATGGATTTGATCATTTCAAAAGCTTGTTCAGAGTTCTCAGGCTTTCCTAAAGCTTCATTTTGGTGCCAGACTATTGTATCACTGGTAATGAGTATGTCCTTGTCTTTTAATTCTTTATGGAATGGTTCAGATTTTAATTTAGCCAGGTAATCACTAATCTCTTGACGTTCTAAGTGCCCTGGGTAATTTTCTTCTATAGGTTTTAATTTAATTTCAAAATCAATTCCTAAACCCCTAAAAAATTCCTGTCTTCTTGGAGATCCTGAAGCTAAAATTACGTTGTAGTTTTTTAAATTTTCTATTAGCATTACTTAATGATTATAGGATATAACAGCATAGATAAAATGCCGAAAAGCATAATTAGTTTTAAAGTATTACTTATAAGCTGAAAATCCTTTTTTGTCTTGGCGTTGAATATTTTAATAGTTGTAAAGATTAAAGGCCCAACTACAAATAATAAAAAATATAGGACAGCTATGGTTTTATTGTAAAGGTATTTCGATAAAAAATATATCAGCAGCAGAACAGGAACAAAGGACAAAACAAATATTATATTTCTGGATCTTTCTCTGCCAATAATTATGGGCAGGGTGTTCATTCCCGATTTATGGTCTCCGTCAATATCCTGAATATCCTTGATCATTTCTCTTATTAAATTAATAATAAAGGCAAAAGTAGCATAGTAAAACACAACCTTGAACATGTTTATTTGAGCTATTTGATTCTGAGGAGTAATAGCCGGTAGCAGTTCAAAAACAGGAACAATGATCAAACTTAAAGCCACTAATATGGAAACGACTATATTTCCTATTAGCAATGTTGTTTTCAAGTAGCTGGCATAGACATATAAAAGTGCAGAAATAATTACAAAAAGCGCAAAGAAACTGCTTCTACCTACTAAATGCGACAAATAGAAACCTATCAAAACACCAATAACATTAAAAATTATAAAAAGGTTGGTCGCTTTTCTCTCTGAGATAGCTCTGCCTACAAGTACTTTGTCTGGTCTGTTGACAAGGTCTGTTTCCACATCATAAATATCATTGATTATATTACCAGCTGAAGCAATGCAAAGGGTCGATAAAACGAGTAAGCTAAACCCAAACCAATTCAAGGTATATTCTATTTTTAGCGGAATAAAAAGTGCGTACTTAATAAGTATCTGAGCCAACCCCATTATCAACAGGTTTTTCCATCTGATCAGGTTTAAATAGTTCATCTATGAACGCTGTTTGGTTTTGAATTCTGTCATCCATTTTCCCTGTACTTTCAATACCTGTTCAATAACGTCCCTTGCACAGCCTTTTCCACCTTTTTTGTGTGATACATATTTTGAAATGGCTTTAATTTCAGGTATGGCATCCTGCGGTGCACATGGCAATCCTATTACCTGCATGAGCTCATAGTCACTGAGATCATCACCCATATACAAAACGTTTTCCGGATCAAGATTTTTGAGATCAACATACTTTTTATAGGTCTCAATTTTATCCGATATACCCAAGTATATGTCTTTGACATCAAGCCCTTCCAGGCGTTTTCTGACACCCTCGTTTGTACCTCCCGAAATAATAGCTACGTTAAATCCTTTTTTGATGGCAATTTTAATTGCCATCCCATCCTTACTATGCATGGACCTTAATAATTCTCCAGAACTGGTTACTAATAATTGATCAGATGCCAGGACACCATCAACATCAAAAATGAAGGTGGTTATATTGCTTAAATATTCTTTATAATTTTTTCCCATGTGTCCGTTGAATTACTTTGGTGAGCAAGTCATAAATTTCTTTATGTTGATCGTTTTGCAATAATTTCATATGCTTTTTTATCGTTTTTTTATCATGTCTCTTAGCTGGACCCGTTTGAGCTCGGTAAGGAGACAGATTTTCAATTTTTTTTGCAGTTTCAATAATCAATGGTTTTAAAATATTGAAATCTACACTGGTTGATTCCGTTATTTCATGGGCAGTTCTATATAACTGATTCACAAAATTATTTACAAATACGGCTGCAAGATGCAGTGAACTCCTTTGTTCACTATTTACTCTATAATATTTACTTCCTATAGCTTCACATAAAGAATTTAGTATTTGCATATTGGATTTGTTTTCTACCTCGAGGCAAAATGGAACATTGGCGAAGTCCATTTCTACATCTTTACTGAAGGTTTGTAACGGATAAAATACACCACGATCATTTTTTTTGTCCATTTCATGTAGCGTCATGGCTCCGGAAGTATGCACTATAAATTTATTGGTGACAGTTAATTTGGCGGAAACTTCATGAATCGCATCATCACTCACTGCTAAAATATAAACATCGGCTTCTTTCAGGTCATCATAATTATTGGTGATCTCAACTTTATCTTTAAATTGTTCAATTGAATGTTGAGTCCTGCTAAACCATTGCTTTACAGTTATTTTATCAGCTTTATTGAAAGCTTTAAATAAATGAGTAGCTACATTGCCAGAACCTAAAATAATCACAGAAATCATGATGCTAAAATAATTAACAATTACCAAATACAAATTACGTTGATAATAAGTTTTAATAAGATTGTTTATATTAATTTTATCCGCATATGCTAAATAACGATCTAAAAAACAGAGAAGACATTCGCTTACTGGTTGCTACGTTTTATGAAAAGGTTAAAATAAATGATCGGCTCGGACCTTTCTTCGTTTGTAAAATTTCAAACTGGGATAAACATATTGATCATTTAACCGACTTCTGGGAATCCAGCTTGTTTTTAAAAACCAAATTTCATGGTGATCCGCTTCAAAAACATATTGAAGTTGATGCCGAAAATGATAATTCCATAACACCAGAACATTTTGGAATCTGGCTGAATCTTTGGTATGAGACCATTGATGAATTATTTAAAGGAGACTATGCTGAAAATGCCAAAAGAAGAGCACGCAAAATGGGTACTTTTCTGTACTTGAAAATATTCGAAGCCAGATTAGGAAAGAGATGATTTTTTAATACTTCTATCAAAGATAAAATCCTTAAATTTGCTCTTCAAAAAAAGCAAGCACTATGCAAAAGAAATTAATTGACTTCTTATTTTCTACACGTTTAACCGGTATTCTTTTTGTTCTGTTTGCTGTGGCTATGATTGCAGGGACATTTCTTGATGCCAATCAGGAAACCTCTCCAACTCCATTGACAAGGACACTTATTTACCATGCTTTCTGGTTTAAAGCAATCATGCTGTTTTTTGTGATAAACTTTATTGGTAACATCTTTAAATATCGATTACTAAGGAAAGAGAAATGGCCTACATTATTGTTTCATCTGTCCTTTATTCTAATAATTTTAGGTGCTGCTATTACGCATTACATCAGTTTTGAAGGCATGATGTCTATCCGGGAAGGTGAGACTCAGGATAAGTTTTTATCGTCTAAAACCTATGTCACGACTTATGTTGACGGTAATTATGTTGTTGATGGACAAACACAAAGAAGAATTCTGGAATCTGAGGTCGATTTTTCTCATAGACTTGACAATAGATTCAAGGTATCATCAGATTACAACGGTGAGCCTTTTAAAATTGAATTAGAGAAGTTTATAAAAAATG
>JABDOZ010000113.1 GCA_013043005.1 Flavobacteriaceae bacterium | reverse complement strand
AATGCAACTGAAGTATATTCAGTTGATTATATGGAAAACAATACCTCTGTAGCATCCATTTTAGCTTTAAAGACAGAAAATGGTGTATATGAACACACAAAATACATTTGCGACCGACTGTTAGGCGCAGAGTTGTTATCGGTTTCAACTATTGATATTAATGAGCAACAGTTTATCAAGTCATTGATAAAAAATGCCGATGGAACGGTAGAGTTTGTCTTGAGTTTATCTGCCAAAGTAGTAAATAACGAGTCAAATTTCGCCATAGAGAGCCATTGGAACCTGGATCTATATGAAGATAATGTAACCTTTTACAACTTCCAGATCTGGTCAAATTCATTGGACGATTTGTATTTATTGGGTGAAGAAGTACTCAATTTATTGAACATTGAGAAATCAATTTCTAGTTACAATAACTCAACGCCACCAACGGTTTTCGTAAAAAAAGGAAACTATATTAATGGAGCATTAGATCTTGAAATTGTCAATACCAATGCAACAGATGGTGTAACCTTTGATGCTGGTTACAGAACAACTGAAACAAGTGCGTTTGATTATGTAACATCGTCAATAGATCTAAACCAGGATTACATTACCAATGTACAACTGGAAACAGGAAACTTGTTTGATATTGGCTTCAGAATTGGTGATGGCATTAATACTCCAGACGATCTATTTATGTCTGATGGTCCTTGGGGAATTGATGATTCCCAAGCCAGTACAACTGTGAACAATTACAGCATTTTTCCTAATGAAAATGTTTATGATGATGAAGATTTTCCAATAGAAAGAAACCTTACTTTAAATGCCACAACAAGCACTTATTTTGCAGCTTACAGAGCCATTACACCACGTTTTAAACCTGTTGACCTAACAGATTATAATAGTTTTAAACTAACAGCAAAAGGAACTGGAAATCTGGAAATTACTTTTGTAAAACAAAGCATTTCAAATTGGGAAGCTCAACATAAAACCACTATTGCATTAAACGATACGTTCCAGGATTTTGCAATTCCGTTTTCAAGTTTTACGTCTTCAAATGGTACAGATTTAGTATTAGATGACATTGTAACAATAGTCTTTACTATGGTTTCAGAAGATGGTTCATCAGTTGCAAAGGAAATGAACTTACAGAATGTTCGTTTTTCTCAAACCAGTACTTTATCAATTGATACGGTTGAAGGAGAAACCAACTCATTGTCCGCAGTGCCAAACCCAATGACCTCAAGCACAAGTATTCAGTTTTCTGCAAGCAATACAGAACTAATGCAGTTTATGGTCTATAACCAAATGGGTCAAGTCGTATATCAAACATATTATAAGGCGCATCCAGGAACTAACAAAATAAAACTAAACAGACAAAACCTAAATTCTGGTTTGTATTTCTGTAAACTTACTGATTCCCAAAATCGATATCATCCCTTGAAATTGCTGGTTAAGTAGATTGATTAATAGCAAGTAAAAAGGCAAAAGAGGGATCTTTTGCCTTTGTTTTTATTATGATTTATATTTTAGGAATTGGAAAAGCAATTAATTATACACGTTGTTGGCCGTAGTTATTTTTTAAAGTTTTGAACACCTTTTGCCAAATAAGCCCCAATAAGTGCTGTTGGTAAAGATTGAAGCCCACTGAATATAACTTCAAATGGTGCAAGATTATGGGATGTAGAATCGAAAAATGTTACGTCATAAATTATTCTAATGATTACTGCTAGAATAACTCCGAGTGTTATTAAAAGTCCAACTTTCCATGGCTTTAAATTAAAGAGCAAAGTTGAAAATAAGGATCCAATTAAAGTTCCGGCACCAACAAAGAGCCATAAATTAATTTCTGATAAATTCATTTCATCATAAGGAATTCGCCAATATGATATTGCACCTATTAGTATTCCTATAAGTGTTACCCAAAATATTACTTTATTTTTCACGGTATGGTTCTTAATTACTGCCTACTCGTTATATGTAAAACAAAAGTAATCATATTCCGTTCAAAATTAGTGATAGGAGGAGCTCTTGTTCTAGTTTTTGTATTTATAAATTAAAACAATAAAAGTTAGAAAGGTAATATATTATCCTATTGTTTCTTTCTAAAAACAGGTTTGTGAGTAAGGTACCATTTAAATCGAATACCGATTTCTGTAAAGGTAAAACCAGCTGCAGTTGCAGAAGCTATGTTACTATGGGTGCCATAAACATTTAACAGACTACGTTGCGAGAATTTGTAACCAAATGCGCCTTGCAATCTGTATGCACTTTGTTTGGTGTCATCTTCAATAAATTGAAATCCATAAGCAGCTGTAAGATTATAAAACCATTCTTTAGGTTTTGTGATGGCTAAGTCTTTAATTAGATTTATAAACACTTCACCTGCATTGAATTTTTCCGGGCTAAAATAAATAGTAGGTACTTGATCTTTAAATGTAATGTATTGGTAATTCAAGCCAACTTTTAAAGATGGTTTACTCAAAAGGTTATAGTATAAAGAGGTAAATAACAGGTTTCTGGTATTGTCATCATTTTGCGAAGTATGCATGTATTGTGTAAACCAACCCAAATTGAAATTAGTGTTTAAATTATAATTAGCATAAAAGTTATTTTGTACCAATTCTCGGTCTAATAGGTCAGCATTAAAACTTTCCACCTGGCGTCTATATCCTATATCCAAAGTTTGTAGCTTCAAGGATTTGATATTAAAAGAGACATCTGTTAAGAGCTGCGTATAATCTGTACTCTCGGCTTTTGCTGATGCTATACCTGCAGTTCCTTTAAATGTAACATTAGGCACTAACTGGTACGATACACCTAAAGATGCGTTATTTGCTTTTGCACTATTATCTGTAACCGTATTGTTTGTGCTTCGATAACTGTAGTTGCCTAAAAGACTGAATTTTGTAGATAAGGGATAAACCACATCATTTGTAAAATCATAGGCTTTGTTATCGCCATTATCAAAGGTATGTGCGACTTTAGAAACTAATGATGGCGCGAAGCTACTATTCATTTGGTTAATAAAGTTTACCGCATCTTTCTGGTTATTGTAGAATTTCAGAGTGTTTTCTGCCCAGATATAGGCCTCATCATATCGACCTAAAGCTTTTAATGCATTGGCTTTTCCCAGGTTTCCATCAAATGATGTGCTATCATTTTCTAATATTCTGTTATAATCAATCAAGCTTTGTTTAAAATTGCTTTTATAAATATTTAAGGTAGCTCGTAAGGCTAATACCCAATTCTCGTTCGGATGTTGGACAATCAAACTATCAATTAAGTTTTTTGCAGCTTTATATGATTTGTTCCAGATCAAAGCTTGGGCATAACGTTCAGAAGTTTGTTGTGCTACATTGGTATCTGTATGTTCTGTTATGTTTTTATAAGCTTGAGTACTTAAATTTAGAGCAGTTTTTTCCTTACCATTTAAATGAGACACTAAAGCCAAACCATTTAACGCTAAAATTTTATTTTCGGGTTGTTCGGCGAGTCTATTGTACATGGTTTCGGCTTCATCATACTTTTCCCAAATCAAATAAAGATTTGCCAGGTTTAATAAAGTGTCTTTATCGTCACCAAATAATTCAAGGTTCTTGGATAAAAGTGTTTCGGCTTTATCATAGTTCTGTGCTAGTTGGTTTTGGTAAGCATATCCCAAATAGATATATTTTTTAGAGTTCAGAGCGTTGGGGTTTCCTGGAATAACTTCCAAAGCTTTATTTACATAATTTAATGCGTCTTCGTATTCTTTTAAATTAGAAAGTGTGTTCGCGTAACTTAATAAGGCAGCAAAACTTTTAGGGTCTTCTGTAATCAAACCTTTAAAATAAGTTTTAGCCTTTGTAAAATCTTTATTCCAAAGTAACGATTCACCATAATTAAGTTTTACCTCAAAGTCATTAGGATGATCTTGTAATAATTCGATGAATAAGGTATTCGCCTTTTCTGGATTTCCGTTTAACCCAACTGCTCGACCATAACACAACCTCGCAGTTTTGTTATCTGGATAATCCTCTAATATTTGACTGAAAAAAGTTTCTGCGTTCTTATAATTACCTGTTTCTAAATAGGTAAAGCCCTTTTGCATATTTTGAGCACTTAAGCTAAAAACAAGCAACATTGCAGAAATATTTATGATAGATTTTAAGTTCATAATCAATGTGTTATTTGATAAGTGCAAGTTAAGCACAATATGCGGTTCATTCATCTACAGCAATGTACCATCCGTCGAAATTAAACCGACATACATGGAGTTTGTGAAGATATTTGCGTCAGTATTGAACCAATAAACAAGAAAAATATGCAAGTTATTTCAGCAATAAAGTCAAGAAAAATTTCACCAGAACAATTATTTATGTTGAGTGTTCTGGTTGTAAATGGAGGCAATTATTTATACAATTTAATACTGGGAAGGATTTTAGGTCCAGCTCAATTTGCTGATGCTGCAGTCTTAATTACTTTTCTGTTGGTGCTTTCTTTTGTAGCCATGACATTTCAGTTGGTCACTGCAAAATTCTCTGTGGTATTTGAAAATGAATCTTTTCAAAATTTCGTCTCCAAGATCTATAAAAATGCAACAGTAGTTGGTATAGTTCTGGGTATTCTGATAATTGTTTTTGCAAAACAATTACAGCAGGTTTTTAATACTTCTTCATCAACTATGTTCATCATTTTTGGTGTTGGTGTGCCTTTATACTTTTTAATGAGTGTGAATAGAGGCGTATATCAAGGGAAACAGGAATTTAAATTATTGTCGATTACTTATCAAGCCGAAATGTTAAGCAGATTGCTTATTACTTTAGGATTGATCTTTCTTTTGAATATTCAGTCTTCATTGGTTGTTGCAATTGGTATTTTAATTTCTCTTGGATTTGGATTGGTTCCATTTAAATATGATAAGCTGCGATTAAAAACTGCCGGAATAATAGAAGCAACAAAAGCCAAACAAGTTCGAAACTTTTTTGTGATCACTGCTTTTTATGAGTTGACTCAAATTATTATTAATAACAGTGACATCTTGTTGGTAAAGCATTACTTTGAATCCTATGAAGCAGGTTTGTATGCATCTTTAGCATTAATTGGACGCATTGTCTATTTTATTGCCTGGATGTTTGTCATGTTGCTATTGCCAACGGTGGTTCAGCTTAATAAAGAAGGAAAGAAAACAGCGCCAGTTTTATTTAAATATGTGGCATACATAGCTGGCATTGCATTACTGATTGTATTTGGATGTTCCTTATTTCCGGAAACAGCCATTACCTTATTATTCGGAGACAGTTATTTAGCAATGGCTCCTTTATTATCGAAATATGCTTTGGCAACTGGCTTATTCGCAATCTCAAATATTTTTGCTTATTACTATTTATCATTAGATCGCTATATGCCTGTGGTTATTTCAGGTGTATTTGGTGTGCTTCAAATGGGACTTGTGATCTTCTTTCATAACAGTTTAGAGCAAGTTGTAAATATGCAGATTTTAGCTATGTTCCTGTTACTTGTTCTTCAGGTATCGTTCTTCATTTTTGATTCTAAATTGAAAAGAAAATAAGATTCTGAGCTAAATGTCATTGAGAGCTAAAGTGTCATTCAGAGCGATAGCGAAGAATCTCTACTATTAAAGAATTCATTTTGAATTAGATTCATCAGTCATGCTTCCTTCTGAATGACAATATGCAATCATCATTTTGAATTAGATTCATCAGTCATCCTTCCTTCTGAATGACAATATGCAATCATCATTTTGAATTAGATTCATCAGCCACACTTCCTTTTGAATAACAATACGCTAGCATTCAGCCATGTTCAACAGATTTGAAAAAGCTTAATCTAAAGGAAATTACCATTCGTCTACAGCAAAAAGCAATACATCTAAACAAACCGAGTTTACCGGGGTTTAAACTGCAAATTTGTAGTGTAATTAATACAAATAAAAATAAAAACACATATTATGAAACTAGCAATCGTAACAGCATATCCACCAAGTAAAGTCACTTTAAATGAATATGCGTACCATTTAGTAAAACACTTTAGACAAAAGCAAGACGTTACAGAAATAGTCTTGTTAACAGACAAAACAAAAGGAGAAAAAGATATGTCTTTTCAGGAAGATGGTTGCAAGATCTCTGTAAAGGAATGTTGGGAATTTAACAGCTATTTAAATATTGTTAATGTTACCAAAGTCATCAATCAAACACAGCCTGAAGCTGTATTGTTCAACTTACAATTCATGAAGTTTGGAGATAAAAAAATTGCAGCAGCTTTAGGTTTAATGTTGCCATTGGTTTGTAAATTAAAGCGTATTCCAAACATCGTTTTATTGCACAATATATTAGAAGAGGTAGATTTAGGATCTGCCGGATTTACATCTAATAAAATTATGCAAAAAATCTATGGATTCATCGGTTCAACGTTAACAAGATTGATTTTACAGGCAGATACAGTAGCTTTGACCATTCAAAAATATGTTGATGTACTTGAAAAGAAGTACAATGCCAAAAATGTAACCTTAATTCCACACGGAACATTTGAAGTTACCACAGAAAAACCAGATTACAGCATTCCAAATGGACCATTACAAGTTATGACTTTCGGAAAATTTGGAACCTATAAAAAAGTAGAAGGAATGATAGAAGCTGTCGAGCAAGTTAGAGCAAAAACAGGATTAGATCTTGAAGTTGTAATTGCCGGAACCGACAACCCAAATGTACCTGGTTATTTAGCGAAAGTTCAGGAGGATTATAAGCATGTTCCACAGGTTAGATTTACAGGTTATGTAGAAGAAAATGAAGTACCAACCTTATTCAAGGAAAGCGCGGTAGTTGTATTTCCATACACATCTACAACGGGAAGTTCAGGCGTATTGCACCAAGCCGGAAGTTATGGAAAAGCCGTTGTGATGCCAGATCTGGGAGATTTAGCATTGTTAGTTAAGGATGAAGGTTATAAAGGAGAATTCTTTGAGTCAACATCTGTGAAAAGTTTAGCAAGAGCAATTGAAGCAATTGTTACAAATGATGCACATAGAATAGCTTTAGGAAAAGCAAACTATGAAGCTGCCACTGCCTATCCAATGGAAAAAATAGCGGATATGTATTTGAATAATTTTAGTAAAATTATCACTAAAAAAGGAGCTCAAACAGACGTAGTATTTCAATCAACTAATGGTTAGTGATATATTTAAATGATGCCTTTTTTGCCCCATTTTTATCAATGAAACCAAATTGTTTTTGAGTGTTTTTACGCCAGGGAAGTCTACCTACGACTTCCTTTGGTATTTTATTGAAGTCGTAAAGAGTCCAGGACATGAAATGCAATTTATTTGCAGCAATTATTTCCTGGGCTTTTCTATGGTAATTAGCCTGATCATCTTCGGAGCTTCCAAAAGGTTTCCAGATTCCCTTATAAGAAGATAATCCAAACTCTCCCATTACCAGCGGTTTATTCGGAATTTCTTTTTTTAAGTTTTTAATTGATGCATCTAACTGATCAAGATCTTCGTAATAGTGAAACGATACAAAGTCTACTTTGTCTTTTAATATAGCTGCACTTTGAGTGTTAGACCAGCCAATGGTTACAGGATGGTCCTGGTCAACCGATCTAATCAGATCGATCATATTATCTAACCAGGAAACTACCAATTCTTTTCCTCTTGAATCAAAATCCAGATTCGGTTCGTTTTTAATGTCCCAGGCTAACAGAGCGTTGTGGTCTTTTAAATGGGAGACTATGGTTTCTGCGTGACGCTGATCCAAGGTCCAGTTTAATACTGAATAATCACCATAAAAATCAAAAAGGGTTACCACCACTTTGAGGTTGTGCTCTTCCGCAATGTTTAATGTCTGTTCAAGTTTTTCTACTTTTTCTTGCGGAACATTGGCCTTTCCAAAATCGTCATACTGAACAAAAATCCTGATCGAATTTAATCCTGCATCTTTAATAATTTTGAAATCATTGACAATGGTATCAATAGAAAATTGATCTCCAAACATATCCCAAGGAGTTTCCTGTGGATAGTAATTAATGCCTTTTATGTTCAAGCTATCATAATAACCAGATCTTGATTCAGAAACAAGATCATCACTTTTTTCCTTTACTAAATGTCGGATTCTCCAAAACCCATCCTCTAATAACAAAATGACTTTATAGGTGGATAGTTCGGTAGCTTTAAGAATTAATTTCTCGTCTTTAAACACACGTTTGTATTCAACAACATTATTATCTGTGAGAACAGCTAATTGTCCATCTTCACTAAAGAATTCCAAGGTTGGATGATGTTCTAACGTGGTGGATTCAACTGTGATCCCTTTAGTAGAATTCAATTCAATAAAATCAAATATATTTTTCCTTGCATTGTCTGTGAAATAATCTTTAACACCTTCTGTATTATTGGTTTTGTAAGCAACATGTTTAACATACCATGCATCTAAATAGTCGTCTTCAATAGCCTTTAAATTTTCAGCATCCATTGGTCTGCCTTCATTGTTTAATTCAGCCCAGACAACTTTAGGCAAGTACTGTTCTACTTTTTTAATTTCTGTATGCAGCATTTGGCTTCGGTCTGCTCCAGTATTTAAATAACTGAATAAGGTACTGACTAAAGCAACAATTAAAGTGATGATCATGATATATGAGGCAATTAAAATGGTACGCAGAATGTTTTTGTTAAGACCTACCATAGTTTTGTGTTTTCAAAAGTTTTTTCCAGACCTGCGGTTTTAATACTAATTTTATAACTGTCATTTATGAATATGTCTGACTTTAAAATAAATTGAACATACCCATTGTAGGATGTTTTTGAATAAGTTTCTAATTGTAAATTATCTTTAGAAATGGTAAGCTTAACCTGTAAACCATCTGGAATCATTTGATTCATAAAACTTTGCAATGGCCCCACTGTTACATCTCTGTTATTTTGTGAAAATCGAACTTCAAAATCATCTATAACCTGTTTGTAGGTCAGGGAAAGTACATTGCTTTCTGCCATGCCATCTACATATGCTTTTACGCTCCAGTCTTCTTCGTAATCCGGATGGATCATTCGTGCAGTAGCAACTCCGGAAATTGTTGTTCCTGATGTTCTTAAAATATTACCTTTTTTATTTGTTATAAAAAAGTTCACAAATGTTCCATCGCTAACAACATTCTCAAGTTTGTCCTTAATTATTGAAGTTGTAAACGTGGTTATTTGATTGCCATCGGCATAATCATGCGGTCGTTTTGCTGAAATAGTAAAATCAGTTGGAATAGCAGCTGTCACATTGATAGTAAATTCCTTGGAATTGGTATTCAGGCTTTCAGAAGACACCAACATTCGCCCACTTTCCAGTTGTGAATATATATTCTTGAAAGCGATGAGATTCTTTGTGAAAATATCCTCATTTTTCTGATTGGACAAAAACTGATGCTTGGCGTTTACAAGCGTGTTTTCGGCTAATGGATTATCCAGAGAATCGGTTGGAATAACTACCAGCATGGTGTAATCTGTTCCTCCAGCTTCAATACTTGGTGGACCTATATAGGTTTCCATAGTTGCGACCTCTTGTTTGGAAACTATTTTTAACTGCCCGGAGATTGAAGCTTCATTATTGAGTAATTTCCAATTAACCATTCCTTTTTTAGACGCAATACTTGCAGGGATTTTATAATGGAGTTTATTGTTTTCCATTGAGGGAACCACTACAGTTGATCCAAAACTATTAGAGCAATACAACAATGGTTTTTCGGCGTCTGAATCCGTAAATTTTAAAACAATATGGCTACCAGCTTCAAATTGAGTTTTGGTTGTCAAAAGCTCGAAATCTGAAGTGCTGTTTTGGTTCTGACCTGAAGTAAATGACGACAACAAAACAGAAGTCAATAGCAATATGTATGTGTACTTATTGATCATTAATTTGGGTTTCCAATATAGGTGTTCGTTTCAAATTTTATAAAACCAAAATCAGGATGATTAATTTTTTGCAATTCTGAATTGGTATGATTTTCAATTCTGTTTGGGACTATTTTATTAGAAATATCTTCATTTGGTAAACCGTTTACGAAAATGTTTTTCATGTCACTATTAATAATATTTAATTCACCGTTTTTCAAGATTTCGTATTCAAAGTCTTGTTTACGCTGTTGCCTGACACCCTCTTTTATGAAGAGGTGATCTACCCAAAGCATCGTTTTGTCTTCGTTGTAATAGGTGACCAATAATTGAGGTATGGTTATTTCTTCCAGTCCACTATTGAAAAGATTACCATTAATTGATTCGTTTTTAATATCAATATCACTTACTACAATATTTTTGTATAGATCTGAACCAGAAACATTACCATCAACCTGCAAGTTGAACTTGGTTGGTTGTTCTTCGAACTCCACAGGTGTAAATTCGTCAGGATTAAATGTTTTTGGAATAGAGTCTTCAGTTTTTGACCAAGCAACACCTTCGAAATTAATTTTAAACGAACTGGTTTCTTTAGGCATCAACTTATGTTTGACATGATATTTAGCATTATAGGTAGCCAACAATTTGTTGGCATCATTGTATAAAGTGCCTTTTAACACAACGTCGGCTGGTACATTGTCTATATTTTGTATTTCACCAATAATGGCATAATGGTTATTATATTTCACCAATTTAGAAGAAAGCACTTCCAGCACTGGTTGCTTCAGCACATCTTCATGATGTGTTTGCTCTGTAGTTATGCGTCTTCTTCCTTGATTAAAATAACTTGTTGAATTATCGGCATATAATTGGTCTGGTGGTAAATCGTTTTTCAATTCATCGGGTTCCAAATACCACTTACCATTTTGTTTAACAGCCCTTTTAAATTCAGTCTTTTCAATTTTTTCGAGAGGTGTAATCCAGTTGGTAATGACTTTTGCAGATGCAGTACTATCACTATGATTTGTTATGTCTGTATATATGGCATCTAATTTGGCATAACTACTTAATAAACCATCAGTCACCGAAATTTCCAACATATATTGCGCAATCGATATCTTACTTTCTGGGTTTATCAACTTATGTGCTTTTTCAAATTGTTTAAAATCCAAAGCATCATAATACGCCATTATTGCATTTTCTGGTGACCTATGCGAATCATTTTTTATATAGAATAAGTAAATGCCATAAACCATAATTCCTGCTACGAGTATAGACCAAAAGTGAGTAGTCCTTAATAAACCTCTTGAAAACTTCGAGTAATCATTTTTAAAATTAAAATAAACAGGCGCCTTTTTAATTCGTGTCTTTAAGGCGTTTACTAACAACATTTGTACGTTTAAAATAAATGCAATCAGAATCGTTAAAAAAGGAATTGTTCCCCAAAGGACTTTAAGCCATTTTGCGACATCATCTTTAGGTAAAATGGAGGATAAAGGCGGAACATTCAATCGTTCCCAGACCATAATACCATTTTCAAGTTGTCGTAAGCGTTGCCAACCACAGAAGTAAAGTATTGGGTCATAGAATTTATCATTAGAAAAAATATATTTAAGATTGTATTTTTCCGGAGTCGTTAAAAACTGCTGCAACGAACCAATTCCTGCAACACCTTTAAATTTTGAGTTCTCTAGGCGCTCAATTGGTCGTGTGGTCAATTCTGGTAAACGTCTGGCAGAATGGTAATTTCCATCTACAGTCAAAGCATTGGTTTGAGCACTTAACCATGCCATTTGGTCTCCAAATCCTAAAGTAAGAAATCGCCATTTATCATGGTCATCCTGATTCAGGAAATTCACGATAGGTACCATTTTAATTTTTTGAGGTTGGGAAGGTCTAAAGTAACTTAGACTCATGGTAAAGATTGTCATGAAAACAAACAACGCTGCCAGAATTCCGCCTATAATACGATGATAAACAGCTCCAAATTTATTTTGGATAAGCACTTTTAAATCGCCATGAACCAATCGAAACGCGAATTCACCTAAAATCGGCAAGGACATGACAGAAGCCCATAGCGTAAATCTGTCCAAGGTTAGAATATTAAATGCTGTTTCACCCAGAACCATCCGTGGAATTGGTGTCGTGCCTCCTGTACCCAGAACTGTTAAAATGGTAATTGACAAGCCAAAGAATATATACCGCTTACTGTAATATCTGTAAAATATATAGGGTAATAGTATGAGTAAAACGCCCCAGGGAATTAAAAAGAATACCAATCCGGAAGAGGTTATTTCAAGAAAATTATCACGTGAACCATGAGGAATCGGCACCTGCGTAATCGGATTGTTCTTTGAATTGATCCAATACGGGAGAATACAGCCAATGATTATGACCAATGAGAGCATTCCGAAACTAATAATACGTTTAAAAAGCTTGAAGAAACTATTCAGAAAAACTCTAAAAGTCACTTCTTTCATGCTATTGACTTGCTCTCGCGACACGTCCATAATGACCATTCCTATTAGCGGAAATATAAAAAAGACCATCCCAAAAATAGGTGTAACATGATGTGAAGTCACAGTGACAGCAATAAGTGATAATGAGGTTGCTAAATACCAGTATTTACCTGTTTTAAGCCATAAGTATATTTCTGGCAGTGCATGCATTAAAACCGAAATACCAATAATACTCGGTAACTGTCCAAAAATATGTAAGGTTTCAAGGAACGAGGAAGAAAATACTGCTAATACTGCAGCATAACCTGCAACCGTTCGATTTGATGTTATTAATAAGGAAAACCTATAAACGCCTGTAATGAATAATACAATCGAAATAAGTGCAACAGCAAACAATCCGAATTTTAAGCCACCAATTAAAGAAAGTAATGCAATGGATTGATGCACCAAAGGCGGATAGCTCATCACTGTAAATCCAGTGTACCATTTATAATTCCAGGGTTCGAACCAGCTGTTGGAGTAATGATCTGCAAAAAAGAGATGTATCAAAGCATCATAGGTAGTTTCCAAAGTAAAAAATATGGAAGTGCCATGAAACGCCAAACCTAAAAGTAAAGCAGTTATTAAGTATTTGTTTGAGGATTCTTTCATTTAGAGCCTTAGCTAAATCAATAGTGTAAAGATATAGAATTTAAAGAGTGCTTCATTTTTTAAATATCTACAGCAATCTACCATTCGTCGACACTAAGCTATAGGTTAAACTAAATTAGATTTTTTCAATCGCCTTCTCTAGTACTTTTGAACCATCAATAACAAATAAAAATAACTTATAATGAAAGTTTTAGCAATAGACGACCAACAATTAGTATTACTTCCTTTGGAGAAACGATTAAAGGAATTAGGCTACCAAGTTCAAACAGCAACAAATGCATCCGATGGAATTGATGCTTACGATTCGTTCAATCCCGATTTAGTAATAGTGGATATTAATTTACCTGAAATCTCTGGCTTGGAAATAATCAGATACATCAGAATAACAAATAATGATCAATTACCAATAATGGTTCTTTCCGGAGTTACAAACGATGAAACTATAACTAATGGTTTCGATTTAGGTATCAACGACTACATGAAAAAGCCATTAAGCTTAAACGAAATCAGCGCTCGTGTAAAACGATTAATAGGTGCGCCGGAAGTACAGAACGCAACAACAAGTGATGTGATGATACAGCAACGTTGTGTTGGAGTAGTAATACCTTGCTATAATGAAGAAGAGCGTTTATTAAGCACTGAGTTTTTAAATTATATCGAAAAAAATACAGGCTATCATCTTTGCTTTGTAAATGATGGCAGTAAAGATAACACACTTCAGGTTTTAAAGGATTTACAGAAAGGAAGAGAAGACTATATAACGGTTTATGACTGTGAAAGAAATGGAGGTAAAGCTGAAGCCGTTCGTTTAGGCATGCTTCACATGGCTAAAAAAGAAGATCTGGATTTTATTGGCTTTTTAGATGCCGATCTTTCTACAGATTTAGCTGATTTTGATGATCTGGTAAAAACAATTGAAAATTCAGAATTTAAAATAGTAAGTGGTTCACGAATCTCAAGAATGGGAGCAAACATTACAAAGGAATCAGCAAGAAAAATTATTAGTTTAACCATAAACTACATCATAAGAAAGATATTGAAAATGGATTTTAAAGACACACAATGTGGCGCAAAGATCTTCCGTAAAGATGTTATTAAAACAGTATTTTCAGAAAAGTTTGTGACACAATGGATCTTTGATGTAGAAATATTTAAAAGAATGACTCACCATTATGGATTAAAGAAAGCAAAAGCCTATTTATGCGAGCAACCATTAAAAAGATGGATTCACGCAGATGGTTCTAAATTATCCATGAAAGATTCAGTGAAGATCGTTTTTCAATTGGCGCAAATTGCCTGGGTTTACAGAGCAAAAAAATTAGAAGTTAAAGATGTTAACGCAAACGAATTAAAGGTTGCGTAAATAAGAATTACGAAAAGAGCATTGATTATGAAAATAGGAATCATCATCATATTCCATAATAATGAAAAAGAGATAGATAGAGATTGTTTTATCGAGCATTCTAATCTAGCTGAAAATTTAGAACTCTGTTTGGTAAATAATGACAGCAAGGATAATACCTTCAAAATATTACAAGAAATAAAGGAAGTGTGCGCAAATGTATCTGTTGTAAATATTAAAAAACTTAAATCAGAAATTGCAGCAGTTAGAGCGGGAGCAAGATATATGTTCAATCAGTTTGACCTGCAGCACATAGGATTTGTAAGTACAAACTCATTGAATACCAATCAACATGGTTTAAATGAATTAATAAAAAGGATTAGTGAAAACCAGAAGGTTATTTTAAAGTACAATATCAATACATTAGAAAAGAAAGAAATAAAGCAAACCCTGTTTCAAAGTCTGTTTTCGGTAATCGAATATTTGAAACAATTAAATGAAGAGAATCATATTGTTCATCTTCAGTATTAAAGTAAATTTTAAAAAGAGAAAAAATGAAAGTTTATCCAATAAAATTCAGTCCAATCTTAAAAGAAAAAATCTGGGGAGGAAATAAATTAAACACCCTTTTAGGAAAACAAACGAGTAAAGAGAATGTTGGCGAAAGTTGGGAGATATCAGATGTTAACGGCAATATTTCTGAAGTAAGTAATGGTGCTTATAAAGGAAGCAATCTTAAAGAACTAATTAAGAAACATAAAGCAGATATTTTAGGCTATGAAAATTTTAATAATTTCGGATACAATTTCCCATTATTGATCAAATTTTTAGATGCTAAAAGAGATTTGTCAGTTCAGGTGCATCCAGACAATAAAATGGCCAAACAGTATCATGATTCTTTTGGTAAGACAGAAATGTGGTACATCATGGATAGTGATAAGAATGCAGATATTGTTTTAGGATTAAAAAATAAGGACATCAATCCAGAGATTATTCAAAACATTAACTCTGCAAACGTGAATGACGTTTTTAATAGAGAACCCGTTAAAAAAGGGGACAGCTTTTTTATTCCAGCAGGAAAGATTCATGCTATAGGTGCGGGAGTTTTGGCTGCAGAGATTCAACAGACTTCAGACATCACCTATCGTGTTTATGATTGGGACCGAACCGATGATAAGGGTCAAAAAAGAGAATTACATACACAAATGGCTCAAAAAGCAACAAAGCACTTCGATACAAACGGGAAGGCAGAATATAATATTAGACAAAATGAAAGGGCAAATTTGGTTAACTGTGAATATTTTGAAACTAACATTATGGACATCAGTAAATATCAAGCTAAAGATTATTCGTCGTTAGATTCCTTTGTGATTTTCATGTGTGTGGATGGAGAAGTAGACATTACTACTGGTTGCCAAACAGAAACCTTAAAAATGGGGGAAACGGTTTTGATTCCTGCAGAGGCAAACGAAGTTGCTTTCAATTCTGATAATGGATCATTATTAGAGGTTTATATTAATAATAGATTTATTCAAGCAGTTAAAAAAGCATCCTAGTTTTTTCTGAATTCTGATGGCTTTTTCATTTTGAAAGCTTTAAACTGCCTGTTAAAATTCGAAATATTATTAAATCCGGAAAGTTCTGATATTTCAGAAATTGAGATATCTTTTTCATCTATTAAAAGCTTGCAGGCATATTCAATCCTTAATTCACTTAAGAATCTAAAATACGTTTTGTTTGTTCTTTTTTTAAAGTATTTGCAAAATGCATTTTTAGTCATGGCCGCAACATTTGCAACACTATCCAGAGTGATTTCTTTTGTGTAATTGCTAATCGTGTATTCAAAAACATCACGCATACGTTTTCCTTCAATATCATTGTACTTTTTTTGATAGATAAAAGATGACAGGCTCTTATAGTTTGCTTTCGAAGCAATTTTTAAAAGGTTTAATAAGATAATGAATTGCTCCAGTTTCGAAGCCTCTTTTAACTCATAAAACAATTTTGAAATTGTCTTTTTATTTGAGGTAATAGTAAATCCTTGTTTAGCTCGCTTAAAGAATGATTTCAGTTCTTTTAATTCTTCAAGTTCAAAAAAATGGTCTCCAAAAGACGCTTCAGTAAAAAATAATGTCAGCATTTTTGATTCTGATTTAGCTTCAACATCACTTTTAAATACATGTGGGATATGACTACCAATAACCACCACGTCACCGTTATTATAATAATTAATAGTATCACCAACTATTAAAGTACCTTCACCTTCTGCAATAAAACTTAATTGAATTTCTTCGTGTTGATGCAGTTTATCATAAAATGCCGAACCAATATCCTCTTGATAGATTAGGGCATCTTTGTCTGGTTTCGGTATTTTAAAAGGTAATACTTTCATAAACCTTGTCATTTCGACCGCAGTCGAGAAATAAAAATACGCAAATAATACTCTATTAATAAGGTTAATTAAATAAAAAGGATAATATAATATTAACTATGGATAAAAGTCCATTGAAATTTATAGAGAATCTAAAGTAATTTTACACCATCAAAAAGGTATTAAAATGAGTATTCAATGGAAAGGCATAATGCCTGCTGTAACAACCAAATTTTCAGATGATGACAAACTCGACCTAGACATGTTTGAAACCAATATTAAGGCACAACTGGAAGCAGGAGTGCATGGTATTGTATTAGGTGGAACGCTGGGTGAAGCAAGTACTTTGGAAGAAGGTGAAAAACGATTATTAACAACATCAACTGTCGAAATAGTAAAAGGAAAAGTTCCTGTTTTAATGAATGTGGCAGAACAATCTACAAAAGGTGCCATAAAAGCTGCGCAACAAGCAGAAGAAGATGGAGCAGAAGGGCTTATGATGTTGCCACCAATGCGTTACAAGGCTGGAGATACAGAAACCGTAGAATATTTTAAAGCAGTGGCTAATAACACATCATTACCGATAATGATTTATAACAATCCTGTGGACTATAAAATTGAAGTGACCTTCGATATGTTCGAAGAACTTGTTAATTGCGACAATATAGAAGCGGTAAAAGAATCTACAAGAGATACGACTAATGTTACTAGAATTAAAAACCGATTTGGCGACCGATTAAAAATTATGACAGGAGTGGATACAGTTGCACTTGAAAGTTTACTAATGGGAGCCGATGGATGGATTGCTGGATTGGTTTGTGCATTTCCCGATGAAACGGTTGCTATTTACGAACTTCAAAAAGCTGGAAAGATTCAGGAAGCATTAGAAATTTACCGTTGGTTTTTACCATTGTTAGAGTTAGATATAAACTCTAAATTAGTACAGAATATAAAACTGGCAGAAGTTTATACTGGAATTGGTACAGAAAATGTTCGCGCTCCTCGTTTACCATTATTCGGAGAAGAACGCAAGCATGTTATAAAAATAATTGAAGACAGTTTAAAAACAAGACCAACATTACCAGATTATAAAAATTTAAATTCATGATCACAGGAAAAAGTTATATTGGAAAAAACCTTTCTGCAAAAGGAAGTACAACCTATAAAACATTTAATCCTCAACTAAACATAGAGAATGAACCTATTTATACGGAAGCAATCCAAGATGAAATCAATGAAGCAATAGCTTTAGCATCTAAAGCCTTTAAAAAATTTAAAAAAACATCTGGAAAGCAAAAAGCAGCCTTTTTAAATGCAATTGCTGATGAAATTTTAGCATTAGATGATGAGTTGGTTAAAACCTATTGCTCCGAAACAGGATTACCGGAAGGTCGCGCAAAAGGAGAACGAGGAAGAACTATTTTCCAGTTACGTTCCTTTGCAGATTTAGTTGAAGAAGGTTCCTGGGTTGAAGCATCCATTGACACAGCAATTCCAGATAGAGAACCTGTACCAAAACCAGATTTAAGAAAAATGTTGGTTCCTTTGGGACCAGTTGTGGTTTTTGGTGCCAGTAATTTTCCATTAGCCTATTCAACAGCAGGAGGTGATACAGCAGCAGCATTGGCAGGAGGTTGTCCGGTAATTGTGAAATCGCATCCAATGCATGCTGGAACTGGAGAGTTAGTAGCTTCTGCTATTGTAAAAGCGGCTCAAAAAACAGGAATGCCAAATGGAGTATTCTCAAATATTAACAGCAGTGGAATTGAAGTTGGACAGCAATTGGTTAGTCATCCTAGTGTTAAAGCGGTTGGATTTACAGGAAGCATTCGTGGTGGAAGAGCTTTGTTAGATCTTGCCGCACAACGTGAAGAACCAATTCCGGTTTTTGCTGAAATGGGTAGTGTTAATCCAGTGGTTATATTACCTGAGGCTTTAGAGAAGAATGGAGACAGTTTAGCTAATACATACGCCGGTTCTATTACTTTAGGAACAGGTCAATTTTGTACCAATCCAGGATTATTATTGGGAATTAAAGGTGAAGTTTTGAATAATTTCATCTCTACACTTTCAAATGAAATAGTGAAAATTGAGCCTTCTTGCATGCTACATCCAAATATTATTGGAGCATACGAAAACAATAAGGCTAAGGCTTTAGCACAGACAGATTTAAAGGTAGTAGCAGATTTTGATTCTGATGTTCAATCGAATTATGCACGACAAACTATCACAACAGTTGAAGGGAAAACGTTTTTGGAAAACACAACCTTGCATCAGGAGGTATTTGGTCCTTTCTCTATGGTTGTGCAATGTGAAGACGCCAAGCAGTTAGAAAAAATTATTTCCAAATTAGAAGGGCAGTTAACAGGAACCTTTATAGCAGAAAAGGATGAAGTTCCAATGTATTCAGGAGTAATTGACGCACTCCAAAACAGAGTAGGACGCATAATTTATAATGGTGTTCCAACCGGTGTTGAGGTGTGTCCATCCATGGTTCATGGCGGACCTTATCCTGCATCATCAGACAGTCGATTTACTGCTGTTGGAATTGATTCCATAAAACGCTGGGTAAGACCATTCAGCTATCAGGATTGGCCAAATGAGCTGTTACCTGAAGAATTGAAAAACAATAATCCTTTAGGTATCTCAAGATTGATAAATAATAAAAAAACTACAGATAAGATCTAAATGTCTCGTCACACATTTCATTGCATTGATGCGCATACTTGCGGAAATCCTGTTCGAGTGATCAAAAAAGGAGGACCAGAGTTAAAAGGTGTAAATATGAATGAAAAGCGTCTGCATTTTTTAAAGGAATATGACTGGATTCGCAAAGGATTGATGTTCGAACCGAGAGGACATGATATGATGAGTGGCAGTATTTTGTATCCACCACATGATCCTGAAAACGATTTTGCCATTTTGTTTATTGAAACTTCTGGTTGCTTGCCAATGTGCGGACACGGAACCATTGGAACAATTACAATTGCTATTGAAGAAGGGTTGATAACTCCAAAAACTCCTGGAAAAATTAAAATGGAAGCACCTGCTGGGTTGGTGGAAATTGAATACCAACAAACAGGCAATAAAGTCGATTGGGTTAAACTAACCAATGTTAAAAGCTATTTAGCTGCAGAAGGATTAACTGTTGATTGTCCAGAATTAGGAGAACTTACTTTTGATGTGGCTTATGGCGGAAATTTCTATGCTATTGTAGAACCTCAACAATATTTTTCTGGTGTTCACGACTTTACAGCAAACAAGATTATTCAATATTCGCAGGTAGTTAGAGATAGAATCAATAAAAAGTATCCAGACTGGTTTGTTCATCCAGAAAATGATACAATAAGAAATGTGTCTCATATGCTTTGGACAGGTAATCCTATTGACCAATCATCATCAGGAAGAAATGCTGTGTTTTATGGTGATAAGGCAATAGACAGAAGCCCTTGTGGCACAGGAACATCAGCGCGAATGGCCCAATTGCACGCCAAAGGAAAGCTGAAAAAAGGTGAAGAGTTCATTCATGAAAGTTATATCGGTTCAAAATTCATTGGTCGAATTGAAGAAGAAACTACTTTAAACGATAAAAAAGCAATCTTACCAAGCATTCAAGGTTGGGCGAAAGTTTATGGATTTAATACTATCATTATTGATGATGACCATGATCCTTATGCTCATGGATTTCAAGTGATATAATATGTCAAAAGAAGTAATTATTATTGGTGGCGGAATTATAGGACTTTGTTCTGCCTATTATCTTCAAAAAGAAGGTCATCAGGTTACTATTATTGACAAATCTGATATTACTTCCGGAGCATCTTTTGTAAATGCTGGATACATTACACCGAGTCATTTTATTCCATTAGCAGCACCCGGTTTGATAACTAAAGGTATCAAGTGGATGATGAATTCTTCAAGTCCCTTTTATGTAAAACCAAGACTAAATAGTGATTTTTTAAAATGGTTTTGGGCGTTTAAAAAATCGGCAACCAGATCAAAAGTTGAAAAAGCAATTCCTTTATTAAAAGATATAAATCTTCTTGGAAGAGATTTGTTTGAAGACATTAAAAAATCCGAAGATTTTGATTTTCATTATGAGCGCAAAGGACTTTTAATGTGTTATCAAACTGAAAAGGCAGGAGAGGAGGAATGGAAAATTGGTCAATTGGGAATTAAAGAAGGTTTGAACGTAAAAAATCTATCAAAGGAAGATGTGAAGAAACTGGAGCCGAATGTTGACATGAATATTAAAGGAGCTGTTTTTTACTTATGTGATGCTCATACAACTCCGAGTGAATTTATGAACGGAATAGTTGATTATTTAAAATCCAAAGGTGTAACATTTCTTTTAAATGAAGAGGTAAAAGACATTAAAGTTTCGGATGATAAAATCTCAAAAATTATCACAAACAAACAAGAAGTACAAGCAGACGAAGTTGTTTTGGCTGCTGGAAGTTGGAGCCCATTGTTGACAAAAAAGTTAGACCTCAAAATTCCAATAGAAGCTGGCAAAGGTTATAGAATAAATGTAAATCGGCATACGGGAATACAATTGCCTTCCATTTTAGTGGAAGCCAAAGTTGCTGTGACTCCAATGAATGGATTTACCCGATTTGCCGGCACAATGGAAATTGGTGGCATCAACCACCATATAAGTAAAAACAGGGTTCGTGCAATTGCAAAAGCAGGAGAATCTTATTACAAAGGATTAATGATTGAGCAAACAGAAATTAATAATGCTTCTTGTGGTTTGCGACCATGTACTCCGGATGGAATCCCATACATAGGAAGAACTACAACGTGCAACAACTTAACTATAGCAACTGGTCATACAATGATGGGTTGGAGCTTAGGACCATCAACCGGGAAATTGGTTTCAGAAATCATTTCAGATAAAAATACATCACTAAATTTAAGTCCATTTAATCCAGATAGAAGATTTTGAATACGATATTGATAAAAGTTTTTGCATAGAGGAGTAAAAAATCAAAAAACTTCAATTTTGGAGGATTTCACTCATTTTTTGATGGATTTTGCTTATTTTTTGATTAAAAATGGATAAAAACGGTCATTTTCTTGCTTTTTAAAAAAATTAGATTAGGTTATAAATATTAAATTTTTAAAAGCACAATTTTTATATGAGGCAACTTAAGATAACGAAGCAAGTTACCAACCGAGATTCCAAATCATTAGAAAAATACCTACAAGACATAAGTAAACTTTCATTAATTACTGCAGACGAGGAAGTTGAACTAGCACAACGAATAAAAAGTGGAGACCAAATAGCCTTAGAGAAATTGGTGAATGCCAATTTAAGATTTGTGGTTTCCGTAGCTAAGCAATATCAAAATCAAGGATTAAAACTATCTGATTTAATAAATGAAGGGAATTTTGGTTTGGTAAAAGCAGCAAAGAGATTTGATGAGACAAGAGGTTTTAAGTTTATCTCCTATGCAGTATGGTGGATACGCCAGGCAATATTACAGGCCTTGGCTGAACAGTCTAGAATAGTAAGGCTGCCGCTAAATAAAATAGGTACTATAAACAAAATTAATAAGACATATTCATTTTTAGAACAGTCAAAGCAACGCCCACCAAGTGCAGAGGAAATAGCAAAAGAGTTAGATATGACTCTCTCTGACGTTAAAACATCTATTAAAAACTCAGGAAGGCATGTCTCTATGGATGCTCCCTTAAAAGAAGGAGAAACATCTAGTTTTTACGATGTTGTCATATCCAAAGAATCGCCAAATCCAGACAAAGATTTAATGCATGATTCGTTAAGATTAGAAATCGATAGAGCATTAGGTAAGCTTTCTCCCAGAGAAGCAGATGTTCTCAAACTTTATTTCGGATTAAACAGCCAGCAACCCATGAGTTTGGTGGAAATTGGTCAAACCTTCGATCTAACCAGGGAGCGTGTTAGGCAAATTAAGGAAAAAGCCATCAGACGACTTAGACACAAGTCAAAAAATAGAATTTTGAAAACTTATTTAGGATAGAAAACCATTTACATGTTAAAAATTGAAGTTAAAGAAGGCGAAAATATTGATAGGGCTATAAAGCGCTATAGAAGAAAGCATAGAAATGTAAAATTAATGCAGCAAATAAGAGAGCATCAACAATACACTAAAAAATCTGAGGAAAGAAGGAAAACTATAAAAAAGGCTCAGTATAGAGAGCAGTATTTGAGGGAACTTGAGGTCTGACGTTAAAATTTTAAGTTTTAAAAATAACAATTAAATAGGTAAATAGTAACAAATAACCAGCTACCAGTAAAAGATTAGAAAACGCAATTACGGTAAATAACTTAAAAAACGAGCGTAATTTAATTTTCAATCCATCCATCAATTATCCCATAAATTTCCTTTTGACTTTCTTCATTAAAACTGCGAATTCTATCTCTGTGATTACCTTTTGGTCGTACAAATTTGTAAACTTCTCTTTTTGAGGCATCTTCAGGTAATTCAACTGCTGTTGCACTCCAAGCATCATACTCACCATAGATGAAAAGCATTTTATCGGCAGATGTATCTAAAAACGATTTAATATCCTGCATTGGTTTTAAGTCATATTCTTTTGTAATGCCTTCAGGAAAAGCCCAATCGAATTTGTAGATCTCTTCAGTATTTAAATACTTTTTAAAAGGTGCAGTCTCATATCCATAAATTCCTTGCTGGGTTAAAGCTGCCCAAAAATAGGGTTGTAAATCGGTTACAGCTTTCTCCTCAAAGAAACCATATCCAACAACATCGATTAAGTGTTTGTAAATTTCTTCTGTCGAAATATTTCCACTTGGAATTACGCTAATAGGTAAACCCCATTGCCAAAAAGCAAATGAATATTCCAAAATAGTATAGTCAATAGCTTTGTCTACACCAAATTCCCAAGTCATATCTTTCTCTTCAGCTTCTTCTTTCATCATTTCTAAAAGAGTTGCTCTATTTTCAAAACAAAGTTCTTGAAATGCTTTTACCTTTTGTCGGTCTTCTTCTGTACTCACATTTTTTAAAAACGAATAAACTCTAGGATCCTCGCGTTGATAATTTAAAGGCCCAACATAACAAACAGAAGCATCTACATTATTTGGGAAATATCGGCGATGTGCCATGGTTGTCTGGCATCCTTTAGAAATTCCGGTTGAAACAAATTTAGCATTTGGATAAAGTATTTGTTTAATTGCATCTATGATTATCTTTTGATCCTTTGCTGCATTTTCAAGTGTAAGTGTATTCCAATCAATTTCTTCGGGACGAGATTCGTTAAAGTAGCGATGCTCAATGGTCAACTGGTTAGCTTTATAATGGTCCGCTAATTCGCTTGCTCGTTCTGGACCAATTCCATAGCCTCTTAATATTACTATTACCGGAAGTGTGTCGTTTTCAAATCCTAAAAAAACACGTTGTTTAAAGTTTCCTTTAGATAAATCGTTATGGTCAATAGGCTGTTCAAACCAGATCTCGTAGTTTTCATCAAAATGACTTACAGGCTCCCTTTTTTCAATACTTACAACGTTTTTAATGGATGCTAATTTCTGAAAATTAGAAACTGTAGCAGCTTGAGGGACAATGTTGTGTTGAGTTTTACAACTATAGAGAAAAAGAATAAAAAGTGCTGCATAAAAAACACGAATAAATTTCATAATACTTAGGATTTTTAAAATTGTTGTAAAAGTACCAATATAAATTTGATAAGAATATTTAAAATTTTATTAATTATTTAAAAGGGTTATCTTTGAAACTTTCAAAATTTATCGAACTGATTAATAACAAAGAATATCCCAGTTTCTCCATGTATAAATTATTTTTAAAAAGGCTATTAGATTTATTAGCAGCACTATTCATATTTATTTTAGCCTCTCCTGTGTTTATTATTGTATTTCTTGTCCTGTTATATAGCAATAGGGGAAAGCCGTTTTTTTTTCAATCCAGACCGGGAAAAAATGAAAAAATATTTAAGATAATTAAATTCAAAACCATGAATGACAGGAAAGATGCCGAAGGCAATTTATTGCCTGATGCTGAGCGAACAACAGCTATGGGAAGTTTTGTCAGAAAAACATCTTTAGATGAAATCCCACAACTTCTTAATGTCATTAAAGGAGATATGTCTTTAATTGGACCTAGACCATTACTGGTAAAATATTTGCCCTTATATAATGAGGAGCAAAGAAAAAGACATAATGTAAGACCAGGCATAACAGGTTGGGCTCAAATTAATGGTAGAAATACTATTTCATGGGACGAAAAATTTAAATACGATGTCTATTACGTAAATAATTTAAGTTTTGTTCTCGACTTCAAAATCATATTAATGACTATAAAGAAAGTATTTCTCAGAGATGGCGTAAATAGTGGGAGTGATGAAACAATGCCAACATTTACCGGAACAAAAGACTAAATTCTCTGACCTACAATATTTTCTTCTGACTTTTATAGAAAGCTTCCGCCTGCAATTGAAGTAATTCCTGAGCAGTTTTCTTTTTAAGCACATAAATTTCATCCTCGTCAGCTATATCTCCATAAACCCTGTCATTTATATTGTTATCAGCACTTAACATGACTTTTCTCTGATGTGCTTTTTGTGCTGTCCAGGTCTTTACTACGTTTTCTTCATCTTCAAATTTAAAATCATATTCACCTTTTGGAGATAATAATTTCGCAAAAATTGGAGATGTTTCAATAGCTAGAAATAAGAGAAAAATAAAAAACGATGGCAACCAAGGTAGTTTAGTTAACGCGTTAACCCGTGCCATTAATCCATCAAATCCATCAATTATAGGTTGTGATGTAGAAACTTGATTTTCATATTCAGACTTTAATTTGGCTATTTCAATTTCCGATGCAATAATCTTTTCTTTATTTTCTGATTTAAGTAATTGTAATTCGGCAAGCAGAGCATCATGTTTTTCACGTTTCTCTTTGTAAACAGGTCCTTTACCTAATAACATGGTTCCTTCTCGACCTTCTGCCTCGGCAATATAGGTTTCATAAAGCTTATTTACTTGAGCCTCTTTGGTGTCAACTTGGTTTTGTAGATCTGTAATATTTTGCTTAAGAGCTTCAGTTTTCGGAATGTATTGTTGCGCAATCTGATCTTTGTTCTCAAGTGTCATCTGATTTTTTTCCGTTAATAACACCTGGTTGATTTCTTTCTCAAAGATCTTTAATTCAAGTGGCTTTGCAATAACGACTGCAATAATTACAGCTAGTAAAATTCGTGGAGATGCTTGAATTAACTCATCAATAAAACTATTTCGTTTTTTAATTGTGGAAACAATAAATCTATCCAGGTTAAAAATCAGTAAGCCCCATACAAATCCAAAGAAAATAGATGTCATCAAATTATCAAAAACTGTATAGAGAGCATAACTCGCAGCGATAAAAGCCATAACCGCTGTAAAGAACACAGTGGCTCCAATGCCTACATATTTGTTTTGTTCTCCAATGGAACAATCTCTTAAAATATTAGTGTCCGATCCTGAGCAGATAATGAAGAATTGCTTTAGCATAATTTATGTTTTTTGATTGATGATATTTATTAGAACGCAATTGGGTATAAAATGTTACATATTTTTTCTGATTTAACTATATTTGACAAAAATGCTCGTATGAAAAATGTATTTCTATTTGTGGCTTCATTGTTTTGCTTTTCAGCATATTCTCAATCGATAAATGATTTAGTTTCAAACGTGAGTTTAGACTCTTTAACATTAAAATTAAATGAATTCTCAGGGGAGGTTTCAACAATCGTGAATGGCAACACAGTAACTATACTGAATAGAGTAAGTAATTCTGATAACAACTTGGCAGCAGAATATCTTTTGCAAGAGCTGAATTCTTATAATAATTTAAACGTAATAGATCAAGTTTATAGTTCAGGAGGTAGAAATATTATTGCCATTCAGGAAGGTAAAACCAATCCTGATGACATATATATTATATGTGCTCACTATGATTCGGTTGCTAATTATTGTGCAGACGATAATGCAAGCGGTACCACAGCAGTATTAGAGATTGCCAGAATTCTATCAACGCAGTGTACAGATAATACAATAGTTTATGCTCTTTGGGACGAAGAGGAAATAGGGCTGATTGGTGCAGGTTATTATGCCAATCAAGCTGCAAATAACGGTGATAATATTTTAGGTGTATTGAATATTGATATGATGGCTTATGATGGTGATGGAGATAATGATTTTGATATTGATGTAAGAGATATATCTAATTCATTGCAAATAAAAGATGACATTATTGATGTATTAAATTCCTATAGTCTTAATTTAAATGCCAATGTAGTGAATCCTGGTACAACAGCAAGTGACCATTCTAAGTTTTGGGATGAAGGATATTCTGCAGTACTTTTCGGAGAGGCTTGGTCCAATGGTGATTTTACTCCTGATTACCATACTGCGAATGATAGAGTTAGTACTTTGAATTTACCGTACTTTCATGAAATGACAAAGCTTTTAATGGCATACACCGCAACTAAAGGAGGATTGGTTAATGTAGATAACACAGTAAGTCAGAATGGACCAGTATTGACGGCTAACCAAAGCGGAAATTCTTATCAATGGATAAATTGTAAAACGGACTCACCAATAACTGGGGCAACCAATCAAAGTTATACCGCAACTTTCAGAGGGAATTTTGCGGTTGAAATTACATCGGGAACTTGCACAGAGATTAGCGAATGTAAAACGGTTAATTCTTTAGGGGTTGAACAGCTTGGTAACAATCAGGTTAAAATATTCCCTAACCCTGTAAGCACAAAACTTTTTATAGAATTTTCTGAGTTTTCAGATGGAGAAATTGAGTTATTCGATTTATTTGGTAAAAAGGTTTATGATAGATCAATCACAGACCAATCGGAAGAAATAAATGTCAATATTTTATCAAAAGGTTTATATTTTGTACGAATTAATATAGATGGTAAAACATTGAATTACAAGCTTATTAAGGAGTAGTTAACAATTATTGAACTCTGCTTGATCTCACACTTTCAATGATTACAGTTGAAAGAATTATCAATCCTCCAATTAGCGTATTCCAGGTAGGTATCTCTTTTAAAAAGAAATAAGCTATTATAATTCCAAATATGGGTTGAATACTCGTAATAATACTTGCGGTACTTGCCTTAAAATGATTTAAACTTTTAACAAAAAGCGTATGTCCAATGGCGGTTGTGACCAAAGCTAAAATTAACACATAAGGATATTGAGATTTAATTTCTGAAGTATCCATTAAAAATAACACAGGCAGTAATACAATAGTAAGAATAACCAATTGATAAAGCATGAGCATTGTACCATTATAACTTACAATGTGCTGTTTAAGAATTAATATTCTAATTGAATAGAAAACAGCAGATAGAATGCCTAATAGGATTCCTTTAAAGTATTCACTTTCAAAGTTTATTTCTGGAGCAAGAATATATATTCCTAATAAAACCAGAAGGCCCAAAATGATATGTATAGGGTCAAATTTAATCTTTATAAAAATTGGTTCTAATAATGCTGTAATTACTGGGAATGTAAATAAAGACAGCATGCCTATTGCTACATTAGACAGCTTTAAGGAATAGAAATAAGTGATCCAGTGAGCGCCTAAAAATAGCGAACTTACAGTAAAAGTTAGCAGATCCCTTTTAGATTGAATCGTTATGTTTATTTTCTTGAATCTACAATAGCCATAAATAAATAATAGGCCTAATGCGCTTCTCCACCAAATAATTACCGGAGTAGGCATGCCGATGTATTTTCCTAAAGCACCAGATGTACTTATAAAAAGTGTAGCTACAGTCAATCCCAGCAGCTGAGAAGCATGTTGGTTTTTCATTTAAGATTACCCATGTAAAAACCTAAATTATTTAGATAGCTCCGTAAAATATTTGTAAAACAACGGGATAGTTTCGATGCCTTTTAAATAGTTGAATAGGCCAAAATGTTCATTGGGTGAATGAATAGCATCACTATCTAAACCAAATCCCATCAATATGGTTTTACTTTTTAATTCTTCCTCAAATAAAGCCACAATAGGGATGCTTCCTCCACTTCTTTGTGGGATTGGTTTTTTCCCAAATGAATCTTCGTATGCTTTACTGGCTGCCTGATATCCTATATTATCGATTGGAGTTACATATCCTTGACCACCATGATGAGGTGTAACTTTAACAGTAACACCTTTTGGAGCGATACTTTCAAAATGGGTTTTAAATTGCTCTGTAATTTCCTTCCAATCCTGATGTGGTACTAAACGCATGGAAATTTTAGCATAAGCTTTGCTGGCAATAACAGTTTTTGCTCCTTCACCTGTGTAACCACCCCATATTCCGTTAACGTCCAAAGTTGGTCTTATGGAGCATCTTTCGTGGGTAGAATATCCTTCTTCTCCATAAACGGCATCTATATCCAATGCCTTTTTATATTTTTCCAGCGAGAATGGTGCTTTGGCCATTTCTGCACGTTCTTCTTGTGAGAGTTCTTCAACCTTGTCGTAAAATCCCGGAATGTTTATATGATTGTTTTCATCGTGTAAGGACGCAATCATTTTAGTTAAGATATTGATTGGATTTGCCACTGCACCGCCATACAATCCGGAATGCAAATCTCTGTTTGGCCCTGTAACTTCAACTTCAACATAACTAAGACCCCTTAATCCAGTTGTAATAGATGGCGTATCTTTAGAGATCATCCCAGTGTCTGAAATCAATATGACATCATTGCTTAATTTATCTTGATTCTCCTTTACATATTTTGATAAATTCACACTTCCCACTTCTTCTTCACCTTCTATCATAAACTTTACATTACATGGTAACTGGTTCGTCGAGGTCATGAATTCCAATGCTTTAACATGCATATAGAGTTGCCCTTTATCATCACAGGCTCCTCTTGCATATATGGCACCTTCACGATGTAGATCTGTTTCTTTAATAACCGGTTCAAATGGTGGCGATGTCCATAGATCTAATGGATCTGGTGGTTGCACATCATAATGTCCATAAACTAAAACCGTTGGCAAATTTTTGTCAATAATTTTTTCACCATAAACAATTGGATGACCGTCTGTTTCACAAATTTCCACCTTATCACATCCAGCTTTTTCTAAACGAGATTTTACTTCCTCTGCAGTTTTTATAACATCCTTGTCATAAGCCGAATCGGCGCTAATGGAGGGTATTTTTAAGAGTTCAATAAGTTCATTAATAAAGCGGTCTTTGTTTTGATTGACGTATGATTTTAAATTTTCCATTTGAAAGTTTTAGTTTGATCAAAAGTACAAAATTGCCAAGGAACAATTTTATTGAAATTTTGCTATTTGTATATTTAAACTATTGTTTATATTTGCACTCCTTCGCTAAAGCTTCGGAGTGCAGGCTTTTAGAATTTTAGCTTTTAAAAGGAATATTTTGCGGGCGTGGTGGAATTGGTAGACACGCTAGACTTAGGATCTAGTGCCGCGAGGTGTGGGAGTTCGAGTCTCCCCGCCCGCACAAAAAAAGCTTCAACATTTATTGAAGCTTTTTTAATTATGGCATAAAATATTACTAATTCTTAACCAGTTTAGCTGTTGCTCTGTGACCTAATTCATTTTCTATTTCTACAATATAAATTCCAGATAAAAGATTTGATACATCAAAAGATTTACCTTTGCTAAAATCATCTCTATATTCTGTAATTAATTTACCTGTAATATCGTAAACTCTTAACAATTGAATGTTTTTATTTATTTGAAAAGAATCATTTGCAGGATTTGGATAAATTGCAAATGAATCCATATTAAGAATATCATTGGTATCCAAAGCAATTGAACTTTGATTGCCATAGATCTTAAAACCTCCAGCAGGTAAACTAATAGGGTCTGTAGTATTGTTCACATTTATTGATGTAATTCCAGTTCCATCCATTAGATCATACCAGGTTCCTGTATAAGGGAAGTCTGGTGTTACATTTTGAGTTGAGGTTGTAAAATTTGCTAAAATAACTACATTTTTTAAAGAACTTGAAGGTAGTATATCAAATTCATCATAAACATAAATTCTAGGTGTTAATGATCCACTATTTATTGCATATTGGAGCTCAAAAACATCTTCATTAATTTTGAGTTCAATTAATCTGGCCCAATCTCTTCTAACTTGACTTCTGTTAGGGTCTCCTAACCAGTTCTCACTCCATTGTGGTTGTGGTTTGGTATCTAACTTACAATCTCCATCATTGTTGCCATCGTAATCAGAATTTACAGTACCATTATTGCAGGTCCAGATAGAATCATCCATTCCAAGATCTGCAAAATGCCAAATCATTTTAGGACCCGGAATTGGAATCGTTACTGCTCCAATAGCAGACATTCGTTGCAGCGATGTATTGAGGTCAAATCCACCACCACCTCCAAACTCGGTCATTTCATACATTATTCTATCCTTGTCATGACTTTCAGGATATCCAAGTGCTCTTTTAGCCGTAAAGCCATGTGCGACATGACCCATTCTATCAAAATTTGATGCGCCTCCATTTGCCAGATTTTTATAGGCATCCCACATTTCACTCCACATCATAATCCCTTTAGGAACTGCATCACCTAATCTGTAGTTTGCCCATTGTTGCTCTTCGGAATCACTTCCTAAATGCTCAAAAATCACATAATGTGTTTCGTCAAGACTCCATGAATAATCAGCATAAGCCTTTAATCGATCAACACGATCCTGCTGATAAGAGTTTGTACAGCCTTCATCACTTGCGGAACAATTCTGAGTAAAGCCTTTTGTAAGATCCCAACGGAATCCGTCTATTTTAAATTCTTCAATCCAATGCTTAATAACACGTTCGGTATAATATTGTGTAAGGGGTTGAGAATGATTGAAATCATCGCCAACACTATAACTATGTGTGGCGCTCAGATTAAAATATGGGTTTTCACTGGTTGGTGGACCGAACTCATTGCCATCAGGATCATCCATCCACATGCGCAATAAAGGATTTCTCCCAAAAGCATGGTTCAATGCAAGATCTAATATTACAGCAATTCCATTTTGATGGCACAAATCGATAAACTCTTTGAATTTATCTTCGGTTCCATAAAACTTATCAAGTGCCATATGATGGCTCGTATTATAGCCCCAACTTTCGTTGCCTTCAAATTCCATAACAGGCATTAATTCAATAGCGTTGATATTTAAATTTTTAAAGTAATCAATACGGTCTATTAGGTCCTGTAAATTACGATTGGCATCGAAATCACGGACGAGCACCTCATAAATGATCAAGTCTTCTTTTTTGGGTTTATTGAAATTGGTTACAACCCACGGGTAAACTGTTTTCCCAGGCTCTAACAATGTTGCGTCAATTCCTAGTGCATTGTCAGGAACAATTGGGATGTTCGGATAAGACGAAGCAGGGATCCATGGATCGTCAAAGGCTGATAGAATAGTTGTTGAAAAAGGATCTGCAATAACCACCCGTTGCGGTGAATTAGTCGCAGGAGTTAATTCGAATACCTGGTATTGATAATGATATTTTGTTCCTGGCGTTAAGCCGGTTATCTGAAGCCAGTATTTCCCTGTTGATGGATCACGTTTCATCAAATCTGCAGGACCAGGGGTATAATTATTCCAGCTACCTGACACATAAACAAAATCCTTCAGTGGAGCATTGAGAATGAGAGTAGCGGTCGTATTGTCGCCGCTATCATAATTTATCCCATCCTCCTTACCTGCAGGCATAGATTGCTCTGTAACCGTAGGTGCTACAATAACATCGAATGAACATGATGAGCTTTCTCCAGAGATAGTTGCCTCAACCCGAACGGTTCCGCTTATGGTCAAATTAGTTAGGTCGAAATTAAAGACAGGAAAACCATTGCTTCCTGTTCCCTGGGATACTTCATTATAGAACACCTCATATGAGGTTCCAAATTGCTGAATTCCTTTAGAAGAGAAAGTACCTTTAATGGTAAGATCATCTCCACTATTCAAAACAGCAGGGGTAGATGCTGGATCTGAGAAGTCAACCACAATTCCCTCACCAACATATTCTAAATTGTCTTGAGTTTTATTGTCTCCAGTGCCATCTTTTGCTTTGGCCAAAACACCAATCTCTGAAATATTTGAATCAGCATAAAAAACAGAAGGTGTTAAAATATAACTATATGTCCCATCGCCATTATTGGTCATTTGTAAATACTCAGCGGAGTTTTCCCAGTCTCCAGTACCATTTACAGGACCACCTATATCACCACATTGATCAAAATACCAGGCCCATAGATACATGTTATCTGGTTCGCCTGCATTCCAAATTGTGGGATCAACTCCAGAAACAGTAATTGTGATTTCATCGTTTGCTCCAAAGTTGGCAGGGGTAATTGTAAAAGTGCCGGTCTGCTGTTGACTATAACATAAACCAATTGATAAAAAAAGTAATAAAGTAATTTTTTTCATAAATCACAATTTTTTACAAAGACTGGCCTTTACGGCCAGTCTTTAATTTTGGTATTAAAATAATAACAAATTCAAACAAATTTGATTATTGAACTTTATTTAATTGATAACTATTGTCGTTTAAATCAACTCGAACTCTGTATAAACCAGCGTCAACAGCTATGTTACTTCCAGGATTTTCAAGAAAACCTTCTGTAGCAGCAGCTCCTAAATCGTCACCACTTCCCCAATCATTATTCGTTCTGAATTTTACTTCACCATCAATTAAGGTAACAACATCACCAACTAAAACATTCTCTTGGATCTCTGTTAACGCAAAATCTGGAGTAACAATGTCTGTAACAGGATCAGGATTGCCCCAATTATTATAACCTGAACCCACAACACCCCAAACATCAGTTTCAACAATAGAATATTCATTGGTATTAAAGTTTACAGTAATAAGGTAATGTCCTGCTGTAACAGGAATATTACTACCAGGACTTTCAAGAAAACCTTCTGTTCCGGCAGCACCTAGATCGTCACCACTAGACCAATCATTATTGGTTCTAAATTTAATCTCACCATCAATTAATTGCACTCCTACTTTAAATGTGTCTGTTGTGTAATCGTAATAAAATTTGGCATCAGGAGGGAAGTTAGGATCACCCCAATTGTTATATCCTGAACCTACAACACCCCAGGACCATTCTTCAATAGTGTAGCTA
>JABDOZ010000111.1 GCA_013043005.1 Flavobacteriaceae bacterium | reverse complement strand
GGTGGTGCAGTTCAATCTCATGTTAGAATTAGCGATAAAGAGATATTTTCTGATTTGATCCCGCTTGGTAAAGCAGATATGATCCTGTCAGTAGAGCCAATGGAATTATTGCGTTATTTGCCTTATTTAAAGCCTGATGGTTGGTTAATAACTGATTCTGAACCCTTCATTAATAATAAAAATTATCCAGAGGAAGCAACCTTATTTAAGGAAATAGAATTACATCCCAATAACATTATTGTAGATGCAACAGAAATTGCTAAAAAGATTGGTAATTCCAAGGCTGCAAATATTGTATTGTTAGGAGCAGCTTCTTCATTAATTCCTTTATCTGAAGAAAGTATTTTAAAAGCAATAAAAACCTTATTCCAAAGAAAAAGTGAACGCATAATAAACTTGAACATCGACGCTTTTAATGCCGGAAAAAAATTAGCAGAAGAAAAATATAGTTTAGTTTGAAATAAATTGATTTAAATAGAACACCCTCCATTTTTTAAGGTAGAGGGTTTTTTATTGTACTGTTCTTAACCTACTTTCATTTATATGCCTTCTGGAAAACTTATGCCGATATTTTGACACTTCAATTCATATCAAAATATCAAGATAATTATGTCACTAACAGTGACAATTATCAGTATTCATGCGGAATATTTTCTCTTACTTTACAGTGTCAAAATTGATGATATTTTATGCTTCACAGGAATTTAATTAACCCAAAAAGTATTGTCGTTGTTGGAGGTTCAGATAATATTCACAGTCCTGGAGGAGGTGTTCTAAAGAATTTATTAGACCATAAGTATAAAGGTGATTTGTATGTTGTTAACCCGAAGAAAAATGAGGTTCAGGGCATTATATCTTTCAAGGACATTAATAATCTGCCAGAAGCCAATTGTGCAATAATTGCAATTGCAGCCAAGTACGTTTTGGAAACGGTTAAAATTTTATGCGAACATAAAAATACAAGAGGATTTATTATTATTTCAGCTGGATACAGCGAATTAGATGAAGAAGGAGCCAAGTTAGAAAAGGAAATAGTTAAACTTATTGAAAAGGTTGGAGGAAGCCTTTTAGGCCCTAATAATATTGGTCTTATAAATACAAATTACACTGGAGTTTTCACGACTCCAATTCCTAGGTTAAGCTCTAACGGAGTAGATCTGATTTCAGGATCGGGAGCAACAGCTGTTTTTATACTGGAGGCAGCACATCAAATTGGCTTGACCTTTTCCAGTGTCTATACTTTAGGTAATAGTGTACAAATTGGAGTAGAAGAAATGCTTGAGTATTTTGATGTAACCTTTGATCGGGAATCGAGTTCAAAAGTAAAACTACTTTATATCGAAAGCATTAAAAAACCGAATAAGTTCTTGAAGCATGCCAGTTCACTGGTTGATAAGGGATGTAAAATTGCGGCTATAAAAGCAGGTACTTCAGATGCTGGTAATCGTGCTGCTTCATCACATACTGGAGCACTGGCAAACTCTGATGTGTTTGTGGATGCGTTGTTCAGAAAATCAGGAATAATACGATGTTACAGTAAAACTGAATTAATATACCTAGCTGGAATTTTACTTCACAAGGAGAGTAAAGGTAAAAATATTGCGATAATAACACATGCAGGTGGACCAGCAGTGATGCTTACAGATGTGTTGTCACAAAATGGATTAATTGTTCCACAACTAAAAAAGGTACATCAGGAGAACTTGCTAAATGAACTTTATAATGGTGCTACGGCAGATAATCCAGTGGATATTATGGCCACTGGGACCGAAGAACAGTTGGAGTTGATTATTGATTATTGTGACCAACAAATTGATGAAATTGATGCTATGGTAGTTATTTTTGGTAGTCCTGGTTTGAGCAAAGTAGATAAGGCTTATGATGTTATTAGTGAAAAAATAAATGCCTGTACAAAACCAATTTATGCTGTATTGCCATCAGTCATTAATGCTAAAGACGAAATAGCTGATTTTGTTTCTAAAAATAAAATGGCCTTCGCTGATGAAGTTGTGTTTGGAAATGCTTTATCAAAAATTTATAATTCTGAAAAACCTGTTACTATTGATAAGCGCATTGAATTGAATAATAAAAAATCTATTAGGGATTTAGTAGATTCATCTGAAGATGGTTATTTATCACCAAATAAAGTTAAGTCGTTACTTACTTTAATCGGAATCAAATTTGTCGATCAATTTGATGTATTTTCTAAAGTTGATGCTCTTGAATTATCAGAAACATTACAATACCCTGTTGTGATGAAAGTTGTAGGGCCTCTTCATAAATCTGATGTTGGTGGTGTGGTTCTGAATGTTGAAAATGCAAATTCATTTATGAATACTTATGAAAACCTAATCCATATTAAGGATGCGGAATCCGTAATTGTTCAGCCAATGCACACAGGCTTGGAAATATTCATAGGAGCAATAAAAGATGCTAACTTTCCTCATTTAGTTATGTGTGGTATGGGCGGAATATATATTGAGGCTTTTAAAGATGTCAGGTCCTGTATGGTTCCGGTTTCAAAAGAAGAGGCATATCAAATGATTTCATCTTTAAAATCGTATTCAATTTTACAAGGTACAAGAGGTCAAAAAGGAATTGATCTTGCAGACTTTGAGGAAATCATTTGTAAGATTTCGGATTTGGTTCAAATTGCTCCTGAAATAGTGGAATTAGACATAAATCCTTTGTTAGCATCTCATAACGAGATTATTGCGGTGGATGCAAGAATAAAAATTGTGAAGTTATTATTATAACTTTTTAATATGGTCTTCAATAAGTTACAAATATAAAATTGAGCCTTTTTTGTTAATCATAAATCTTAAAAATCAATGAGAAAGTTTTTATTAATTTTAATTATTCTACCAATATTGGGTTTTCAGAACATATACGCACAAGGTTCACCAGATTATTCAGGTGGTCTTAAAGTGAAATTAGATGAAGAAGGTAAAAAGTACTTTCGTTTACTTTCCTGGGTACAAGCACAGGCTGTTTATAATGATGATGTAGTTGATGATGTAAGCAATTTGAACTTTAATGTACGACGTGCTCGTGTTTTAATGTATGCTCAAATAAATGAAAAGTTCTTGATCCTTACTCATTTTGGATTGAATAGTCTGAATAGTTCAACCTTGAGCCCTACAGGAAAAGGTGATGGTTCACAAGTATTTTTCCATGGGTTTTGGGCTCAATATAATTTAAATAAGGATCATTCAGTTGGTGGTGGGTTGCATTATTTTAATGGTATTTCTCGTCTTAATAATCAGAGCACATTAAACTTCTTGACTTTAGATAATAACCGACAATCCTGGGCTACACTTGGATTGTCGGATCAATTTGCACGTCATATCGGAATTTTTGCAAAAGGAAAATTTGGTAAACTTCAATATCGTGTTGCCATAAATGATGCCATTACAAATGGTTTAGATTCACGAGATCCCGGCGATACTGCTGGATCTGCAGTGTATGCAGGTAAGCGTTTATTGGGTTCCAAGGATGCCGGCAAGGCATATGCAGGATATTTTGATTATCATTTACTGGATCAAGAATCCAATTTCTTACCATTTAAAGTTGGTTCTTATTTAGGAGGGAAAAAGATATTTAATATTGGAGCTGGATTTTTCCTGCATCCAAGTGGCTCCGTGTTACAAGATGGTACGGATCTTGAAGCAGAAGATGTTAGCATTTTTGCTATTGATGCATTTTATGATGCTCCACTAGGAGACGATGGAAGTGCAATTACCGCTTACGCAACCTATCAAACGAATGATTACGGAACGGATTACCTTTTCAGTGCATACGGAACAGGTAGCATGCTCTATACACATGTTGGTTATGTAATTGCAGGCGATAAAACAAAAACCAGATATCAGCCTTACTTTTCATATGCTTCAAATAGTTATGACGCTCTTGATGAAAATAGAAATGTATTTGGATTAGGCTTAAATGCTTACATGAATGGACACAATTCAAAAGTAACACTTGAATATAAAAATCAAAAATTAGGAGATTCTAATACTGGATCGGTAACGATTCAAGCAATGATATATTTATAAGATTTTATTTAAAAAATACTTAAAAATAAG
>JABDOZ010000109.1 GCA_013043005.1 Flavobacteriaceae bacterium | reverse complement strand
GCATATTGATGACAACTACGGTATGCAACCCTATATCACCAAGGAATTAAAGAAGGTTTTTCCAAATAAAGAGCTTATTGAGTTACCTTCGAGCCACCCTATATTTAATCAGGTTTACAACTTTCCGCAGGGCTTACCAAAAATACATGAACATGATGGGAAGCGCCCTCAAGCATTTGGAATTTTCCAGGAAGATCGACTCGTATTATTGTTCACCTTTGAATCTGATCTAGGTGATGGTTGGGAAGATCCAGAAGTGCACAATGATCCAGAAGAAGTTAGGGAAAAAGCACTTCAAATGGGAGCCAATATTGTGAAGTATGCCTTTGAAAATTAACAATGCAATTAACTCATCACACTTCGAAATTTAAGAAGAGATCATTTCCTATTATACTTGTTTGTGATCATGTTTCTAACGCTCCTAATATTGGGAGTTTATTTAGAACTGCAGATGCTTTCGGTATAGAAAAATTAATACTCTGTGGTGATCACATTTCCTTAGGGAGACGTATGACCAAAACCTCCAGAGCTACTGAAAAGACCATGCCTTTTGAGCTTCAAAAAGACAGTCTTCACGTGGTGACCAAACTCCGAGCATCAAATTATAGGATAATTGCTCTGGAGATCACCTCGAACAGTCAAGCTTTACATCAATTTGATCTGAACATTTCACAACCAATAGCATTGATCATTGGCGATGAAAACTTTGGAATCAGGAAGGAATTATTAGAGCTTTCTGATGCCGTTGTTCACGTAGAAATGTTCGGTAAAAATAGCAGTATGAACGTGGTTCAAGCGGCAAGTATCACACTTTACGAATTTACTAGGCAATTTCTCTAATCAGTTGTTTATATTTATAACATGAATTCGAATACTATTTCAAAAGGGATTATTAAAGCACTAGGGATCATTCTAGGGATTTTTCTCCTACTCTATTTTTTATATCAGATCAAATCAGTATTAGTCTATATTGCTATAGCAGTTGTCATCTCTCTTATTGGAAGACCCATTGTCATTTTCTTACGTAGACGCTTAAAATTCAATATGATCCTAGCGGTTATTACAACTATGATCTTGTTCATTGGATTGCTTGCTGGATTGATCTCACTGTTTATTCCTTTGGTAGTTGAACAAGGACAAAATTTATCATTACTTAACTATGAACAGCTTCAAACTAATATTGAAAACTTATATCGAGAAGTTGTTACTTATTTTGAATTGAATCGTATCGATATTGAAGAATCTATTAAAGCCTCTGGGTTTTTGACCAACCTTGATTATTCGGCCATCCCTAATTTTTTAAACTCATTTGTTAGTGGTTTAGGAAGCTTTAGTATCGGACTTTTCTCTGTTCTTTTTATTTCGTTTTTCTTTCTAAAGGACAGTAAACTATTTGAAGATGGTATTTTGACCTTCGTTGCAGACGATAAAGAAATAAGAGTGAAGAAGTCTATTACTAAGATCAAAGATCTGCTTTCACGCTATTTTGTTGGATTAATTTTTCAAATTCTCATATTGTTTGTACTGTATACCATTGGTTTATTAATTATAGGTGTAGACAATGCAATTGTTATCGCCTTTCTATGTGCTTTGGTCAATCTTGTACCTTATGTGGGTCCATTAATTGGAGGGTTTTTAATGTTATTATTAACCATGACCACAAATTTAGGAGCGAGTTTTAGCGAAGTGATCCTGCCTAAAGCAGGTTTTGTTTTGATAATACTTACGGTTGCTCAATTGGTCGATAATTTTTTCAGTCAACCTTTTATTTTCTCAAAAAGTGTAAAATCACATCCTTTGGAAATATTTTTGATCATTATTATAGCTGGAATTTTGTTTGGCATTATTGGGATGATCGTTGCTGTTCCGACCTATACAGCTCTTAAAGTGATCTTAAAGGAATTTTTATCGGAAAATAAGATCGTCAAGCGACTTACTAAAGATATCTAAGCTATCTTGAATGAACACCTCTTAAATACCGAAGTTCAAAATTTTATAAATTCGAATCTGGAAAGTGATGTAACAGCACTCTATTTAAAAAAGCTCACTTTCAAAAATGTGCCTTATGCGAAGGTTTTAGAACAACTAGAATCGAAACAACGTTGCAAAAAGAAGTTGCCTACTTGGTTCAATACGCCCAATATAATTTATCCGAATAAGCTCAATATTGAACAAACATCCTCTGAAGTTACTGCAGCCTATAAAGCCGACTTACTAGAAGGAGAAACCCTAATTGATATGACTGGTGGATTTGGTGTAGATGTCTTCTATTTTTCTAAGCGTTTTAAGAAGGTAACACATTGTGAAATAGATGAGGACCTTAGCACTAGTGTTTCTCATAATTTTAAAGAACTGCATGTAACGAATGTTGACTTCGTTATAGGCGACGGTCTGAACTATTTAAAACACGCTTCTAACCGTTACGATTGGCTTTATGTAGACCCTTCCAGACGCCATGAGGAAAAAGGGAAAGTGTTTTTGCTTTCGCATTGTCTACCGGATTTACCAACTCACTTAAACACCTATTTCAATTATTCAGATAACATTCTTGCGAAGGTATCACCCATGTTAGATATCTCTCAAGCATTATCGGAGTTATCACAGGTTAGAGAAATTCATATTATTGCATTAAAGAATGAAGTAAAGGAGTTACTCTTTGTCATGTCTAAAAAATATTCTGGGCCAATTAAAATCCTTAGTATAAATTTCACATCTAACGGTCAGCAGTTATTTTCATTTATGCAACAAGAGGAGCCACAAGCATCAGCAAATTATTCTGACATCCAGAGCTATATATATGAGCCAAATTCAGCGCTATTAAAAAGTGGTGCTTTTCAATTGGTATCGGAAACATTGAAATTAAATAAACTTCACAAGCATTCGCATTTGTATACATCGGAAAACTTTATTGATTTCCCTGGTCGTACTTTTAAGGTAAATAAAGTGATCCCTTTTTCAAAAAAGATATTAAAAAAAGAGATTTATAAAGCACAGATCAATATCAGTACACGCAATTTCCCACAGTCGGTTAAGTCACTAAAAAAGAAATTTAAAATCAAAGATGGTGGTCCTGTTTATGCGTTTTTTACGACGAATTTAAATGATGAAAAAGTAGTGATATTAACAGAAAGGCATAAAAAAAGGGCTGTATAAAACAGCCCTCAATCCTTTATTGCTAATAACATTAACCTTAAACTATAGCTATTGAAAGGATTTTCTTGAAATTTAAGTTCATTTAAAATTCTCAACAAAAGTAATAATTATGAACCTTATAAAATGGGATTTAAGAAAAAATTAGTAACGGCTTGTTAACTTTTTTATTTTGATATAGCACTCGATATAATGCGACAGGATTCATCCCTTCGGTATGATCCTGACAGCACTCTCTGCTGAAAATAGTACAAACAAAAAAACGCTCAAAAACTCATGTAATCTAGTTTAACAGGATTGTATATCCTGAAAGCACTCCGTGCTGAAAATAGTACAAACAAAAAAACGCTCAAGCGAGCTTGGCGTTTTTTTTTATTGTACTATTTATTCGTGATCGCGACAGGATTCGAACCTGTGACCGTCTGCTTAGAAGGCAGATGCTCTATCCAGCTGAGCTACGATGTTTAATAGCTTCTGTGATTCCAGTAAAGAAATGTGCTCCGTTTTGTGCATCACTTTAACCTGATTTAAAATTTTAAATTTATAATTATTTAACTGAATTTCAATTAACTAAATTTTCTTAATAATTGAATATTGATTGAGTACTCGCAAGTTAGTACACCTAAAAATTGTATTAATATTGTATATTTGATTTCGTACTAATTACAGATTAATCAACTATGAATTATAATGTACCGGTATTTCAATTCGAAATACGATACAATCATATTCTCAACTTTTCGCAAATCGCGAGAGACTTGTTAGCACCATATGTTAAGCTTACTCAAAGCATAAAGATTGATAAACAAAACACTATTGAAGAAACATATTGGCTTAATTTTGATGATGAGGGATATTTATTGATCATTTCATGGGATCGCATGGTTATTAGAGCCCAAGGAGATTTAAACCTTTACACCGAATCAAATTCTCCAGTGGAGTCGCTATATTTTGACATTTTTAAAAAAATATCCAAAATGCCTGAGTTTGGAAGTGTTCAACGAAGTCTGTTTTATGGAATCGGTATAGCTGAATCGGATAAACAAGATGATCATTTGAGAAACTTTACGGGCAATACTTTTAAATTTGATCCTGTAAAAGTTCTAGATGGAGTCGATGATACGGCTATTGTACTTGAATCCAAATCAGAGTCTAAAACTATGAGTATTACTTTCGGGCCGTATTGGGGTAAAAACGATATCTTAAAACGAGAAATAAAACCAATTAATCCAGCATTATTAGAAGATGTTGATTTTCAAGGTATTATGATGGAATATAAGCAGGTTTTATTGGAAACTAATGTTTCTTTCGATAACTTTAAAAATCGTTGTAAGGAGTTTAACAATACCTTCAAAGAGATATGGAAGATTCAATAGTTACGTCAAATAAAAAAATAAGCGGTGAGTTATCTAATCATGGTACTATTGATCAGAGTAAAGTCTATACTGGTGCTGAACCTGTTAATCCTACAAAAGATTACACATATCAAGGTACATATCAAGTCTCCTCTGGAGCTATAAGTGAATTAGAGCCATATGCTCTGGACACTCTGATTCTTGAAGAACATGATGCACGTTCTGATTCAGATGTTACTATATCCGGATTATCAAAAGATCCTATCAGTGTTGAAGACTCAAGTTCTTTAATTAATAACATTTTTCATGCCCGGGATTTTATTCCACTAAACGAAACTTGGACTTCTAATGAAATTATTAATTCCAGAATTATAAATGCCGACAATCAATTTGTTTACACAGACTGCGTAGTAGACATGAACAACATGATTTTTGAACAGCGACAGTTTCCGCGAGAATTGTTCTCAAATTTTCGAAGTCTAGAAACAGGTAATCTAGCAATAATAAAATTAAAGGCTAAATCTGGTACTTTCAGAATCGATGTTTATCCAGGTGAAGGCATTGTAGATCCCGCTCTATTTGACATATCAGATGATATTAAAGAGTTAAAGGATCTCAATCCAAGTACTAAACTTCCTCGCGAGTGGTAAATATTACCTTTAAAAATGTAGGTCAAGGGGATTCCATCTTATTAGAATGGGAAGAAGACGGTAGAGATAAGATAGGAATTATTGACTGTAATCAGGTCAACGCTTCAATTAATCCGGTTTTAGATTACATTATAAAATCAAAAATAACGGAAATTGAGTTTATCCTAATGTCACATCCACATAAGGATCATTACTCCGGATTATATGATTTAATTGATCATTGCGATAAAAATCAAGTAAAAATTCATAGGTTCCTTCATACTGGGCGTAGTTCAATAGATTACTGGTTGGCTGCCTCAAGAGGTATTACTCAACAAAAAAAAATAATAAAGCTGTATGAATTGTTAATTGCAATGCGTAAGGCTGGTAAATTAGAAATGAATGACGTTGATGATAACCCTTGGATTAGTAAGTCTTTACCCAATGGATTTAAATTAGAATTTCTTGCACCTTCCGCTAATGAATTAGATAATTATACAAGAGGTGTCAAATTTCCTTTTGATGAGGAAGGTAGTACCAGTAAGCCAAATGGAAATTGGCTTTCTACTATCATAAAAATTTATAATGAGAATACTTCAGTTTTACTTACGTCAGATGTGGATAGTAAAGTTTTAAAACGATTGAATAAACGCAAAGGTAGGCTAAAGGAGCAGAAATCAATACTAGCTCAGATTCCTCACCATGGATCAGATAAGAACATGGATAACTCTTTTTGGTCAGGATTAAGAAGATATAACGAAACATTTGCTGTAATCTCCGTAGGAGATAATAGTTATGGCCACCCTTCTAAATCTGTTGTAGATTTTTTTAATAACCACCCGGATTATGTACTAGAAAGAACAGATCAGAACATAATAACCTCCAGGGAAGCTCAAAAAAATTCCATCTTGTTGGATTTAGTAAGTCAGAAAACAGATCAGAATACATCATCTAGCTCAACGAATACTTCTAGGGATTTAAAATTTCAAATTACTGACGGCCAATGTGTTAAGATATAAATCATATGTCATTGTCATTTTTTACCAAACTTAAAATAATTAGCAGCTGAATTTTGCGGCTATTTTGCATAATGTCGTTATAGCTTACAGCTCTGCTGTACTATTACTATTACATTATGTAAACATAGCGTGGTGTTAGATCAAACCTTCGTCAGCAAAGCTATAATAGCCATGATTACTTATTATAAGATTGTCCAGAATGTTAATATCCAGTAGTTTTGAGGCCTTGACGATCTTTTCAAACAGTCTTTTATCGCATTCGCTGGGGTTTAAATTACCAGATGGGTGATTGTGTGCCATTATAATACTACTTGCAGCGGTTTTAATGGCTATAACAAATAA
>JABDOZ010000097.1 GCA_013043005.1 Flavobacteriaceae bacterium | reverse complement strand
GGTGATCGGAGGAGGACATGATTGGCCAGGAAGTTTTGGGAATATGACGATTGATGCCAGCATAGAGATTTGGCAATTTGTTTCACGTTACGACCTCAATGGATTAATTGGCTGTACAACTACATCTATCAACGAAAATAATGGTCAGGCTAAAAATTATAAGGTATATCCAAATCCTTTTAATCAAGAACTTAATATAGAAATAAAATCGGTACAGGACACTGGGTTTAAGCTATACACCATGACTGGCAAATTAGTAAACAGTGGCAAATTGAATTCTCAAATAAATACAATCGATTTATCTTCATTACCTCCAGATGTCTATATCTTGAATATTGAAAATCATTCGATCAGACTAATAAAAACTAAATAAAAGTGCATAACATAGTGCATTCCATGTCGAATATGCATTATACACTAAACGTAGTCAAACATGTTATTCGAATAATTAGCCAGACTCTAACAATAGATAGCAGGTCATCCTGATGAATCTGGAGGATCGGATATCCTTCACCCTGAGCAGCAACTTGTACCGACAAGAAACCTACTTGCAATTAAATCATTTCATAGTGTAAACTATGTACTCAATAAAGTGAAAAGCATGTGCCATCTAATACATCACGAAAACAAGTTTAACTTCTCAAACTTACAAGGGAGTAAAAGAGTAATCTCCAAAATCGCACTATCCTACTTCGTCTTTAACTAAAGTTGTGGATTTAATAAACTCTCTGTTCTCATTTATGAAGATCGCAAACATAAATATTGTTAAAGTTTTTTATATATTTGATATATCAAATATATTTGCATCAAGCATTAATTATGATCACTTCACCAAAGGATACTGTATTCTACACCATTGAAAAAGCAATCAAGGAATACAAAAGGTTTGCCTTCAAAAGAATCCAAAAAACCTTTAATGACATTACATTGGATCAGGTTCTACTCATTCTATTCTTGCATGAAAATCCTTCCCTCTCTCAAAGTGAAATAGCCAAAATAATCTTTAAGGATAATGCCTCCGTTACGAGAATGATCGAACTAATGGTTAAAAACAAGTATCTGAAACGATCCATCGATAAAAACGATAGGCGTAAATATAAAATCAAACTAACCGACAAAGCGAAACACAGTCTAAACGACATGAATAAAATAATTCTTTCGAATAGAACGACGGCACAGAAAGGAATAGACAGTAACGATATCGAATCATTGACTAGAACTCTTGATAAAATAACTGAAAATTGTAAATAATATGAATCAACTAAGATGTACTGCTGCAGCAATCATTTTAATAACTAGCTTAATAAGTTGTAATTACAACTCAACAAATGCACAAGTGACTCCTCAATCCCCCGTGGAATATGGTAAACAATTTACATCTGTTTGCAAGGTTGGAGTAAAAGGCGGTGATGGTACTTTGATTGATAAGAACTGGGTTCTTACTGCTGGTCATGTGGCTGAGGGAATGTTCAATCGTACTAATGGAGAACTATCCGTATACTTTGAAAATGGCTCTGAATACAAGGTCGAACATGTGTTTCTGCATCCCAAATACCAACCCATGGGCAAATATGATTTGGCCCTATTAAAACTGGGAAGCAAGGTTGATGAAATTGATCCTATCCAGATATATCCTCAAAATGATGAATTAAACCAGCTCATCATAATAGCCGGACACGGAGATAAAAGAGCAACAGATAACTCTTGGATTAAAGATGGAAAGCTTCGTGCATATACAAATATCATAGATGGCGTTAACAATACTCATATTATTTTCGATTATGACTCACCAGAAAACGACCCAACGGAGCGAGAGGGAACCAGTGGCCCTGGAGATAGTGGAGGTCCCGCTTTTATTCATAAAGGTGAAATACTTTACCTAGCAGGAGTAAGTTCTATGGGAGAACCCGGCATAAAGGGTCCCGCTACTTATGGCGCGATAGAGCATTTTGTACGTGTATCTATATTTCAGGACTGGATTAATGAAACTATACAGAATCCCGACTCAACTAAGGCTTATTCAGTAGGTGAGATAGTAGCCATAGAGATCGGTCAACCCCTTCAATGGTCAGATTCGGATCAAGCCAGGTACGCCAAACTGATTGTGACTACTCTGGAAAATTACTCCAGGCAAAAAATGATTGACGCCATTTCAGAGAGCTTTGACCCTGTCAAGTTAGAAAAACGTCCTGCCGAGAAAATAATAGAAATGATGCCCGCTTTGATAAGAGAACTTCAAGGAGCAAAATTATTAACGATTCGATCTGAATCCGCTGATAAAATGTCTTTTGAGTTGAGTAATAACAAGAATATCTACGGTTTAGACATTTTCTTTAATCAAACATCAAAGAAGGTTGAACAGCTTGCCTTCGGAAAATACGATTAAGAGTTACCTTGTAAATGATAACTGGACGAAAGAAATAAAATGGCACACAAGACTGGATACAATATTTATTGCGAGGAACCGCTCCGAAATACGAATAATTAAAACAAACTTTAAAGATGAAGGAAGGCTTAATTAAAGATGCCTATGAGCTTATTCTAAAAGAAATACAAACAGTGATTACAATTCTATACCTGTTAATGGTAGGAATTGGAATGTTGTTCAATTATAAAAAGTACGCTCGATTCGGGATCAACATTTTTGATTATGCTGATGTTTTCGATTTTTTAGTAACTCCTTTCCAGGATATTCGAATAATATTAGTTTCTATAATAACTCTTTTCTTTCCAATTGGAATTTTTTGGTTGGGGATTTATTTGAAAAGTAAATTTCCAAGGTTTTATTCAATTATAAATTTTGGTTTAGCAAATAAATCCTGGTACAGAAAGTTTAAGCTCGTCTTATTTGCTATGTTTCTTTTTTATGTTCTTGTAGAGACTGCAAATGGTTATGGAAATTATATAAAAAACAATATTGATTTAAGTCAGTCAGTCTCTGTAAAATATGCAAATGATGAATTGTTGGAAGGGAAATTAATTGGGAAAAGTAAGGAAGTAATATTTTTATATACAGAAAATAAAGTGAAGATTATTCCAATCACTTCATTAGTGAAAGAAATTGAATTGAATTGAAGTAAAAAAAAGCAGCGAATAAAGCACATCGCGGCGGGTGCTCTACGTTGGATATGCGCAAGATCTTGTAGCTCTTAATGGAAATGTTTAAAATTTATTTTATGGAACCAGCAATATTAGAAACAACATAGATTCTAAAACTTCATCATTCCATAATAAAAAGTTTGATGATTGCAATCTTAGTTCATTGGAGTATTGTTAGCTTGTTATCGAAAAGAATTATAACATTAGAAGGAAAAAAATAGCTTGGAATAAATGATTCAAAAGTTAGCGCACAGAATAATTATTAAACTAAAGGCTTCATTTTATGATCTATTGCCGATTATTCTTGTAGTCTCTTTTTTTCAAATTTTCGTATTGCAACAAGCTTTTCCTAATCTGAAAGAAATCCTGGCAGGATTAATATTTGTTGTATTGGGTCTTATGTTATTTGTGGAAGGACTTGAGTTAGGTTTGTTCCCAATTGGAGAGAGTTTATCCTACGCACTTGCCAAAAAGGGAAGTTTATTTTGGCTTTTATCATTTTCATTTCTTCTTGGTTTTTCTACTACTCTTGCTGAACCTGCATTAATAGCTGTGGCAAAAGAGGCCGCAGATATCGCCGTAGAATCTGATTTAATAATAGATGAGATTCAATCAAGGTATGCTTTTGGCCTTCGTTTAACAGTAGCTTTTTCGGTAGGATTGGCAATCCTTGTAGGAATATGGAGAATCATTAAGGGTTGGCCAGTATATTACTTAATAATTGGGGGATATATTATTGTTGTGATTATGACATTATTTGCTCCAAAAGAAATCATTGGTATTGCCTATGATACAGGCGGTGTAACAACTTCGACAATAACGGTGCCTCTGGTTACAGCACTTGGAGTTGGTTTGGCTACAGTAATCGAAGGAAGAAACCCACTTGCAGATGGTTTTGGATTAATCGCATTTGCATCTCTGTTACCAATGATTTTTGTAATGGCTTATGGAATGTTAATCTTTTAAATAGAGATATGTTAGAAGAACTTTGGATTACTTTTTTAAATACAATTAGAGATGTGGCGCCTGTTGTCGTGTTAATTGCTGTATTCCAGGTTTTAATAATAAAAAAATCTATTCCAAATTTAAGAAGCGTTGCCCTTGGAGTTGTACTGGTGATATTTGGATTAAGCTTTTTCCTGATAGGATTGGAAAAAGCTTTATTTCCACTGGGAGAGTTAATGGCCACACAACTTTCCAGGCCTGAATTTATATTGAAGAGTTATTCCGGTTCATTAACAGATTGGCAGGCATATTACTGGGTATATATTTTTGCAGCATTAATAGGATTTTCTACAACTATTGCAGAACCAGCCTTAATTGCGGTAGCTGTAAAGGCAAATGAAGTTTCAGGGGGAACCATAAGCATATTTTTCCTTCGCGTCGTTGTGGCTATAGGTGTGGCAATTGCTCTGGTGGTGGGAACATACCGGATTGTGGTCGGCGATTCCCTGGCGTCATATATTATGATATGTTATATTATTGTTGTGATTCAAACAATATTTGTAAAAAAGGACATTGTGGCATTGGCATACGACTCAGGAGGAGTTACTACTTCAACCGTCACAGTACCAATAGTGGCAGCTTTGGGATTGGGATTGGCATCAGTTGTGCCTGGTCGCAATCCGGCATTGGATGGTTTTGGGCTCATTGCTTTTGCGAGTGTTTTCCCGATGATTACTGTTTTAGCTTATGCACAAATAATTGACTTAGTAAAGTATATTAATAGTATAAAAAATTAAAATCATGAGATTTGACTTAATAGTAGCGTTTGTAGATCCAAGCATCACCGGAAAAGTTGTCAAAACAGCTAAAAAAGCAGGAGCAACAGGTGATGTAATTATCCAGGGTAAAGGTACTGGTATTGAAGAAACTAATTTTATGGGATTATCGATACAAGACAAAACAGATATTATTCTTTTCGTTGTAGAAGAACACCATACCAACAAAATAATAAAGTCTGTTTCTGAAGAGTGTCAACTCGAAGTGCCAGGTAATGGAATATTGATTGCGCTAAAAATTGATAGAGTTGCGGGTTTATCTAAACAGATCAAGAAAATCAGAGATAACCTCAAATCAGAACAATTATAAATTTAAGATTATGGAAACTTTTAAAAAAGCAAAGGAAATAGCTTCTGATAAATTATTTTACATTGATGGATTGGCTAGCGTTCGGGAGGCCATTCAGCTAATGAAAGAAAATAATGTCAGGGCTTTAATAATCAAAAAGAGGAATAGTGCCGATGCAAATGGTATAATAACGGTCTACGATATTATAAAAGGGGTAATTATACCTGATAAATCTCTCGATGAGGTAAGTGTGTATGAAATTATGACAAAACCCGTTTTTTCAATTTCAGCACACCTAAATGTCAAATACGTACCAAAGTTGATGTTCAATTACAATGTAAGATTTGCACCCGTTGAAGAAAACGGAGAGTATATCGGGATTATTCATTATACTCAATTTCTATATACCACGATTGTGGACTAAGCTGGATTCACTAATAGTTGAACAAGAATTACAACGAAGGTACAGCAAAGTGTCCCTGGCCATTTCGCCTTATCGGCTGTATGCCAAATACATGAGACCTTTGTAGCCTCAATATTTAGTTAAAACGAGTTGTTTTTAATATTAAAAGGAATGAATATAGACTTATAGTTGACATAGAAAATTGATTGAAAATTATATTTATTATCTGGGTTGGCACCCATAAACAATACGGCAAAATAGATGCAAATAAAACAGCTTATGTTAAACCCAATAATAACCAAAACATGTATAATGATAAAGGGTGATCTCTCCGCCATGCAGTATTCAGCTAGCACGTCGGATACGCAAAACCCTTACATTTAATTTGAAAAAATTATTGCGAACTAAATAAAATATGACGGTAGAAGAATACATCCAATATCGAACGGGAGCAAATAAAATCTCTTCGATTGTTTTGAATATGTTTGTAAAACCATTTTTCGCATCTTCATTGTCTTCATTTTGGAGGTATTGGAATCCAGGCTTTGGATTTTATCTGCTGTACTATATTTATAAACCAATGCGCAATATATTTCCTCATTGGATTTCGTTTATCATAACCTTTGTGATTTGTGGTTTACTCCACGACATACTTTATATAGTACCTCTGGCCATGCTAGATGGCCTTAGCTTTGTTTTGCCGTTTATCTCAGTTTGGTTTTTGATAATCGCAAGCGGAATTTTAATGACCGAATTTCTTCAAATTGATTTTAGGAAAACTAATAAAGCAATACGACCAATTTTACATTTGGGATATCTTTTAGCTACATTTTGTTTGACAAGATATATTGACTTATGGATTGGTTAATGGAATAAAACTATTGGCAGCAAAGTATATAAGCCATTCAAAGGACTTAAATACTAAATCACCTGTAAGCTGTCAAAAAGAAATTTGACATATAAAATCAGTTTTACCATGGATTTAAACTATTTCGCCTTTCTTTTAATTTCTTTTATCCCATTGATCATTGGGTGGTACTGGTATCATCCAAATTCATTTATTAGTAAATATTCAAAAGTGGAATTTGTTAAAATAAAAGAATTAAATCTTGCTAAAGTTTTGATTCTCTTTATGATGAGCTTCACCTTAGTCTATGGTTATATTAATTTAATAATCCATCAAATGGGCTTTTATGAATTATTCTTTACGGATATCATGTTAGGAAATTCAGAGTCCGAAGAAATCGTAAACGAGTTCTTGAATAAGTACGGGGATAAACATCGTCATTTTGGACATGGTGTCTTTCATGGTATCATTAATGCTTTTGTATTTGCACTACCATTTATTGGCGCTATCACAATCATAGAAAAACGAAGTAAAAAGTATTTAATGCACCACTTTAGTTTTTGGTTAATTACAAGTGCAATAATTGGAGGGTGTATATCAGAATTTGTCTAGTCTGACGCGTAAGATATCTAATAAAAATTGATCTCAATTGAGAACTTATTCATTAGTATTTAAAATATAATAAGAGCAGATAGATAACATTGCGCACATCACCACTCCTCTACACCTTCGAAATACTACCCTATTCATTATTCAATTTTTTCATAACTTGAAGCAAGGTTTTACCGGGTCTCGTGTGTGCGACACCCCTAAAGAAAAGTTTATGTCGAATCAGAACAAAGATCGCACATAATTAATATGCTTTATGAAAAAAACAGATAATCCACACGAGAATTCATCGACCAATTCCTCCAAGCATGTAAAAACTAAGTCCCATCCATTTTGGCAGTGGTTCTGGCTCACTTTCCTTGTGGCTTCTTTGGCTTATGCATGGTATTCATTTTATGTACCTTCCAATGATGTGGTATGGGCTGATAATATGGTCCAGGCTCGAAAAATCGCCAACGATTCCGACAAAAATATGCTGCTATTTTTCACCGGAAAGTGGTGTGTGCCATGCCGAATTATGAAGCGTGAAGTTTTTGCGGATGGTGATGTCATGAAGGCTATCAATGCACAAGTTGTACCAATAATGATTAGTGTTGATGACCCCAATGCTGAAGAGCTTGTTAAGCAATATAATATTGGTGGCACACC
>JABDOZ010000096.1 GCA_013043005.1 Flavobacteriaceae bacterium | reverse complement strand
TTCTTTTGAGATGCTAAATTCATAAAAGGCAATGGTAATTCTGGGGTACAATGATAGCCCTGTGGATAAATTGAATGTGGAATGACATAACCTATCATCCCGTAACTTATTCTTTCTTCTATTCCTTTAGGTAAATTGTCCAGAATTTGTTTTCTCAACTTCTTTATTGGTTCTATCCTTTCTTCTGGTAATTGCGATATATACTCATCAACTGAGTCGGCTTTGTATTGCATGATTTAGTTGTTAGATTACTATTTTGTTAATGCATATCTCGATACAATTTCAGCAAACTGAAATGACGCGATACATCGAAAAACGGTTTTTGCTTTATTAAAAATCGTTAATTCGAATGGTTTTTCAAAGAAAATCTTTATCGGAAATCAATTTTGAGTTTTCGATTTTATCGAAATTTGGCTGCGATCTTATCAACAATAGTCTGGGATAGTTTTTTTTTACTCTGATTTGTCCAGCCTGCAATATGAGGTGAAAGTATGACATTTTTCTGTTTTAGAAGTTCTTGGAAACTCTTTGGAATTTGGTCAGTAGAGTATAAGTTTTCGAATGATGTTTGTTCGTATTCTAACACATCTAAACCAGCCGCAATTATTTTTCCTGTTCGTAGTGCATTCACTAAATCTTTTGTGACAACACATTTACCTCTAGCTGTATTGATTAAATAAAAGGGTTTAGAAAAACTGTCGATGAATTCCTTATTAACCATATTATTTGTTAACTCTGTAATTGGCACATGCAAGCTTAACACATCTGCCTTTTCTTTTATAAGATCTAATGAAACTTGTTTTGCATTGCCATCCTCCAACCCATCTTTAATATCATGAAAAATAATCGTTACATCAAATCCTTGCAATTTTTTTGCAAAGGCTTTTCCCGTGTTTCCATAACCAATAATACCAATAGTTTTTCCATCCAGTTCATCACCTCTGTTTTGTTCTCTGTTCCACTCGCCTTGCCTTACTTCATTATCTGCTGTAATTAATCGGTTCATCATAGCAAGCAGCATTCCCAGTGCATGTTCTGATACAGCATTTCTGTTTCCCTCTGGTGCTGCAATTAAATGAATTCCTTTCTTACTGGCATAGTCACAATCTATATTTTCCAGTCCAGCGCCAACTCTTGCTATGAATTTTAAATTGGAAGCGGCATCAATAAATGGTTTATCGATTTTAAACCTGCTTCTGATCACTATGCCCTGATAGTCCTTTATTTTTGTCTTAATCTCAGATTTTGATGACAGGTAGTCTTCATGATTTGTGAAACCTAAATCATTCAGTTGATTGATAAGTAATGGGTGATTAGTATCGAGATGAAGGATCTTCATTAAAGATATTTGTTTTTATAAAGTTACAAAGTTTATGCATTAGCGATTACTCTTTGGTTAATATTTTAAATTTATGAAATCGTGAATGCTGCGCATTTGAAATGGTATCCTTTTTTACGTTATGTAAAAAAGATATAATGGAAAGCGCGACCTGGAAAGGGAATGCCCAACTTGACAAATGATTCTTTGGAACAACCTAAAAAATGTTATATGCCTAATATTAGCTTTGCAATCCAGAAGTAAATTAAAATTCCGAAAATATCATTGCTAGTCGTTATAAACGGACCAGTAGCAATAGCCGGATCTATACCACGTTTGTCAAGAAACAAAGGAATAAAGGTTCCTATAATACCAGCTACTATAATTACAACAATTAATGACACTGAAATAGCTAGTGCCTTAGTAATTTCTCCGCTATATATCCAAACAAATAAAAACAAGAATAAGGCTAGAATAATTCCGTTAAGAGTAGCTAAAAACATTTCTTTGATCAATCTGTTATTTATGCTGCCTTTTATGTCGTCGTTTGCTAAACCTTGAACAATAATTGCGCTGGATTGCACACCTACATTTCCTGCCATAGCGGCAATTAATGGTGTGAAAAAGAATAAAACTGCGTATTTAGTAAAGGCATCTTGAAACCCTTCCATAATAAGGAATGCGCCAACACCTCCTACAAGGCCTAAAAAAAGCCAGGGTAGTCGTGCTCTTGTAAGTTCCAAAATGCTATCATCTGCTTCTACATCCTGAACAATACCTGCGGCCATTTGGTAGTCTTTTTCTGCTTCTTCCTTTATGAAATCTACAATATCATCGATGGTAATTCTGCCAACAAGCGTCTGATCATCATCTATAACAGGAATGGCTTCCAAATCGTATTTCTGCATGACCTTTGCTACATCCTCACCATGATCGTACACATTAACAGAATCCACACTTTTAGAGATATCAGCAATTTTTACTTCATTTTTAGTAACAATAAGATCTTTTAGAGACAATCTGCCAACCAATTTATCACTTTTGTCGACTACATAAACTGAATGCACTCTAGTTACGTCCTGAGCCTGTCCTTTAATTCGTCTCAAACATCCTGCAACTGTCCAGGTTTCATAAACTTTAACCAACTCTTTTGCCATAAGTCCACCAGCAGAATCATCATCGTAGGTTAACAGTTCCTGTATCTCAGCTTTATGTTCTTCATCCTCAATTTGATTGATGACACGCTTCTGACGTTCTTCCGGAAGTTCCGCAATGATATCTGCTGCATCATCAGAATCAAGTTCTTCTACTTCTTCGGCAATTTCCTTAGCCGATAGGTTTTTTAAAACTTTTTCTCTGTCGTCGTCGTCCAATTCCATTAAGACATCTGAAGTGGTTTCAGAGTCTAAAAGTTTAATGACATAAAGTGCCTGTTCAAGATCTACTTCTTCAAGGATCTCTGCAATATCAGCGTAGTGGAACTCATCTAATAAATCTTGTAAGTCCTTATCATTATTAGTTTCGATGAGATTTTCTACCCTTTCAATGAGTTCATTGCTTAATTGAAATTGTATATTTTCCTTATTTTCTTCCACCAGAAATTATTGTTTTTTAACGTCTTCCTGAATCATTGTGGAAAGGTTTATAAACTCCTTTACACTTAATTGCTCCGGACGCTTTCCAAAGATAACATCTTCTCTTAAATTATCTGACAAATTAAAGGTTTTTAAACTGTTTCTTAAAGTCTTTCGACGTTGCTGAAAGGCTGTTTTCACAACTTTAAAAAATAATTTTTCGTCACATGAAAGGGTGTATTTTTTTTTGCGTGTAAGCCTTAAAACGCCGGAATTAACTTTTGGAGGTGGACTAAACACGCTTGGTGAAACTGTAAATAAATACTCGGCATTGTAAAAAGCCTGAGTTAATACCGATAAAATTCCATAAACCTTACTTCCTTCTTTTTGACAAATACGCTGTGCCACTTCTTTTTGAAACATTCCTGAAAATTCTGGTATTTGATCTCTAAGCTCCAGGACCTTAAAAACAATTTGTGTTGAAATATTGTAGGGAAAGTTTCCTATGACAGCAAACGGTTTATTGCTAAAAACCTCCTTAAAGTCATATTTCAAGAAATCTTCTTCAATGATTCGAGGAGCAAGATCTAGGAATTTTGATTTTAAAAATTCCACGCTTTCTGGATCAATTTCTATTACGTAAGTGGTTTTATCTTTTTTGTCAAGCAAATACTTGGTTAAAACACCCATTCCTGGACCAATTTCCAGAATAGAATTATATCCAACTAAAGACAAAGTATCTGCAATTTTTTTTGCGATATTCTCGTCGGTTAAAAAGTGTTGACCTAAATGTTTCTTTGCTTTTACAGACATTATTATTTGAATGAGACCGTATATTCATCTATAATTAGCAGTTCGGTTCTAAAGGCTAACATTTTATCAGCAAACTTTTTCAATCCCTCTGTCCTTAATCTATCTGCATCATTTTGATAATAATTATCAAGATCTTCACGGGATCTTGCCCGATACTGGATGGAATAGGTGACACCACCCATTTCTTCTTCAACCAAAACTTTTGTCAGTTTAGCCTCTGTAAAATTTCCTGTAGCCAGTACTTGAGGTATATGTTCTTTTATCCATGTTAGCCATTCTTCATGAATACTGTCATCTATGTTTGCCGTAACATTATAAATAATCATTATTACTAATTTTTAGCTAAATTAAAAGAATATTTAAGCTAACAAGGATAATCTTATAATTAGAATAAATATTAAAAATTGTAAGAATGCCAAAGGAGGCTAATTTAATACATCGCCTCTGAGAGCCCGGAATTTTTTTCTGGCTTCTATAAAGTAAATGCTATCTGCATGGTTGAAAACGATTTGCTCATACAACTCCTTTGCTTTTTCCTCTTGGTCAAGATGATTTCTATACAATTCAGCCAACATGTAAATAGCATCGTCAATTAGAATATCTTCCCTCCAATTAGCCATAATATATTTATAATTGGATTCTGCATTTATATACTGTTTGTTTTTTAAAAACAGTTCTGCCTGGAAAAAAAGCGCTTGATCCTCTATGGTCTCACCTTTATGATTATTTAATAAAACGTCTAAAATTTCAATGGCATCATTTGTTTTATTTTGGAAAGCAAGAAGATCTGCTCTGGAATATAATTTTAAAGCAGTTTGTGTGGAGTCTTCAAATTTGTTATCTGATATCAATAACTTAAGATCTAATGCATCATTTGCAATAAGTTGTGATGTTGAAGATTTAAGAATTTTTAATTGAGTCTCGGCCCAATCAAAATCTCCTTTATAATAACTTGTTTTGGCAACTTTTAATCGCGCTTCCTGAGAGATTGTACTATTTTTTAGGCTACGCTGAATTTGTGTAAAGTAAATCAGAGCTTCATTGAACTTTTCCTGAAATACTAGAATATCACCAAGTTTTAATTTAATCGCTGCTACTTGAAAATCAGATAGGGGTTGCTCCAATGATTCCTTTAAAAATGTAATAGCCGCTTCGGGTTGATCTAAAATAAAAGCTAAGAACTGTGCATAGGATAATTGAAGTTCAATTGTTTGTTGGTTTAAGCCATATACTTCAAATAAACGACTGAATTTTGATTGAATTTTGGCGTAACGATTGTCTGTGACTTCTTGAATTTCCAGTTTTAGCAAATAATTATGAGCAGTTATTTCTGTTTCTCTCACTTGAGATTTTAATATAATATATTCTAAGATCTCCTTAGCAACATCTGTGTTTTGGTCCATTGAAATTAGGGCAAGATCTACTATTCTTTGAAGACTTTCTGGTTTACGATTAAAAATGGCTTTTTCCTGCACAAAAGATTTCTTATAATCTTTTTGTTGGATAAATAACCAACTTAAAATTTCATTCCACAGCAGGTTTGGTTCTTTTTGAATTTTTTTGAGCAGTATTCTTTTTAAGGCAATATTATTTTCATTTTGATCATCTTCACTAATAAATCCACTTATTGATCTTTTCGTATGCTCTAAGTAGCTATTATTTTCTTGAATAAAATTCAAATAACTATTAAACATTTTTGCAATATCGCCTTGCTCTCCATATATTCTGGCTAATTGAATATTAAAATTGAGATCAGGATTGATCTCCATGGCTTTATTATAAATAAAAATGGCTTTTTCTAACAAAGAATGTTTTTCGTAGGCTTTAGCTATATTATAAGCATAGCTTGGATTCTCAATAATTTTTTGATCAGCTAGGTTGTAATTTTCCTCTGCTTTTGGCAGGTCATTTTTCAGGGCATAGTTATAACCAAGTTCAATAGAAAAAACAGGGTTGTTTGAGTAATTAACCAAATTGGCCAAGTAAGATTCAGCTTTATCAAGTTCTTCAAGCTGTCTGTAAATTTCAATTATTTTTAGCTTATAATTAATGTTACGCTTGTTGTCTTTTTCCAGTTTCTGAAAAAGTGATAAAGCTTTTTCAAATTCACCTTTAGAGAAATAATCATTAGCAAGTTCCTCTTGAGAGTAAGAGAACGTGAAAACTCCAAACAATACTAAATATAATAAAAGTCTCATCTTTCAAATATAGCAAATGTAATGAGTAGTGATTATTAAACTTATTATAAAAAAATGCCTGGACTAATAAGTCCAGGCATACCAACCAAAATTAATTGTGCTATTAATCAAATTTTATTTAAAAATGATTCAATTATTCTGTTATTGGCACTAAGTATCGATTTATTGAATTGTACATTCATTTTAATATTTTTTTCTATATCTGTCCAGACATAATCTCCAAGGCTAAAGGCCTTTACCTCATAAAATCCCCCAACGTTTGTTTTACCATCTATATTGTACTGTCTTGTTTGGTTTATAAAAAGAATATGATCTGCGCCTTTTCTTAAGGCAATTTGATAAATAGCATTAGGTAATTTGCCAGATAATATGGCATATTCTACATCAATTCCTTCTTTGGCGAATCGATCTTTTATTTTTTGACCATAACTATCTACAAAAGATGAATTAACTTTGCCTACCTTAAGAACCACATAAACTTTGGATGTTTTCTCGTGAGGAATTTCAGTTTTTATAATGTCCTTCGATTCTTCTGCTTTTATCACTTGGCTTACCATAAAAACCAACGCAGCAATAACAAACATGCGTAGAATATTTTTCATAATGCAGGTAATTAGATATGGGACTACTAACTTCTAAATTAATTGTCTAATTACAAAGAAAATTGAAGAAAAATCGTTGAACGGCGAAGTATTAGTGCACTTTGTCGATAAAATATGTATATTCTTACAGGTTTATAGACTACTTTGTTTCCTGAGTTTTTGAATTTCCAACTGTAATAATTTATTTTTTTCGGTCTCAATTACAAGTTCCTTGTCTGTTTCAAGAATCAGTAATTCTATTTCACTCAATACACGCTTGGTTTTTGCTTTTTGAAGTTCTAGTTGCGTTTTTATTAGTAAAACCTCTTTTAGCTTTATTTTCGGGATATTTATTTCTGCTATCTTTTCTATTTTTTGTCCATGCAATTCATTTACTGTATTTAGGTTTGAACTTGAAATCAGAAAATCATATTGAGAAAGATCTTCTATTGTCAGTGAATTAACTATTTGCTTTGAAAATTCCTTAACAGACTCCTGGATTGAAATATTACAAGTAGCATCACCATGATTCTTCCATGATGGATTAGTAGATTTTAAATAATATGATTGAATGGTATATTTTCCTCCTACGTTTACCTTATTATCGGATAAATTTATATTGATATTTGCAATTTGGTCAATTAAGAGTATATAATCATAGTTCTTTTTGTAGGCCGTTTTAAAAATCTTTATTTGAGGCAACTGCTCTGTAACTTTATATGTTGCAAATTCGGATTGCACAAGACTCTCTTTTAAGTTAGATTCAACTTGTGATTTAAATGTTTGCAGAGATTCTGAAGATTGTTCCGTTCTAAGTATAATGTATACTTTTTTCGCAACTAGTTCCTTATTCAGATTATTGGATAATAATGGTAGGTTATAACTTAGATAAATTAGGAGCAGCCAAAAGATTTGTCTGCTTTTCATTTTGAGGGATTTTGCTATTAATATTTTAAGGGAAGACTAATTTATAAAAAAAAAATAGATTTCTTAATAAAAAGAGGTAATAAGTAGGAAATCAGGACAATAAATAGGATTTTATTATTTACAATGATCTTAATACAGTTTGTGCGAACTCTTTTAGTGATTTATCATCTTCTAAGTTATATGATGTTTGTTCAATATCTTTCCATGTTGAAGCATCATTTGGCGTGTACACGGATATAGTAAATATGGAAAGGTCGTCTTCTGTAGTACTGTAATGCTCAATGAAAACTAGGTATTTATATTTGTGTTTGTTAAAACTTAAAATATCTTCTTTATTGACAACTTTTTTAAAATTGATTATATGAGTAGTAGCTTTTATATTGGCATTTATTAATTCGAATTCTAAATTATCTTTTAGATCATTAAATGAATTTAATTCTTCCTCTTTCCCCCTGATGATTAAAAGAGCATTAGATTTGTTTATTGACTTTTTAAAACTTAAAGTAGATTCATTGGTTTTACTAGAATGGGTTTTTAGATTCTTCTTTGAAGATCTTTTGACATTACTGTTAACACGTTTTGCTTTAACACGTTTTTGTTTTTGCGAAGGTTTCGCAGTTTGATTGAACGTTATTACTTCCTCTTTTTTTAATTCGGTTATTGTCTTTTCACCATTAATTTTTACTTCAGCTGGTTCATTTTCTTTTTTGTAAGATTCCAGACCTTCAATAATGGATTGATTTTTTTCCTTTTGAAAATTTAAAGCTCGTTCATATTTTTTTTCTAATTCTTCTTTTTCTGCTACAACCTTATTAGTTCGTTCTTTTTCTTGCTCTAATTGCTTTCTTAAATCTGCTATTTCAATATCCATTTCCTCAGAAGATTTAAGTTGATTGTAATCAATTTCAGAGTTATGTGTTTGTTCTTTTTCTGCAAAGAATTGTTCTTCCTGAGAAGAAACTTTCGAAGGACCGTAATTAGGTGTAATCTGGCTAATGATTTGTTCCGAGAATTTATCAATTGACTTCCGTACCGCAATATTGCATGTTTTTTGTCCCAGATCTATCCAGTCGGGATTTGAAGACTTGATGGGATAGGACCTTATTTGGTATTTACCGCCAATATTGGTTCTATTATCAATGGTAAATTTAGCAACTTGATCTATTAAAATAATGTAGTCATAGTTGTTATTATATGCAGTGCTAAATATTTCATCAATTTTCCATGTTCTTCCGATGGCATAATGGTTAATATCCGAGGCTATTTTATTAGTGACGAAATTAGAATTTAATACACTTATAAATTTGTTAATTTCTGCATCCAAACCTTCCGTGCGAAGCACGACGTATGCTTTTTGCATTGAAGTACCTTCAATACTATCTGACTTGCGGGTTGCACAGTTAAAAAGTAGAGAGGAAAGAAAAATAAAAACCCAATAATTTGAGGCAGATTTCATCAATCAATTATTTTGAATCCCGTGTAAGGTACTAAAACTTCGGGAATTGCAATTCCTTCCGGGGTTTGACAGTTCTCCAGAATACCAGCTAGAACTCTTGGTAAAGCAAGAGCACTTCCATTTAAAGTATGGGCTAATTGCTTTTTACCATCATTTGATTTAAATCTGAGTTTCAATCGATTTGACTGAAAGGATTCAAAGTTTGATATAGAGCTTATTTCAAGCCATCTTTCTTGTGCCGTAGAATAGACTTCAAAATCATAGGTCAATGCAGAAGTAAATCCTAAATCGCCACCACAAAGTCTTAAGATCCTGTATGGTAATTCGAGTTCTTTTAAAATGTCCTTTACATGATCTACCATCCCATCTAAAGCCTTATACGAGTTATCAGGATGTTCAATTCTTATAATTTCAACTTTATCGAACTGATGCAACCTATTTAAACCTCTAACATGTGCACCATAACTGCCAGCTTCTCTTCTAAAACATGGTGTGTAACCAGTAATTGTAATTGGCAAATCGTTTTCATTAAGTAAATCTCCTCTGAATATATTGGTTCCAGGGACTTCAGCTGTCGGAATTAAATACAGGTTGTCCTCTGTAATGTGGTACATTTGCCCCTCTTTATCAGGTAATTGTCCCGTCCCAAAGCCTGAGGCTTCATTTACTAAGTAAGGTAATTGATATTCCGTGTAGCCAGCAGCTGTATTTTTATCTAGAAAATAAGAAATTAAAGCACGCTGAAGACTGGCACCTTTACCTTTGTATACCGGAAAGCCTGCACCTGTAATTTTGTTTCCTAATTCAAAATCGATGATGTCATATTTTTTTGCTAAATCCCAGTGGGGAAGTGCATTTTCATTCAGATCAGGAATACTTCCTTCTTTAAAAACCACTTCATTATCATCTTCTGCAATTCCTGACGGAACAAGTTCATTAGGAACATTAGGTATGGTATGAAGTAAACTATTTAATTCATTAGTCTTGGTATTAAGATCTTCTGACAAAGTCTTGGAAGTTTCCTTTAAATGAGTCGTTTTTTCCTTTAAGATATTCGCCTTTTCCTTTTCACCTGATTTGAATAGGCTCCCAATTTCTTTTGACAAGGAATTAGATTCCGCTAAGGTCTTGTCCAATTGAGTTTGCAAGCTTCTTCGTTGCTCATCTATTTTCAAAACCTGATCCACTATACTATCAGCGTTAAAATTTCGTTTTTTTAACTTTTTAATAACCTGGTCTTTGTTATTTCTAATGAAAGCGACTTGTAGCATATTTAAGGTTCTTTGTTATAGACACCAACACTTAAGGGTCAGTAATTATGAAAGAACAAAAGTAACAAATTGTTTAGATTGTATTAATTAATATCATTCTAAGTTTGAGGGTAAAATCCATGACGAATGTTTGAATGCATCCCATTCTACTTTAGCCAAGTCTGTTTCAGGATCGATTAGTTTGGCATAAGGCCTACCGTTAACACTGATATAGTTATCTACATAAACAGAAACATCCTCACCTTTTAAGGCATATTCGTTCTTTAATCGTTGAGCAAATTGCCAGATCACATCTGGTTTGGTTGACACCTGATGTTTTTGTTTTTGTGTCAGATATTCATTTAAATTCACCAATTTCTTTTCATTGGAATCCTTATTTATTACATAAAAGTTGGATCTTCCGGTTTTTGATCTAAGCATCATTCGCCACGACATTCTATGTCCCTCTTCTGTCCATAAAACATTATCCTGAAT
>JABDOZ010000067.1 GCA_013043005.1 Flavobacteriaceae bacterium | reverse complement strand
TAGATGCCAGTAAAATTGGATATACACAAAGTCAATTGGAATGGGCACAGGCAAATGAAGCTGAGATCTGGCGATATTTTGTTGAAAAAGAATTGTTGTTTAGTACCGATCAGGATTTAATAAGTCGGTTTATCAATCCGGCTCCTTTTAGTAAATTTTATTTAGAGTTGGATAGTGAATCTCCCGGAAGGATTGGTCAGTATATAGGTTGGAAAATAGTTCGGGCTTATATGAAGAATAACGATATATCCCTGAGAAAAATGTTAATAACCAATCCTGCAGATATTTATAATAATTCAAAATTCAAACCACAAAAATAATGGCAACACATACATCTACCATCGAACTGAAAGTAGAATTAGATGAAAACAGAATACCGGAGAAACTGCATTGGACTGCCGATGATGGGGGTATTAAAGACCAGGAAGCCAAAGCTATGATGCTGTCGGTTTGGGATGAAAAAGCAAAGGAGACTTTGCGGATAGATCTTTGGACGAAAGATATGCCTGTGGATAATATGAAAGTATTCTTTTATCAAACCTTGGTAGCAATGAGTAACTCTTTCAATAAAGCAACCCAGGATGAAAAAATGACAGCTACCATGAAGGACTTTTGTGATTATTTTGCAGAAAAACTGGAGTTGAAAAAGTAAAGGAATCACTTAGATCAAATAGTTTTCAAACACAGCATTTTTAATTGGACTTTTTATTTTGTCCGATCTCTTGTTGTCTCATTGGCATACCGTCAATAATGCTGAACAAATCAGAACACGATAAAACTTCATTTTGTTGATGTTTAATACCTCCATCTAATCCTATCAATATGATTTTATATTCAGTATTGGATTTGTTGTAAGTTTTGTATAACGATTTAGATAGTTCCCAATTGTTGTTTTCAAGGCCTTTTTTGAATTTAGCAGGCGTTATATGATATGCAATAAGTTTGCGTTCTTTTAATCCTTGTTCATGGTTTTTGAGCTCCTTGATTTGTCCTAGATACAGGCTATTGTCCAAGGTTTTACTAACTACAAGCAATACCCGATTTTTCCATAGGTGATCACTAAGGTTTTGAGAATGTGTAGTGTGCATATTAGAACAAATCAATATTAAAATTAAAAATTTAAAATAATTCTGTTTGTTGCGGTCCTTAATTCTGATTAACATTCGGCAAATATCATTAAAATTTTGATCTGAATTCAACAAAAACAGGAAGATGATCAGAAACCCAAAGTCCGTTGGACCTGCGATCATCAACATGAATGTAGGCTGTAACGTCTAAATTTCGTGAGAAAACATAATCAATTCTTTTTTTGGGGATATGTGCTTTTTTAAATCCATTAAAGGTTCCAATTGGACCAATACGTTTATTATCACTTATGATAAGCGCATCTTCAAGTGCCATACTCAGGATTTGAATGGGCTGATCAAATGACTCACTGTTAAAATCGCCCATGACTACCAGTTTTTTTCTTAATAGCCCTAATTCCTTTATTTTTTCCACAATCAATGCTGCTGACAAATTTCTGGAGACTTTTCCAATGTGGTCAAAGTGGGCATTGAATACATAAAGTGAGTCTAAGGTTTTTAAATTCTGAAAAACTCCCATGGTGCAAATTCTCGGTAAGGCTGCATCCCAGCCAACAGATACTTTTTCCGGAGTTCTTGATAGCCAAAAGGTATTACTTTTTAGCAGTTTAAACTTTGAAAAGTTATAAAAAATAGCTGAGTATTCGCCTCTGGATTTTCCATCATCTCGACCTACACCTGTATACTCATAATCACTAAGATTGTTTTTGATAAAATCTACTTGATTTTTAAGGCCTTCCTGAACACCAAAAATATCCGGTTTATATCTGGCAATCAAATTAATGAGATCCGGTTTTCTCTTATCCCAGCTATTTTCGTTGTCATAATCTGTATCATATCTTATGTTATATGACATGATTTTTGTTTGTCCTATTGCATGATCCGAAAGAAGTGATAATAAAATAAAACTCAGTAATATTCTCAAATAGATACTCTTCATGACAATTTTCTAAACAGCTTAAACTGAATTAATCACTTTAAGTTAAAAAAAATTCTCATTTTTTTGATTTTTTATAAAATCTAATTCTTGAAAAAACATTAAACAGATTCTCTTTTAGTACTTGGATATAAAATACAAACCAGAATTCTAATACTATAAAGAAGAAGAAATGGATAAAACAACAATTCAAATAATTCACTTAAAAGTAGACCATCAAAACTTACACATGCCATAAAGAAGACAAGGTAAATTAGACTTATATGTGGAGTCAATAAATTTAACCAAAAATGCTCTTTACCTCTTGGAAAAAACCATAAAAGAAGAAGAATAAAAAATAATCCGATTCCACCCAAAGGATACATGAATTTTAGTAAAGGCTGAATGACGTTATGAAGATTCGTTTCTTTTTGAAAGTTAATTTCATTCAAAGTTCCTGTGGTTTCCCATTGAAAAATTTGTTGTCCCCAACTAAATTCTTCCATAAACACAAATAAAAACATTAAAGAAAGTATGGATAGACAAGTCCTTATTATTCTTTTATCCTTATTTGGAGCACTTACATTTTTAAGCATCAAAATAGAAACTAATAAAATGATGGAAGAGATTATTAGTAAAAAAGAAGATATATATTCTGCCATGCTCTCATCTAATGAACCGGCACCATCATCGTAAATGTTTCCAAAAATCAAATATATAAGATGCAGAATTATAGCATAAGAAGTAGCAGTAATAAAAACAAACTTAGAAAAATTCGTTTTTGAAGTCAATGGATCAGTTACTATTGTTTTATATAACTTTTCAGTATTTATAATTGAGTTTATAAAATTATAGAACTTTACATGGAGATTACATAATAAGCTAAAACTGATAAAAAACAAAAATGCTATAAATAGAATCAATGTTAACTTAATAATAAATATGTAAATGTCTTGATCCGCATCAACATTAGGGTTCATATATTTGAATGCAAATTCTGTTAGGGAAACCACTACAGTAGAAAAAAACGCAGTAAGACTTAAGCTAATTAAACCTATGCTTAATGCTGTTATTTTTGTCCAATAAGATACTTGGCTAAATAATTTCATATTTGGGTAATAAAATTGTTGTGAAAGTTAAATCTCAAAATGTAATAAGACAAAACATGTAAGGTCAAAAATATAAAAACTAGTTGAACTATTAAATATATTTGCAAATAATCAATGACTGACTCCAAATTTTATAAAAACATTAAATTGTATTGTTAATGGATTCAATATAATCCAAAAGCTTTTCTTTTCCAATTCCTTTAGATGATGAAGTAATAAAAAAGTTGGGCATTTCCTCCCAAGACTCGAACAAAATGTTTTTATAGTCATCAATATGTTTATCAATGGCTTTTGGTTTAAGTTTATCTGCTTTGGTAAAAATAATTGAAAACGGAATTAAATTCTCACCCAGCCATTGCATGAATTCCAGATCTAAAGGTTGTGGTTTGTGTCTGATATCAACCAAAACAAAAGCTGAAACCAGTTGTTTGCGTTTACTGAAATAATCTGTTATAAATTTTTGAAATACTTTTTTAGCAGATTTAGACACTTTTGCATATCCATAGCCTGGAAGATCTACTAAATACCAGTTTTTATTGATTATAAAATGATTGATCAATTGGGTTTTACCCGGTTTACCGGATGTTTTTGCCAGACTTTTTCTATTGGTCAGCATATTGATCAATGACGATTTCCCAACATTACTCCTCCCAATAAATGCATATTCAGGTAAAATATTATTCGGACATTTAGAGACATCAGAATTGCTGACTACGAATTCGGCCGAGGTGATCTTCATGAATTTTAATAATTATTTGCGCAACAGAAATTAAAAATTTCTCTTCTGCAGCCATTTGTAAAGAATTTCATTAAAAGTATCAGGATGCTCCATCATGGCAGCATGGCCACATTTATCAATCCAGAATAGCTCAGAATCCGGTAATAGTTCATTGAATTCTTCCGCTACATCGGGAGGTGTTACGGTGTCATTCTTTCCCCAAATGATACAAGTAGGAGTACTCATTTCTGGAAGATCCTTAGACATATTATGCCGTATCGCACTCTTTGCTATTGCAAGAGTTTTAACCAGCTTATTTCTGTCGTTAACCGTTTCATAGACTTCATCAACTATTTCTTTAGTAGCAATGGCCGGATCATAAAAAACATCTTGTGCCTTCTTTTTAATAACTTCATAATCACTTCTTTTTGTGTATCCGCCACCCATAGCACTTTCGTATAATCCAGAACTACCTGTTATCACAAGGCCTTTAACTACTTTTGCATAATGTTTAGTATGATACAATCCTATATGGCCACCTAATGAATTACCTAGTAAAATAACATTATCAAGACCTTTAAATTCTATAAACTCTTGTAAATATTCAGCAAAACTCTTCACATTGGTCTTAAGCAAAGACATGGAGTAAACGGGTAATTCCGGGATAATAACATTGTAGCCCTTGGTTGAAAAGAAATTTACAACACCGTCAAAATTACTTAGTCCTCCCATTAAACCATGAAGAACTATGATTGGTTGACCTTCTCCAACTTCAATATAGCTATATCGGTCCTCCTTTTTTAAATTTTGCGCCATAGGATCGTTCATTTCTATTGTAAAAAAACAAATATAGTTAATTCACAAAACAATGTAATCAAATTAGAATATTTCAAAAAATAATCTTCCACATCTTTTAGGTTAGAAAGAATACTCCACTTTTTGACACATGCCAATACATTATATCTATTGTATTCTAAGGTGATTTATCGATTAAAATATTATCCTCAATGAAAACTTATCAACAAAGTGGTAAAAAGTGGTAAAAAGTGGTATATTTTTCAATATATTTGAAACTTGTATATAGGTTTTATGAACTCATTGAATGGAACATATGAATGTAAGGTGGATGCTAAAGGCAGACTTATGCTTCCCGCTGGTTTGAAGAAACAGCTGTCTCCGGTTATACAGAATGGGTTTGTTTTAAAACGTTCGGTATTTCATAAATGCCTTGAATTATATCCTATGGATGAATGGGAGATAGAAATGAAAAAAATGGGAAAGTTGAATCGTTACAAAAAGAAGAACAACGATTTTATAAGGCGATTTACAGCAGGAACTAAATTGATCGAAATTGATAATGCAGGAAGATTGCTAATACCTAAGGACTTGTTTGCATTTGCCGGAATATCCAAAAATATAATGGTTTCAACTGCAATTAATATAGTTGAAATATGGGATAAGGAAAATTATGAAAAAGCAATCAACGAAGCTCCTCAAGATATTGCAGAACTCACAGAAGAAGTAATGGGACAAGATGGTGCTAATGAATGAAGTATATCATAACCCTGTTTTGCTCAAAGAATCTGTAGATGGCTTAAATATCAGACCTGATGGTGTATATGTTGATGCAACTTTTGGTGGAGGCGGACATAGCATTGAAATCTTAAGCCGATTAAGTAAAACAGGAAAATTAATCGCATTTGATCAGGATCAGGACGCTCTTTTAAATACTATAAATGATGTACGTTTTTCATTGATCAACGAAAATTTTAGATATCTAAAGCGTTTTTTGAGATTTCATGGTCACAAACAAGTCGATGGTATTTTGGCAGATCTTGGAGTTTCTTCTCATCAATTTGATGTTGCTGAACGAGGATTTTCAACACGCTTCAATGCTGATTTGGACATGAGAATGGATCAGCAAAACAATTTGTCAGCATACCAGGTAGTTAATGAATATGAAGAAGAACATATCAGGCAGGTATTGTTTCAATATGGTGAATTGAGACAGGCTCCGGCAATGGCAAGAGAAATAGTAGAACAAAGAAATAAAGCTCCTATAAAAACAACATCACAGTTAAAAGAATCGTTGAGCAGGTTTTTAAAACATAAAAAGGAAAATAAAGTATTAGCCCAGATATATCAGGCAATTCGTATTGAAGTTAATCAAGAGATCGAAGTACTAAAGGAATTTCTATTACAAACACAAGAAGTCATAAAACCTGGAGGAAGGTTGAGTGTTATTTCTTATCACTCTTTGGAGGACAGGTTAGTGAAACGATACATAAGAAACGGATTATTTGAAGGAGAACCAGAAAGAGATATTTATGGAAATTTTGAAGTACCCTTTAAAAAGGTTGGAGGATTAATTACTCCGGATCAAAAAGAAATAATAAACAATAACAGAGCACGAAGTGCAAAACTTAGAATAGCAGAAAAGTTATAAGTGGTAAAAAAAAATATTTATAGCATTTTAAAAGGAACTTTTTTAGTGAGTGATGATTCTTTTAAGAATTGGAGAATGATAATCTTCATCTCAATTTTGGCTATTATAATGATTGCCAGTTCCCATAGCGCGGATAAAAAAGTTCATGAGATTGCCAAATTGAACAATGAAGTGAAGGAATTGCGATCGGCTTTTGTCGAAGGACGAAAAAAACTTATGAGTATAAAGATGGAGTCATCAGTAATACAGAAGATGAATTCTCTGGGTTTATCTACTTCATTGATTCCGCCAAAAAAAATAAAAGTAAAATCACAAAATTAAAACCTGTTTGGAAAGCAACAAGACCATATTAAACCGTTTGTATTTTGTTTCAGGATGTATGTTTGTCTTCGCGCTTCTTGTCATATTTAAATTAGTGAGCATTCAATTGGTTGATGGCGATAAGTACAGAGATTTAGCGGAACATAGAACAATTAAAAATGTAGTTATTCCATCTAATAGAGGTAACGTATATTCTTCTAAAGGTAATTTATTAGCGACATCAATTCCAAAATATGATATTCGGTTTGATGCTATGACACCAAGTGATAAAATTTTCAGCAAAAAACTGAAGTCTCTATGTGATTCATTAGCTGGTTTTCATGGCAAATCATCAGGATATTACCAGCGAAGTTTAAGAAAAGCGAGAGCGAATAAAAACAGATACTTATTGCTAGCGAGAAATATTGGGTATTCTGATTATTTACGTTTTCGCAATTTTCCAATGCTTGATCTTGGAGCTTTTAAAGGAGGACTCATTGTTGAGCAGAAAACAAAACGTGAACATCCAATGGGTGGAATTGCTCAAAGAACAATTGGTTATGAGCGGTTTGACGATCAAGGCAATGTTACTCGTCCTGGAATTGATGGAGCCTACGGTGAAAAATACTTAAGAGGAACAGATGGGAGACGATTAAAGCAGAAAATTGGTAAAGGTCAATGGAAACCCATACAAGATTTTAATCAGGTTGAGCCAAAAGACGGATATGATGTATATACCACCATAGATGTTAATATTCAGGATATAGCACATCACGCCTTACTTGAACAACTAGAGAAGTACAAAGCAAATCATGGTTGTGTGGTAGTCATGGAAACGAGAACAGGTGAAGTTAAGGCTATTTCAAATCTTGGCAGGAATAAGAACGGACATTATTATGAACGTCTTAATTATGCCGTTGGAGAAAGCCATGAAATTGGTTCTACATTTAAATTAATGGCTTTTACAGTTGCATTGGATGATCAAGTTATTGACACAAGTGACGTTGTAGATACAGAAAAAGGCATCGTAAGCTTTTATGGTAAAAAAGTTCGGGATTCAAAAAAGGGAGGTTACGGTATAATTTCAGCGGCGAAAGCATTTGAAGTTTCGTCTAATACCGGTGTTGTAAAATTAATAGATCGGCACTATAAGAATAACCCCAAAAAATTTGTAGAAGGTTTATATGACATGAATTTAGACCATAAACTTGACCTCCCTATAATTGGAGAGCCAGCACCAATAATACCGCACCCCAGTGATAAAAAAAGATGGAGCGGTATAGCCTTGCAATGGATGGCCTATGGCTATGGCGTGTCCTTTACACCTTTGCAAACACTGGCATTTTACAATGCCATTGCCAACGATGGAGAAATGGTACGGCCTCAATTTTTAAAGGAAGTTAAGGAATTTGACAAGGTCATTGTGCCTTTTAAAAGAGAAGTTATCAATTCCCAGGTTTGCTCAAAGGGCACAGCGGCTAAAATGAAACAATTACTTATTAATGTAGTTGAGAAAAAACATGGAACAGGTCATGGGTTGTATTCTCCAAATTTCTCAATGGCAGGTAAAACTGGAACGTGTCAGAAGGATTACCGAGATAAAGACAAACTTAATTACATCTCTTCATTTGTCGGATTTTTTCCGGCTGAAAACCCAAAATATTCATGTATTGTGGTTATCCATGAGCCTGATAAAAGCGTAGGCTATTATGGTGCCGATGTTTCAGGACCGGTGTTTAAAAAAGTGGCCCAAAAGATATTTATTGATACGCCAATTGTAGATGAAATTCAAACACTTGATTTAACAAATAAAACCGTGGAGAGGGAGTATGAGAGTTTTTATAAAACGGCTCAAACCTATCTTACTATAATGCCAAATGTAAAAGGATTACCGGCGATGGATGCCATGGCTTTATTAGAAAATATGGGATTGAACGTAAAACTTTCAGGGTCTGGAATTGTAAGAAGCCAATCCATAAAAAAAGGAATAAAAGTTAAAAAGAACCAGATAGTTGTTTTAGAAACCTCATGATAGAGTTAAAAGAAATATTATATAAGGTAATTCTCAATTCTGTAGTAGGCAGTACTTCTGTTCCTGTAAATAATATTGATTTTGATTCGCGTAACATATCGCTTAATGATGTTTTTATTGCTATTCCAGGAACTTTAGTTGATGGCCATAAATATATCGATAAAGCCATTGAGCAAGGTGCTATAGCTGTAATTTGCGAACAACTCCCAAAGAAGTTCATAAACGGGGTGACGTATGTTCAGGTTGAAAGTTCAAGCCAGGCATTAGCCGTAATGGCATCTAATTTTTATGGTATTCCTTCAGAAAATTTAAAACTGGTTGGTATAACGGGAACCAATGGAAAGACAACTGTTGCGACCTTATTGTATGAGTTGTTTAAAAAAGCAGGTTACAAAGTGGGACTTTTGTCAACGGTAAAAATATTGGTTGACAGGAATGAGTATAAAGCAACGCATACTACTCCAGATTCCCTGACGATTAACAGGTATCTAAAACAAATGAATGAAGAAGGCGTGGAATTCTGTTTTATGGAAGTCAGTTCCCATGGAATTCATCAAAATAGAACTGAAGGTCTGTATTTTGAAGGAGGAATCTTTACTAATTTGTCTCATGATCATCTGGATTATCATAAATCATTCGCCGAATACAGGGATGTTAAGAAATCATTTTTTGATAAGTTGCCACCACAAGCCTTTGCCCTTATAAATGTTGATGACAAGAATGGATTAATCATGGTGCAGAACACGAAGGCTAGAAAATATACCTATGCCTTAAAAACCTATGCCGATTATAAGGCACAAATACTGGAAAATCAGTTTGGAGGATTACTCTTGAAACTTAATGACAGTGAGGTTTGGGCTCGCTTAATTGGCAGTTTCAACGCCTATAACTTAGTAGCTATTTATGGTGCAGCGGAATTGTTAGGCCTGGAAAAAGAGGAGATCTTAAGATTGATAAGTGAGTTGGAAAGCGTAAGTGGACGATTCCAGTATCTCGTTTCAGATGAGAAGATCACAGTGATTATAGATTATGCTCATACACCAGACGCCCTGCAAAATGTTTTGGAAACTGTAAACAGTATTCGAACCAATAATGAAGAGGTGATAACGGTTGTTGGTTGTGGAGGAGACAGAGATAAGACCAAACGGTCAAAAATGGGCAAAATAGCCTCAAGCCTAAGCACTAAGGTGGTTTTTACCAGTGATAATCCACGAAATGAAGTGCCGGAGAAAATTATAAAAGAAATAGAAAAAGGTGTTGAGCCTCAAAATTTTAAGAAAACGATGTCAATTGTCGATAGAAAACAGGCAATTAAAACCGCCTGCCAATTGGCAAATCCAAACGATATCATCCTAATAGCTGGGAAAGGACATGAAACTTATCAGGAAATTAAAGGTGAGCGTTTTGAATTTAATGATTTTAAAATAGCCCGGGAATTTTTAAAGCAATTACAGAAGTAACTAATTGTCATGCTGAGCTTGTCGAAGCATCTCAATAACAGAAACAAAACATGTTATATTACTTATTCGAATATTTAGAAAAACAATTTCAATTTCCAGGAGCCAGTGTATTCCAGTACATTACATTCAGAGCTGCTGTGGCAATTATTTTGTCACTTATGATTTCTACAATATTTGGAAAAAAGATCATCAATTATCTTCAAAGACAACAAGTTGGTGAAGCTGTAAGAGATCTGGGCTTAAGTGGTCAAATGGAAAAATCAGGAACACCTACAATGGGTGGTATTATCATTATTGTTGCAACCTTAATTCCTGTATTTCTGGTTTGTAAACTGGATAATATTTACGTCATCATGCTCATTTTCTCCACCATATGGATGGGTTTGATTGGTTTTATAGATGATTACATTAAAGTGTTCAAAAAAGACAAAGAAGGCCTTAAGGGAAGATTTAAAATTCTTGGTCAAGTTGGCCTGGGCTTATTTGTGGGTGCTGTTATGTATTTTCATAATGGCGTAGTCATAAAGGAAAAATTACCAATTGCGCAACAGCAGCAACTAATGGCAGAAAATCCTAACCTGCCTCAAACAAAACTATTCAAGGTTGAAGAAAAATCAACTAAAACAACCATTCCTTTTGTAAAGAATAATGAGTTTGATTATGCTAATTTAATTTCATGGATAGATAAAGATCTCGCAAAATATGCCTGGTTGATTTTTATTCCAATAGTCATTTTTATTGTATCAGCAGTCTCTAACGGTTCAAACTTAACGGATGGAATAGATGGATTGGCAGCAGGAAGTTCGGCTATCATAGTATTTGCTTTGGCTATTTTTGCTTTTGTCTCAGGTAACATCATTTTTTCAGATTATTTAAACATCATGTTCATTCCCAGACTGGGTGAAACAGTCGTATTTATTGCTGCTTTTGTTGGAGCACTAATTGGATTCCTGTGGTATAACACCTATCCCGCGCAGGTATTTATGGGAGATACAGGCAGTTTGACTATAGGGGGTGTGATTGCAGTAATTGCCATCTCAGTGCGCAAGGAATTGCTAATACCAATTTTGTGTGGAATATTTTTCGCAGAATCCTTGTCGGTCATATTTCAGGTGAGTTGGTTTAAATACACAAAAAAGAAATATGGTGAGGGCAGGCGCATTTTTAAAATGTCGCCTTTGCATCATCACTATCAAAAAGGAGGATACCACGAGAGTAAAATAGTTACTAGATTTTGGATTGTTGGAATTTTTCTAGCAATACTATCAATAGTGACCCTGAAATTAAGATAAAAAGTTGTCATACTGAGCTCCTGCCTGCCGCAGGCAAGGTGTAGAAGTATCTAATAAATGTAAATGGCAAAACAGAGACTAGTCATATTAGGAGGAGGAGAAAGTGGAGTGGGAACAGCTCTGTTGGGAAAGGCAAAAGACTTTGAAGTATTTGTTTCTGATAAAGGATCAATAAAAGAAAAATATAAAAACGTTCTTATACAAAATGAGATTGAATGGGAGGAAGGACAACATTCAGAATTAAAAATTCTGAATGCTGATATAGTCATGAAAAGTCCTGGAATACCTGATAAAGGTGAAATAGTGATCCAACTAAAGGAGAAGCGGATACCTATAATATCTGAGATTGAATTTGCATCAAAATTCACTGAGGCGATGATCATTGGAGTGACAGGGAGTAACGGAAAAACAACTACTGCTACCTTAATACATCATTTGCTTAAAAATAATTTGGATATAGGGTTGGCAGGCAATATTGGAGATAGTTTTGCGAAACAGGTTTTAGAGAAAAACTACCCCAACTTTGTATTGGAAATTAGCAGTTTTCAGTTGGATGGAATCGTAGATTTTAATCCTGACATAGCTATTCTTACAAATATAACTCCTGATCATTTAGACCGTTACGACTATAAATTTGAAAATTATGTGCATTCAAAATTTCAGATCGTAAAAAACCAATCCAATGAGGACTTCTTCATTTATGATGCAGATGATGAGGTTATCATTAATTGGATGAAAGATAACACCATTCAATCTACGCTATTGCCATTTTCATTGAGTAAAAAACTTAAAAATGGAGCGTATTTGGAGAAAAATAAAATAATAATAACAATTGATAATAGACAAATAACTATGCCAACCGCAAATTTAGCCTTAGAGGGAAAACACAATATCAAAAATGCAATGGCTGCAGCAACAGTGGCTCATATATTAAAAATAAGAAAGCAAACCATCAGAGAGAGTTTAGAGAACTTTCAGGGTGTTGAGCATCGTTTAGAAAATGTACTAACCATTAACAAAGTTGAATATATTAATGATTCTAAAGCAACAAATGTCAATGCAACATATTATGCTCTGGAAAGCATGGATGCTCCAACAGTTTGGATTGTAGGAGGAGAAGATAAAGGAAACGATTATGAGGAATTGTATCCGTTTATAAATGAAAAAGTAAAGGCAATCATTTGTTTAGGTATTGATAATGAGAAGTTGCTTAAATCATTTGGTAATATGGTTGATGTCATTGTTGAGACTCAATTTATGAGTGAAGCGGTGAAAATAGCCTATAAAGTAGCAGAGGCTGGAGATAATGTTCTGTTGTCCCCGGCTTGTGCAAGTTTCGATCTGTTTCAGAATTATGAGGATCGTGGTAGACAATTTAAAGAGGCTGTGAGAAATTTATAAATAGAATATGCAAACTGTATTCAAAAACATAAAAGGAGATAGGTTAATTTGGGCAATAGCGGCTCTATTGGCTATATTTTCATTTCTGCCTGTTTACAGTGCAGCCAGCAATTTAGCATATGTTAGTGGAGACGGCAATACAACAGGTTTCTTTGTAAAGCACTTTATGCATCTTTTCCTTGGGTTTGCGATCATGTATGGTGTGCACAAAATACCTTACAGATATTTTAGGGGCTTATCAATGATCATGATGCCAGTAGTCTTGGTATTGCTGGTCGTGACGCTATTGCAAGGCACAACAATTGAAGGAGCTAATGCCAGCAGATGGATCCAAATTCCGTTTGTGGGAATGTCTTTCCAGACTTCAACATTTGCCAGTGTTGTTCTCATGGTATATGTTACAAGATATCTTTCTAAAATTAAAGACAAGCAGATCACCTTTAAAGATACTGTTTTACCATTGTGGGTGCCTGTTTTTTTAATACTGATCTTAATACTTCCCGCAAATTTTTCAACAGCTGCTATAATTTTTTCCATGGTTATTTTGTTATCCTTTTTAGGGGGTTATCCCTTAAAGTATTTAGGAGCAATAATGGGAGCAGGCTTAATAGGTCTAGCTTTATTTGTATTGGTAGCAAAGGCATTTCCAGATGTAATGCCAAATAGAATAGATACATGGATGAGCAGAGTTGAAAATTTTGTAAAAGGTGAGGATACGGTTGAACATTATCAAATAGAAAAAGCAAAAATAGCTATAGCCACCGGAGGAATTAAAGGAGTTGGTCCCGGAAAAAGTATCCAAAAGAACTTTTTACCACAGTCTTCATCAGATTTTATTTATGCAATTATCATTGAAGAATACGGATTAATTGGCGGACTTTCAATAATGGTATTATACTTATGGTTATTGTTTAGAACGGTAATTGTAGCGCAGAAAGCTGGATCGTTTTTTGGAAAATTGCTGGCTGTTGGTGTTGGTATTCCTATTGTGTTTCAGGCATTGATAAATATGGCAGTTGCAGTGGAATTATTTCCGGTAACGGGACAAACCTTGCCATTGATCAGTAGTGGCGGCACATCAATTTGGATGACCTGTTTAGCACTAGGAATAATTTTAAGTGTTAGTGCAGAACGTCAGGAGATCAAGAAACAGGAAAGCATTGAAGATGATAATCCATTGAAAATTCTATCAGAAACTATATAATGAGCAGTTACAGAATAATATTATCAGGTGGAGGAACAGGTGGTCATATCTATCCTGCAATTGCTATTGCCAATGAGTTAAAAGCTCGTCACCCTAACGCTGAACTACTGTTTGTAGGTGCTAAAGATAGAATGGAAATGGAAAAAGTTCCCCAGGCTGGCTATAAGATTGTTGGCTTATGGATTTCTGGTATCCAGAGAAAACTAACACTAAAAAATTTATTGTTTCCATTTAAACTGATGAATAGTCTATGGAGAGCAAAAAACATTATAAGGAATTTTAAACCAGACGTAAGCATCGGTACAGGTGGATTTGCTAGTGGCCCCTTATTAAAGGTTGCTACTTCAATGGGAATTCCCAGTTTAATTCAAGAGCAGAATTCCTATCCGGGTATAACCAATAAACTGCTTGCTAAAAAAGTAGATAAAATATGTGTGGCCTATGATAAATTGGATCGGTTTTTTCCAAGTGAAAAATTAATAAAAACGGGTAACCCTGTTCGGCAGGATCTACTGGATATAAATACAAAGGCAGACGAAGGCTTTGAATATTTTGATTTACTAAAAGGTAAAAAAACACTCTTGGTTGTAGGTGGTAGTTTGGGAGCAAAACGAGTAAATGAATTAATTTCTTCAGAGTTGGATTTCTTTAATACTCATAATATTCAGGTTATATGGCAATGCGGTAAACTGTACCATGAGACCTATAAAATGAGTGGTCATAATAAACATGTTCAGGTCCATGCTTTTTTAAACAGGATGGATCTCGCTTATGCCGTGGCAGATATAATTATTTCAAGAGCAGGGGCGAGTTCAGTTTCAGAATTGTGTATCGTGGGTAAACCGGTCATATTTATTCCATCACCTAATGTGGCAGAAGATCATCAAACTAAAAACGCCCTGTCTATTGTTGATAAAAATGCTGCTGTTATGATAAAGGAAAGTGATCTGGATGTTGATTTTGAAAATAAATTCAAACAACTACTGGCATCAAAAGAAAAGCAAAAACAATTAGCTGAGAATATTAAAAAATTGGCTCTGGTAGATGCAACAAAACAAATAGCAGACGAAGTAGATAAATTACTGAATAAATGAATTTGAACAGCATACAAAATATTTATTTCATAGGAATTGGAGGAATTGGCATGAGCGCTTTGGCCCATTACTTTAAGATAAATAATATGAATGTGGCTGGATATGACAAAACTAAAACAGAGATTACAGAAAGGTTGGAGCAAACAGGTATAAAAATTCATTATGAGGAATCCGTTTCTCTAATAGACAGGCAATTTCTGAATCCTAAAATAACCTTGGTGGTTTATACGCCTGCAATACCAGAGAAGCATGAGGAACTTATATTTTTCCAAAGTACGGGTTTTAAGGTGTTGAAACGCTCTGAAGTATTAGGATTGATAACAAAAAACACGTTTTGCCTGGCTGTTGCAGGTACGCATGGAAAAACTACTACAACCAGTATTTTAGCCCATCTGCTCTATGAATGTGGAATTGGTTTAACCGCTTTCTTAGGAGGAATCAGTGAAAATTATAAAACCAATCTAATCATTAAGGGGTCAGAAGTTACGGTAGTTGAAGCCGATGAGTTCGATCGGTCCTTTTTAACTCTATCACCTGATTTTGCCTGTATAACATCAATGGATGCAGATCATTTAGATGTTTACGGAGAGGCTTCAGAATTGGTGAAATCTTTTGTAGACTTCTCAAATAAAATAAAGCCCAATGGAAAATTATTTGTTAAAAACGGCTTACCGCTGTCTGGAATAACCTACGGAATTGAAGATGACAGTGATTATTCAATTCAAAATATTAGAATAGAAAATGGAGTGTATGTTTTTGATGTTGTGACACCAGAAACATTGATTAATAATATACAATTTAACCTACCTGGTAGACATAATTTGTCGAATGCATTAGTGGCTTTGGCGATGGCTGTTGAATATGGATGTCCTTCTAAACAGCTCGCCAAAGCTTTAGCATCTTTCAAAGGTGTTAAAAGACGATTTAGCTATCAAATAAAAGATGAAAGTCTGATATTTATTGATGATTATGCGCATCACCCCAAGGAAATTGATGCCGTATATGAGGCGACCAGAGAAATGTATCCGGAGAAAAAAGTATTGGCTGTTTTTCAGCCCCATTTGTTCAGCAGAACTCGAGATTTTGCAGATGAATTTGCAAAAAGTCTATCGCAATTTGATGAGATCTTGCTGTTGGATATCTATCCTGCCAGAGAAGCACCCATTAAAGGAATTACATCTAACTGGCTGCTTTCTAAAATAAGTAACCCAAATAAAAAGTTAGTCTTAAAAAAGGATATTTCAAGTGAGATACAACAAAGTAATGCCCATGTGGTATTAACAATGGGCGCTGGAGATATTGGAGAAGAAGTGAATAAAATCAAACATAATTTGAGCTTTGCAAATTAACTGGAACATAATAAAATTAGTGCTTACGCTATTAATAGCAGTGTTTCTATTTGCTTTTTCATCAAATAAAAATACACGCAGAGTAGTGGAGACTATCAATATAGAATTTGTCGACAATACACACCCCTTTTTGACAGAAGAAAATGTTAGTAAATTGTTAATACAAAAAAATGGTCAAGTTACGGGAGTGCCTAAAGAAATTCTAGATTTGAATGAGTTAGAAATAGCCCTGAAAAAAAATCCAATAATAAAAAATGCTGAAGTATATATGTCTGTAAATGGGAAGCTTACAGCTAGAATCGAACAAAAAACACCTATTGCAAGAGTCAATACAAATGCATCATTTTATATTGACGAAAGTGGTTCTTACATGCCGCTGTCTTCCAATTTTTCGGCACGTGTGCCGCTTGTCACAGGAAGAATTCAAAAAGATAGATTGGAAAATGTTTTTGAGGTAGCAAAAAAAGTATACGACGATGCCATATTGAGCAAGTATGTGACTGAAATTCATCAAGAGGATAAAAATACAATTTCTCTTACGCTCAGACAGAATAGTTTTAAGGTGTATTTAGGTGAAGTAGAATCCTTAGATCAGAAATTTAATAATCTGAAGGCTTTTTATCAAAAGGCCCTAAAAGACAAAACATTGAACACGTATAGCAAGGTCAATTTACAATTTGGCAACCAGGTTGTATGTACCAAAAAGTAAACTATGGAGAATAATTTAGCAGCGGGATTAGACATAGGAACCACAAAAATTGCGGCAATGGTTGGCCGTAAGAATGAATATGGGAAACTCGAGATTCTGGGAATTGGAAAGTCAAAAAGCTTAGGAGTTCACAGAGGTGTGGTCAATAATATCACCCAAACCATTCAATCCATTCAACAAGCGGTCCAGGAAGCGGAAGCGGCATCAGGAATGAGTATAGAGCAGGTTACAGTTGGTATTGCAGGACAGCATATTAGAAGTTTACAACATAGCGATTATATAACCAGGGCAAATGCTGAGTTGGTCATTGATGAAGATGATATAGAAAGACTCATCAATCAGGTTCATAAGCTGGTCATGCTTCCAGGAGAGGAAATTATTCATGTGCTTCCTCAGGAATTCAAAGTTGATGGTCAGGGTGAAATTAAAGAACCTATAGGTATGTATGGCGGACGATTAGAAGCTAATTTTCATGTGGTTGTCGGGCAGGTTTCATCCATACGTAATATTGGAAGGTGTATAAAAAGTGCAGGTTTGCAACTGGATGGTATAACATTAGAACCTTTGGCCTCATCGAATGCTGTTCTGAGTCAGGAGGAAAAGGAAGCTGGAGTGGCACTAATTGATATAGGAGGTGGTACCACTGATCTGGCTGTTTTTAAAGATGGAATAATCAGGCATACGGCGGTCATTCCCTTTGGCGGGAATGTCATTACAGAAGATATCAAGGAAGGATGCTCTATCATTGAAAAACAGGCAGAATTATTAAAGATCAAGTTTGGTTCGGCATGGCCAGGTGAAAATAAGGATAATGAAATAGTATCTATTCCCGGATTAAGAGGAAGAGAACCAAAAGAGATTACCCTTAAAAATTTGTCCAAGATCATTCATGCCAGGGTCGTCGAGATCATTGAGCAGGTATATGTAGAGATCAAAAACTATGGTCATGAGGAGCAAAAAAAGAAGCTTATAGCAGGAATTGTATTAACAGGAGGAGGCGCTCAGTTAAAACATTTGAAACAATTGGCAGAATACATAACGGGAATGGACACGAGAATAGGATATCCAAATGAGCATCTGGCAGGAGGCAGTGATGATGACGTGACAAGTCCCCAATTTGCTACAGCAGTTGGATTGGTAATGGATGGCGTGAAAAGGCATGAACGTAAAAAAGAAGAAACGGAATTAAATGAAGGAGTGCAAGATGATGAAGATGCATTAACCAGTTCTGAAGAAAACAAAAATGAAAGACGATCTTTCCTGGATAAGCTGACAGAACGAGTCAAGGATTTTTTAGACAATGCAGAGTAGATTAGAATATAATTAATTAACCCAAAATAGTATTTATGAGCAGCAACAAAGAATTCGAAAATATTGCATTCGATTTACCAAAAAACCAGTCCAATGTCATCAAGGTTATTGGAGTTGGTGGTGGCGGTAGCAATGCGATAAATCATATGTTTCAACAAGGCATCAAAGGTGTTGATTTTGTGATTTGTAATACAGATGCACAGGCCCTACAAAATAGTGGTGTGCCCAATAAGATTCAGTTAGGAGTGAATTTAACTGAAGGATTAGGCGCAGGAGCCAACCCAAATATAGGTGAACAAGCCGCGGTTGAAAGTTCTGATGAGCTAAAAAGCATGTTAGAGACCAACACAAAAATGTTATTCATAACTGCGGGAATGGGAGGCGGAACAGGAACTGGTGCGGCCCCGATAATTGCAAAAATGGCTAAGGAAGCCAATATCTTAACTGTGGGAATTGTCACCATGCCTTTTCAATTTGAAGGTAAAATGCGTAATGAACAGGCTCAATTGGGTATTGAAAATTTACGAAATGTTGTAGATTCATTAATTGTAATAAATAACAACAAGCTTAGAGAGGTCTATGGAAACCTAGGATTTAAGGCAGGTTTCTCGAAAGCTGATGAAGTGTTATCTACAGCGGCTCGTGGGATAGCAGAAGTTATTACACATCATTATACTCAGAATATAGATCTTCGTGATGCCAAGACAGTACTAAGTAATAGCGGAACTGCTATTATGGGTTCTGCATCTGCCACAGGACAAAACAGAGCGCATGAAGCTATCCTGAAGGCGTTGGATTCTCCATTACTGAATGATAATAAAATTACGGGAGCCAAAAACGTATTGCTGCTTATTGTTTCCGGTACTCAGGAAATTACTATTGATGAAATAGGAGAGATCAATGATCATATTCAGAATGAAGCAGGTCATGGAGCCAATATTATTATGGGAGTTGGTGAAGATGAAAGTCTTGAAGAGGCCATCTCTGTTACTATTATTGCAACCGGATTCAACATAGAACAGCAAAATGAGATCTCCAATACAGAGATGAAAAAGGTTGTTCATGCACTTGAAGATGATCAATACTTAGAGCAGGATCTGAGTACTGATGATAAAGACCCTGCAATCATTTTACCAGATATTGAGCTGAATGCTAAGCCGGAAGAAGAAGTGGTCAGGCATACATTAGATTTAAGTGAATTGTATGATGACGAGTCCATTGAAATTGGTGAGCCAAAGGAGGAAAAAGACATAGAAATGGATCTTATTCCTACAACTGAATTGATTAAAAATATCGAGGTTGAATATCAGGATGTTACTATTGACCAATCAATTGAACATGATCTGGAACCGGAATTCATTGTAACCAATATGACACCGGAAGTACAGGAAGATGCTGTGGAAGAACCAAATGAGGAGGAACAAATTACTTTAACCTTCGATCTGCCTATCAACCAAAGTAAAAAAGAGAAAACCGAAGATAAAGAGCTTGTAAAATTTGATTTGGACGAGAAGGTCAAGGATATTAAGGTAAATGATTATACTGAACTTATTCCGGTGACAGAAGCTGGTGATCAAGGCGAAACCCATTACGCTCTGGATAGTTACATAGAAGTGGAGTCTTCAATGAACACGCAGGGTGTTGCCTCAAATTCAGAGACAGAAACCGAAGAAGAAATAGTTTTTGAAAAAAAGGTAATTGAAAAAGAACATGAATCTGAAGAACCTGCTGAGGAAATAGACCCTATAAACAGCCCCATTTCAGAGATTTTGAAAGAACGCGCTGCAGAACGAAGGCGTAAAATGAAAGATTTCAACTATAAGTTCAATACGGCTAAGATAGATGATATAGAAAAAGAACCGGCCTATAAGCGTCAGGGAATCAATCTGACGGATGCTGAACATTCATCAGAGACCAGTTCATCGAGAACCTCTGTAGATCTGGATGAAAACGATGAAATTCAATTAAGGAGTAATAATTCATTCCTGCATGATAATGTAGATTAATTAAACCCTGCTTTCAAAAGACAACGTCGCATTGAAAGTAGAAGGTTGAATTAATCCCGCTTTACAGCGGGATCGAACAAGAAGAAAAATTTAATTTAATCCATTGTTCTTAATTTTTTAAACCGAAAAGACCCCTTGATCTTTTCGGTTTTTTCATTTATAATATGTTATTTAAAAAAGTAATTTCTTAGTATATTCGCAAGGAATTAATCAATAGAAAATGAGCTTACAGGAAAAAGTTATGACAGCTTTGAAAGAGGCTATGAAATCGAAGGATCAAACAGCTTTAACAGCATTAAGAGCGGTTAAATCAGCTATATTATTAGCGCAAACAGAAAGTGGTGCAACTAGTGAATTAGCAGAAGAACAAGAGTTGAAATTACTTCAGAAACTGGTAAAACAACGTAAGGATAGTGCAGCTATTTACCTGGATCAGGGCAGAAAAGATCTGGCTTTACCGGAAATAGATGAAGCAGAGGTGATCAGTCAGTTTTTACCGGAAGCCTTAAGCGAAGAAGAAATAGAGAAAGTGGTTGTGATGACCATCGATTCCATTGGAGCAGAAGGCATGAAAGACATGGGAAAAGTTATGGGCATAGTTAGAAAGGAATTAGCTGGTCAGGCTGATGGAAAGACCATTTCTACAATAGTAAAACAAAAGTTGTCCCAATAATCAATTGGCCCTGTAGCTCAACTGAATAGAGCACTGGATTTCGGCTCCAGCGGTTGGGGGTTTGACTCCCTCCAGGGTCACATTAAGCACAAAACCACACAGATATGTGTGGTTTTTTGATTTTTTACTAAAGCCAAACATAGTTTGAGCTTTAAGAAACAATCAAAAATCAAAAGCGTTAACTTTAGTTTTTTATTTACAGGAGGGATTTTAAAGGGAGCAACAAGCGTAGCTAAGTTACTCCCTCTTTGTATAGTTTGAGCTTTAATAAGATAAACAAAAATCAAAAGCGATAGCTTTGGTTTTGTATTTACAGCAGTGATTTGTATGGGATCAACGAGAGTATCGAAGTTACTCCCGCTTTATATAGCGGAGCTTTAAGGGATCTAGGAGCGAAGCGAGTTGACCGCATATTAGTTCAATCGGGAAAATTTGCTTTTTTATTTTGTGGTTTTTTTGATTTTCAAAGTGGAGATT
>JABDOZ010000092.1 GCA_013043005.1 Flavobacteriaceae bacterium | reverse complement strand
TACTAAAAAGTTCACTCATAACCAATTTAGGAGTTCTGTCTGCTTTAAAAAGGCCCCAATGTTTTTCTGGCTCTAATGCTTCCTCTGATCCTTTCCATGATTCATCAAATGCTTCAAACACAAAAGTTAGGATAACATCCTCTTCGCTCCAATCAATAAGTCCATTGTAATAAACCGTTTGATGGCATTCACTTACATTACTGGGACAAATTCCTCTTCCATTTGAGTAGGTAGTCCAGCCAGCTTCAGTAATAACTACTAATTTATCAGGATATTTATCGGCAACTGCGAAGAAATTTTGTTTGGTATATTCCATAGCCTCATGAAGGTTTTTATATTCCCAAACAGGATAGGTATGGATAGAAATAAAATCTACTTCATCAACCAGATCTTTTAATTTATCAAGCCAAGGCACATAATTTTCACAGAAAGTAACGGGTTGCTTAGCACCTTTTTTGATCATTCTTACATAACGAATTACGCTTTCCACGGGAACATAGTGATCTGTCCAGTCTACACAGGCTTCATTTCCCGCTGATAATGAAAAAATGATATCTGGATACTGATTAGCCATTCTAATCAGCTTCTTGATCCTATTTACATTAGCTATTTTATTTTCCTCAAGTTGTTCTTCAGGATAGGATCCTCCCCAAGGGCATCCATAATTATTTACTTCTGCCACAATATAAGCACCGAGCATCACTTTAAAATCAAGGTTCTCCTTTTTGATGACCTCTAATACAATTTCGGAATGTTCATCACAATCATATAAACGAAGATATTTCCAGTGATCATGCAAGATTAACAGATCTTCTTTTATCTCCTCATAGCTGGGACAAATTCCTCCAGGACTCTGTCCTTCTCTAAATCCGGAATAGCAAATTGCTTTTCCGTAGTCTATATTTAGTAATTTACTATAGTCCATTTATTTAAGGTTAAGTTCGGTATTAAATATCAAAGTTAATATTTTAATTTCTCATTTTTATCCCATAAGCCCCAGTAAGCTCCCACGTCACCTTCTGCACCAACTTTCCAGGACTCATCAAAGGATGAGAAATAGAACATTTCAATATCTTCTTCTTCAGACCACTTTTGTGCGTTTATGAAATATTTGATGGCATTTTCTTCAGATGGTTGTGCACCATGAAACAGTTCACCCAAGCTTGGCCATCCTGTTTCTGTAATGATGACTTTTTTACCATTGCCTGCTTTTTTAGCCTGGTTATACATGTCTTTCATGTATAGTAGTGAATACTCCATGCTGCAGCCTTCCCAATACGGATAGCAGTTGGCCAAAATGACATCACAAGCTTCAGTTATTCTTGGTCTATGCGAGAATTCATAATACGCATCAACATATCCCATTGGAATATCTGGTATTTCATTTTTTACTCTGTGCATAAAACCTAAAAGCTCATCTTCAGTAAGATCATTTCTATACATGACCTCATTACCTACAGCAGCGACATCAACCAATCCTTCTTTGGCTAATGATATCAAACCACTGATCTCTTTCTCATTCATTTCCGGATCGTCTCCTAACCAGGCTCCAACCAAGGTTTTAATTCCGTATTCCTTGGCAATTCTTGGTATGAGTTCATTACCATCTAAACATGAAAAAGAACGTATCCATTTGGTATAAGGCTTGATGATCTTCATACGTCGTCTGATCTGTTCTTCGGTGATTTGAGTTCCCGGACCTTGACCATCTTCATACGTACTGAAGCATAAACCATGCATGCCATTATTCAATACTCTTTTAAATAGATTTTTTAACCCTTTCGGTGTTTTATCAGCGTAGTCTATTCCAACTAATGCTCTAACTTTTCCTGCTCTAAATGACATATTTTATTATTTATTGGTTTGATACTTACACTACCAACTAAATGAAGTTGGTTTAATATAAAGCGGCAAATATAAGTGTGATATATTAACTCAAAAACATCTGTTTTAATACAAATCTATACTATATTAACCTTATAAAATCGTGCGAATATAAACTTTAAGTTTTAATTGATTTTTAAAATTTCAGGTTTTCATTTTTATCCCATAAGCCCCAGTAAGCACCCACATCACCTTCAGGCCCAACCTTCCACGATTCATCAAATGAAGAAAAATAGAAAATCTCTATATCATCTTTTGCAGACCAAACTTGTGAGTTTATAAAATATTTCATTGCGTTTTCATGTGAAGCGAGCGCGCTACCTAATCCACCACCTTCACTTGGCCAGCCGGTTTCTGTAATAATTACTTTCTTTCCGTTCCCAGCTGCAGCTGCCTGAGCGAACATTTGTTTCATATGGAGTAATGAATATTCCATGTGGCAACCTTCCCAATACGGATAACAATTGGCCAAAATAACATCACAAGCCGCAGAAATATCGGGATGAACACTAAACTCATAATAGGCATCTACATAGCCAACCGGAACACTTTCAGGAGTAGCTCCTTTTACTTGATGAATAAAACCAAGTAATTCTTCTTTACTCAAATCATTACGATACAATACTTCATTTCCAACAGCTGCTATATCCACATAGCCTTCATTTGCTAATTGAATAAGACCTGCCATTTCTCGTTCATTGATCTCCGGATCCTTACCTAACCATCCACCAACAAGTGTTTTAATACCAAATTCTTTAGCTATCTTAGGAATAAATTCATTACCCTCTGTGCACGAAAAGGAACGTATCCATTTTGTGTAGGGTTGAATGATTTTCATTCGTCTTCTAACTTGCTCTTCGGTAATAATATCACCAGGTTGCTGACCATCCTCATAAAGACTAAAACACAATCCGTGCATACCACTTTTTATAGTTTTTCTCCATAATTTGGTTAATTCCTTTAAGGAATACTTGCTAAAATCCACTCCAGAATGTTCACTAAGATCGATTCCTTTTAGTGAAAAATGATGCCCTTCTCTATATCCTCCCATTATTTTTTAGTTTTTTTCGATTAAAGTTCTCCTCTTCGTTTTACTAACTCTTTTTTAATTTCACGAGCTCTATCTTCACTTAGGTTGTATTTCCACATTACCAGAATAGCTAATCCCGCAGTTAAAGCCGGAATAATAATATCTGCTAGTCTCAGATTCACAATGGTTTCTGCAGCTTGAACAGACTCATTTTGGTCAAAACCTACCACTTTTAAAACTAAACCACCTAAAACTAAAGCTAGTGCTTGTCCCAGTTTTACCATCCACCAATAAATAGCTCCGAATGTTCCTTCTTTACGTGGCATACCATTTTCAAGTTCATCTAAATCACATACATCAGCCGTCATACTCATCATTAAGGTAAACAAGCCGCCAATACCGAACGCTATGAAAGGAATTGGCATAAAAATCAGTAATGGTTCGTCCGGATTGAATCCCCACCACTTTAATAAATATCCAACAATAGAAATTGCCGTTGAAATAATAAAAGCTTTACGTTTACCTACCTTATTTGCCATTGCAGAAATAATTGGAATGACTAAAAAAGCAGTAGCAAATGCCGATACTGTAGAGAACCATGCTGGCCAGTTACCAGCTAGAGCAAAGTCACCATTAAACATGTAAAAAACAATAATAAAGAAACTAAAAGAAGCCACCATTTGAAACCCATTAAAAACCAAAAATGTAGCACTACAAAGTTTCATGAATGGTTTGTTCTTAGCGACCTGAACAATTCCTTGAAAAAGATCTTTCAGATTAGTGAACATGGTTTTAAAAGTAATTTTCTTTCTATTTTCCATGTGTGAAGAATCAATACCTTTACAGAAAATCGCTGGCAGTATTCCTAAAACAATACAGATTACACCAACAATCACAGAAAGTTTTTGAACCCCAATAGCTTGTGTTTCAAATAAGTTTGGATTTGCAATAAGTACCCAGAACCATGGTACAATCATCCAGGCAATTTGAGCAATAATCTGTGAAAAAGCCATTAAACGCGTACGTTCATTATAATCAGAGGTCATTTCATAGCCCAAGCCAATTAATGGTGTTGCGAAAATTGTATTACCAAGTAAAAAGACCAGAGATAAGATCAAGAAATACCAAAAGTTAAACATCTGGGTATTCTCTGGATCTAATTGCCATAATACGGCAAACAATACACCACTTGCAATGGCTCCAACAAAAATAAAAGGTCTTCGGCGACCCCATTTTGATTTTGTGTTATCTGAAATGAATCCCATAATAGGGTCTGTAATAGCATCGAATATTCGAGGAAGTCCTCCTAGCAATCCTGCCAAAAAAGGATCCATACCAAATGCTGTCAACAAAAAGAACATGAATATTGCCAATGATCCAGGTAATAAGTTTAAAACTAGGTGACCAGCTCCAAATGCCATTTTTTGTCCAATAGGCACTCTGTCTTTAGCAGCCGTTGTATGATGTGTCATATTTTAGATTTTAGTTAGTTAATTATTCGTTTTTTTAAGTCTATGAATTTGGGATGATTATTGTTTGAATAGCTTGACCACTTATTTGTAAATCAATTGTGTTTTCATTTAATGATAGATTAAAATCTTTAGCTTCCTTATCCTGATTAAAAACGATTACTGCAATAGAACCATCCGGGTTTGTTGCCGCTGTTATCAATAAATCTTTATCTGCACTTTCAAATCCTATACGCTCAGCTCCAGGTCTGATGAATTTGCTAAAGTGAGCCATTGTATAATAAAGAGGCGTTATATATACCTCATCTTTTTCTGGATCAACAATAACAGGAGCTATACACCAGTTTTTAAACCAGTTTGGTCCACCATTTGTATCCAATACCATATTCCAGTCTACCCAACCATCTACCCAATTGTTCAGGCATCCAATTATATCTCGTGCATAACGGTTTACTGGTGCATATTTAGGGTGTAAGTGTCTGTCTTTTTCTGGAGCCCAGGTAAATCCCCAATCTGTGGCTTCTTTTTCAAAATACCACTTATCATCTTGCCAAACCGGAACTTGCGCATCAACACAGGCTTCAGATTGAATAAGAAGTTTGTTTGGAGCTTTTTCATGAGCATATTGCAACTCCTCAGGGAATACTTCATAAGTACTGGCATACCAATGTATTGCTGTACCATCAAAATATTTAGAGGTTTCTTCATTTTTATATTGAGAATCCACCCATTCTTTTAAGTGTTCTCTGTTTTGATCGTATCCTAATATTTTTAGATCTCCTTTACCATCTGCCTCTAATTTTGGACCTAAATGATTGACTACAAAGTTGGTCATTTCATCAGGAGAATAATGCATGCTTTCCCAATTGTTTCCATTTCCAAGAGGTTCATTTTCTACTGTGAATCCCCAGATATCAATTCCTTCGGCCTTATAAGCATCTACGTATTTTGAGAAAAACAATGCCCAGGTATCATAATATTCTGGTAATAATTTACCGCCAACCCATTTGTTGTTGTCTTTCATCCAAGGCGCTGCTGTCCAAGGTGAACCAAAGATCTTGAACCCATCTGTAGAAGTTGCCATAGCCTCTTTTATAAATGGAATTAAATCGTCTTTATCTTCTTTAATCGTGAAATGCTCTAATTCTTTATCGCCTTCAACTGGCGTATAAGAATAATTGCTTACAGAAAAATCACAGGAGTTCATATGTGTTCTGGTTAAGGAATAATTGGCTCCTTCTGAACTAAAATAAGCATGGACAATTTTTTTACGATTGTCTTTACTTAATTTATTTAATAAATAAGCTGAAGACTCTGTAAAAGCTCCTCCAAAACCAGTAATGGTTTGATATTTCTCTTCTGGCAACAATTTTATATTTACTATACTGTCTCCGGTTTTGAATTCAGTTAATTGAGTTAGTTTATTTCCACTTGCAGACGTTTCGTAGACTTCAACTATTAAATCATCTTTTTTTTCAGTGCAGCATAACATGAACGAAAAGATAAAAAAATATACGCAATATTTTAATGAGTTCATATTCGATAAGATTTAAATATCGTAAAATTTTATTATAATTAAACAAACAAGCGACAAAGATTTATTTTAGTCGCTTGCTTGTTGATTCACTTCATTATGGATTAAGTACTACAGCAACATTGTCAATATTCATAGTCACACCGCAACCAGCAACAGCTCCACAAACGGTCTCAATCAGGAATGATATCCCTTCTGAAACATCCGTTCCTCCAGGTATTGTAAACGTACCTGTAAAAGGAGTCCAGGAACCACTTGGTGCAGGTCCCGGATTAAATACATGTGTAAATGGAACCGCACCTCCTGCGCCTTCTCCGAAAAGAAGCACATTAACTACTGCACCTGGTTGAGAAACTGATCCTATATAATCAAATGTAACTTGAACAGTATCACCTGCAGCAACTGTACCAGCTCCAATTCTTTCCTGTTTAAACGCAGGATTGCCTCCAGAGTCTGTAACAACGAGTTTACCAGACCATGAACCGCCATTATTTACTGAATTATCTAATGTGGCAGAACCTCCATTTTGGAATATTAACCATCCAGTATCGTCACCTGTTTCAAAGTCACCATTGGCTGCTAAATTGTCGCCAGTGCCGCCACCGCCGCCGCCGCCGCCGGATCCATCTGAAAATAATGAGACATTATCGATAACAACAACACCAGTATCAGCGCCCATGTCGAAAATCACTCGACTATTTGCACCTCCAAAGTCTGCAGCAGTCAATTCCAAAGTATAGGTTTGAGTACTGCTAGTTAAATTAATCGTTTCTGTGATATTGGTCCAAGGAGCTTCATTTAAACCTATACCTGCTAACATGGTTCGATCACCATCTGAAGAGGCGTCAAAAGAAAGCGTATAAGAATCTCCTTGTGTTATTGCAACAACCTGACTTAAATTAACGGCAAACGCATCACCTGCTGTTTCAACATTTGCGAAATTATAGGAGTTATCACCTTCGGTTAGAACATTAAGTGCATTACCAATCCAACCTGTACCGTCTCCAGTTTCAAAATCACCATTGGTTAAAAGACCACCATCAAATGATCCTCCACCACCTCCACCGGTTGATTCAAATAACGCAACATTATCTATAACCACAACACCGGTATCAGCTCCCATATCAAATATTACACGACTATTTGCGCCACCAAAGTCTGCAGCTGTCAGTTCTAAAGTGAACGTTTGTGTACTACTTGTTAAGTTAATAGTTTCAGTAATATTGGTCCAAGGTGCTTCGTTTAATCCGATACCTGCTAACATGGTTCTATTACCATCTGAAGACGCATCAAAACTTAGCGTGTACGTTGTTCCTTGTGTTATTGCAACAACCTGACTCAAGTTTACAGCAAAGGCATCACCTGCTGTTTCTACATTAGCAAAATTGTATGAATTACCACCATCTGTTTGAACATTTAAGGCATTTCCTATCCAAGCTTCTGTACCATTTTCAAAATCACCGTTTGTTAGTAGACCATCATCAAATGATCCACCACCTCCGCCACCGCTTCCGGTACCGTATAATGCTAAATCATCAAAATAATAGGTGTCTGTATTTTCTGCATTTAAGTCAAAGAAAATTACGATTTTATCGAATTTATCACTGTCAGCACTTGTGAACGGGAATGTTAGTTCTTCCCATGCACTGGTGACAGAAGTTGTTGTAAATTGTTCAGCACTATTGCTTGGATTTCCTATCTCTTCAAGTTTAATTCTTACTTCTGTATTGGCTATTCCAGACCATACTTTGATTTTTAATCCTGAATTAGAATTAAAGTCTAATTTTGCATCTAGATTTATTTGGTTATTATCCCAAGGATTGTTTCCTAATTTAGTAATCTGTCCTACCTTACAAGATTTATTTACTTCATTTTCAAAATCCGGGTTATCTATCCACTCGAAATCAGCACCATCTTCTACAATACTAGAGCTTGGATCTGAAAAGAAAGTTAAGTTAAAGTCTGCTGCAGAAAGTGATTCTTCTGTTTCCTCAGTACAAGGGTCTGGAGGAGTTTCAACTTGCGTTATATCATCAAGATAGAAGGTGCCTGCTGTTGTTCCAGGACCATCAACAAACATTGTCAACCTTGAATAGTTGTCTGTTGAATTAAAACTAAATATAATAGTTTCCCACCCTGTTCCACCATGACTGGCAGTAGCTTCAATAGGCGCGGCAGAACCTTCTTCAAGTTTCATTAAAACATCTACTGGAGAATCTGCCCAAAAATTCATGGACACACTTCCTAAAGTAGATAAATCTAGAGGTGAACCTAAATCAAAATAAAATCCTTCAAATTGTGCACCTATGTTTGTGACAGCACCTACTTTAGATGTGCTGGTATTAGTGCCAGAAGGATCAGGATTATCAACTATTTCAAATGATGCTCCTCCAAAGGTTTCAGCATCGTAACTGGTGTTTTCACCATCAAATGAAATTGGCAATGTCGCTATCTCAGGAATTAAGATGGTAATCTCATCTTGAAACGTATTGGATGCTCCTGCTGCATTTTCTGCTTCTAATACTATAGTAAACGTACCATTTTCATAGGTCTTAATAGGATTTATTTCGGTAGATGATGTTCCATCTCCAAAATCCCATGAATACGTTCCTGAATTTTCAGATATATTGATAAAAGTTACCGTACCTGTATCAATATTTAAAGTATAGGTAAAGCCTGCAATAACTTTTGGCAATTCAACATCGTCATTTGTACATCCGGTTAAAGATATCGCCAAGATCAATATTGCAATATGCTTAGCTTTTTTTAGTAATTGTTTCATAATTATTTTTATTATTAGTTATTGTCAAATTCGTTTTTATATACTCTTACATAATCTACCAACATAGTTTGCGGGAAAACAGTTTCAGCATTTGGCGGGCCATCAAACAGGCCACCAACAGCTAAATTCAATAGCATATAGAATGGTTGGTCATATACCCATTTGTTCCATGTTGTTTCATATTCTTCTAATTCAACAGGATCTGTAAAAACATCTCCATAGAATTCAGGGAATGGATTACTTGGTAAATCATCTGGGGTTATTTGCTTATACAATACATCATCCACATAAAAATTTACATAATCTGGTCCCCATTCAATACCATAAATATGAAATCCTGAGTCAACACGATCATTTCCCAAATCATATTCTTTTAATATTGGTGATCCTCCAGACCAACCTGGTCCATGGATAGCACCACTAATTATAGTTGGTTTTGATCCGGCATTTTCCATAATATCTATCTCACCACAGAAAGGCCATTGCAATGTACTAAGATCAGTATCAAGCTCCTCTTCTATATTGTTGCCCAACATCCAGAATGCAGGCCATAATCCTTTGCCACTAGGTAGCCAAATACGCGCTTCAAAACGACCATATTTTCTAGAAAACTTTCCTTTTGTTTTTAGCCTTGCAGAGGTGTAATTTGAACCTTGAAAGGATTCTTCTCTGGCCGTTATAATTAAAATACCATTCTGTACGACTACATTTTCCGGACGATCTGTATAGTATTGAAGCTCATTATTACCCCAACCGTTGAAACCGGTACCTATGTCATAACCCCAATTATTAGGATTGGGTGCACCATCTACATCGAACTCATCGGCCCAAATCAATTCAGTGAACTGAGCTACAGTTTGGTTTTCATCTGTAGAACAACCGGATACGATAAAAGATGATACAATTAAAAGAATAAACGACACTGTTAAAAGAACATACTTAGATCTTTTAACTTTTATTCTATTTCTAAATTTATTTTTTTTATTCATGTTTTTGCGTTTTTAATTTTTTCTATATCATAGCTTATTATCTGTAATAGTAAATATTGTCTACGAAGATGTTTGAAATTGTAGCATCTGTAACAAAAATTATGAGTCCCAATTGAGATCTATCACCTAATCCGGAAAAATCAGTTAATGGGATATCCAAACTTACCCAATCATCAGCAAACAAAGCGTTACTATCAAAAGTGATAGTCCCAGATGTTTCATTGTTTCCAACATCATTATTAATGGAAAGGCTAACAAAGTCACCAGAATCCAAAGGTTCATTTACATAGATATCGATATGAAGATGTGTCATATCCGTTGCGTTAATTGTTGGTACATCTAAAAAAGTACCAATACCTACAAAGTTCAAGTCTGTATAATTTATAACCTGTCCACCACCAACATTTACCGGAGGCGATCCACCTTGGGTAGTTTGATACGGTGCCCAAAACCCGTTAAAGTAATCTACAGCAACATTGGTATATGCATCACTGAATATGGAAATTACATCATTTGGATCTCTATCTGGTGGTGCAGGTGCAGCATCAAAATCACCTTGTGATTCAAAAGTTATGGATCCCTCAGCCATGACACCACCTAAAATTCCAGTAACCCTAGCTGTTCCAGCATCCAGAATTGTTACGACTCCTTGTTCATTGACTCTTGCTATTTCAGGATCTGTCGAACTATATGAAAAATAGGATGGCGCAGCAGAAACAGTTTGATTTAATCCTGAGCCCAAATTAAAAGTTTGTGTACCATTAATTGAGTACATATTACCTATAAAGGTGGGCTCGTTTACATCCACACCATCTAGAATAGCCGGTCTTGGTTGTCCTATGTTTCCTAATTTTTCAAATTGAAGTTCATCAATCCAAAACGTATATCCTTCTCCATCTTCTGGACCTTCAGCATACCAAAACATCCCTCTTTCTCTGTTTAATTTAGAAGGGTCCGGGATTGGAATGATAATTTTCTGCCAAAATGTAGTTACCTGCACATCACTAAGTGTAACTAAGTATTTACCTCCTTCAAAATCTTCTCCAAAACCTACACTATTTAAAGTTGCTGCCTGAGAGGCTTTAACCCAAAATGTAAGGGCATCATATTCCGTAAGATCACGACCAATAGCATCTCTAAAAGTGGCACCGGCATAAGGACCTGAAGGGTCACCAAAACTAGGCACATCAAATCTCATGGATGCAGTCCCTGAATACTTAACTTCATCGTCTACAGAAAAAGCATCCAGTTTAGAGTCTCCAAAAGGATCGTAACTCAATCCTCCGCTAAATCCATCAATAAATACTTCAGCTGCTGGTGAGAATGTAGCAAATTCAGCATCTTCTGACAATTCTCTTTCCCATAAGTTACTTTCGCAACTAACAATGATTGTAAAAATAGACCCGAAAAGAAGTATTATTTTTAAATAATTATAATTTATATTTTTCATTTTTCTAGATTTTTATTTTCCAATATTAATATGTATATAGGTTCTAATCTCCCATTCCGTTCCGTTGTCAAACCCTACAGGGCTTATGATTGAGTCATCTGCGAATTCTAATGCTTCATTTGGGCTATATCTTGGAGAGTATTGATCTAATGATCTCCACGTTCCTCGGATACCCATTCTGGTATTTGGTAAAATAAACCAACCCGGTTTTCCAACTGTTGTTGAGATATCCAGCATCAATTGTACGGGATACGTCAAGTTAAAATCGCGGTGATAATCAAAAGGTCCCCAGTCATCAATTTTAAATGAATGAACCAGTTTCATCTTTTTGTATAGTAATCTAATATCACCACCAATACGTGTGATCAATCGATCATCACTACCCAAGGCCTGCCCATTTCCTGCATATATGTTTGCAATTAAACCAAGCTCAGGATTGACTTTAGATACAATGCGAGAATGAACTTCCCACAAATCTTCAGCAGGTGCAGAATTTGGAAAAGCAAATAATGTACGATTGCTTAAAAATCCTATAGCTGCATCTTGGGCCGTTGGATGATGACGGAATACAAACCCTAAATTCATTGCAAATTTGGCATTTTCAGCGGCGTCGTTATCCCATTCATAATACCAGGTGCCTGGAGTTGGGTCATAGGTCAATAATATTTCACCAGCGGTCGTTTCTCTGTTCGCTCTAACAGCAAATGGGTCATCAAAAATATTTCTCAATCTTCCTGGTGCCTGAACATCGTTTGGCATAGCTGCTACAATTGGCTTCTGCCACATAAAGTTTGGTGCAATTTGGAATTTCCCTGTATTGAATGCAAAACCAGTTAGAAAATTTGTTTGGTTTCCACTTCCTGTATCTTTGAGTTTCCAACCTGTAAACGTTCTTGTTAAATCTGCTCCACCACTGGCCACTAAACCTTGTGCAGCTCCCTGTGCGTACCAGTTAAATTTTCCTGCTTGAACTGTTATTTTGGCTTTAGCTCCCCAATTATCGTCTGAATTGATTTTGTCGTTGTAAATAATGTACTTTGCAGAATCAGGGTTATTTGGATCATAACTCGGATTATCTTCTGCAAACTGGAAGGATCTACCATTTAAGGGTTCACCACCCCAAATACCACCAACTTCAATTCCAACAGGGCCAAATTCTCTTTCAACATGAAGTGTCGCTCTACGTGTTCTTGGCATTGGAATCGCGTTGGATGAAACAACTTCCGCAAGATCATCAACATCTTCATGGAATACCCCAGTTATATGATAATGGTCTAACTTCGTACTATATTTTAGCAATAAAGCTGGGTTTGCTCCCCACCACAATTGAGGTCCAAAAGCTATATCTAAACCTTTGAGGACATCTTTACCTTTTATTTCAAAACCAGATATAACTCCATTATAAATATCCAGGTTGGGGCCGTAGTTCGCTTCCGGATATAATCCAAAGAAATCACCATCATATCCCCAGTGATTATGTCCGGTACGATAAAATCCTTTGACATCAAATTGCTTGGTTTTCCATTCAAATTCTGCATTGTACATCTGAACTCGATCTAGATCGGTAATTGGTACTGGACCATCTAAACTGTTCAACGAAACAGTACGTCCTCTATTTTCATAAAAGATTTCATCTATAGGATTTTCTGCAACATCTCCCAGAATATTAACATTTAAATTAGCACGCATATTGGGTGCCGGATTTCCTTCTATTCCTATAAAGAAAGATTGCATATGATCAAACCCTAATTGATTTGGATACACATCTTCATCAGGGTTTGGACTGTCAGGAGTTGTAAGAAGTGTTCCTCCAGTATTAAACGTTGTAAATTCAGCCCTAAGATTGCTTAACCTGAGTTTAGCATTATCTAAACCCATTAGAGTGGCTTTATCTCCACGAGCTTTTAAAACGGCATCCGTAATATTGATATTCTTAAAATAGTTTTGAAGAAAGTCTAAATCAACTCCTTTTTCATAAGGATTTAAAGCGTGCGCATCTTTTAAGGTATAGTAAGAAGCACGAGGATACAAATCGTAAAGACCTCTATCACTTGTTGGACCTTTAGCGCAAATACCAAACCATTCTTCGTTCATATTATTAGAACCATTTTTGGTATCGTGATAATATCCGCCATTACTCCAAGAAGCCCCTGTTTGATGCGTATCCGCATCTTGGCGTTTATCAAAACCTAATTTCCACCATCCATCGCTAAATTGAAATGTAAAACCTCCAATAGAGTTTCCAACTTTTCCTAAACCAGCAGCATTTTCATAAATTTCTTTCCAGTTTAACA
>JABDOZ010000088.1 GCA_013043005.1 Flavobacteriaceae bacterium | reverse complement strand
TGTTAAATATTTAAAACTAAATAAATATAAAGATAAAATATCGCTAAAATGCCAGTCGAACTATCGATGGAACAAGTATTAATCGAGAAACTCAATAAGATACTTGAAATCAATCTCGATAAGGAGCGTTTTGGTGTCAGGGAATTAGCAAAGGAAGCCGGATTGAGTCGGTCACAACTCAATAGAAAATTACAATCCACAAAAGGCAAATCAACCTGTAATTATATACGTGAGTTCAGGCTTAAAAAAGCAATGACCATGCTGCAAAATAATGAGGCAACGGCTTCAGAAATTGCATACAGAGTCGGATTTAGCAGTCCTACTTACTTCAATACCTGTTTTAAGGATTATTATGGTTTTCCTCCGGGAGAAGCTAAAATAAGGAATCCAAAGATCGCTGAGAAAGACCATGCCTCAGAAAATGTAGAATTCAATGAGGTTTCTCAAGTAGTATCAGAAGCCCCTCGACCTAAAAAAGCGCGTTTTGCCAGAAGAATGGTCTGGATCAATACACTATTTATTCTACTGTTAAGTGTGGTAAGTTATAATCTATATCAAAACTATAAAGATCAATTCTCTTTTAATCTGTCTTCAAAAGATAATCTGGATAAGTCCGTCGCAATTATTCCGTTCAAGAACCTGAGTTCAGAAGAAAATGATGAATTTTTTACTATAGGAGTTTATACTTCTTTGCTAAGCCGGTTAAGCAGCATACAAGGGCTTAAAGTGATTTCTGAAAACACGATGGAAAAATATGCAGACACCATCATTTCGTCTCCGGAAATTGCAAAAGAATTGGATATCAATTATTTGATAAATGGCAATGTGCAAAAGTTTAAAGATTCCATTCGTGTAATTATTAATGTAATAAATGCTGTAGATGACAAACAATTGAAGTCAATGGTTTTTCTGGAGGAGTTCAAAAATCTATTTGCTATGCAAGGCACGATTGCCAGGAGTGTGGCTACTGATTTAGACCTGGTACTGTCTGAAACAGAACTGGAGCAGATAGATAAACACCCAACAGAAAACCTTCAGGCTTATAATCTGTATGTAAAAGGACGCTTTTTCTGGCATCGCAGAACCGAAGAAGACTTAAATAAAAGTATTCATTATTTTAATCAGGCAATAAAATTAGATACCACTTTTGCTTTAGCCTATGCAGGATTGGCAGACACCTATGGTTTTATGCCTTGGGATGCAAATAATAAGGATATAGATCAAAAAGGAATTAAACAATCAGCCAAATTTACAGATTCAATGCATAATTTGGCAGAAGAATATGCTTTAAAATCAATTGCATTAGATAAAAATAATGCAGAAGCACATGCAAGCTTAGGTCTAGTTTTACGCAGGGATTGGAATTGGGAAGCTTCTGAAAAGGAATTTAAGCTTGCTCTTAAATTAAACCCAAATTATGCAGTTGCACATCATTGGTATTCATATTTATTGCGTACTTTGGGAAGACGCAAAGAGGCCAGAGAGCAAATAGATCTGGCACTTAATTTAGACCCAAATTCCTATATATTTCATCACTCTAGTGGTGATATATATTATGAAGATGGTCTTTTTGAAAAAGCAATCAGTGAATACAATATGGCTAAAGAGATTAATAAATTTCATCCAGGATCATATGATTTAAGTGCTGACTGTTATACGTATTGGGGGAAGGATGATGAAGCTATTGCAGAATATGAAGAATGTTTTAAATTAATGGAACCTAATCTTGATAAAGAAGATTTAGAATTATACTATAAATCCAAAGAAGACATTCATAATTCTGGTATGATGGGCGTAAAGAGGTTTTGGACCAATCGGCTCTTAAAAAAAGGCGAATATCCTTATCAGGTGGCATTAGGCTTTAGTTTTCTTGGAGAAAAGAAAAAGGCTCTAGACTGGCTTGAAATGGCCTATGAACAGCGTGATCCTAATTTAATTATGATAAGACATAGTGCCGAATTTAATATCCTACATAATGACCCCAGATATTTAGCCATTTTAGAAAAAATGAATTTGGGTGGTTATGAATAGAAGGTCACATAGTAATTAAATTATAAATCATCAATAAAAAACGCAACCATTGGATTGCGTTTTTTAATTCAATGTGGCACAGATTTATATCTTGAACTTATTCTAATTGCAACATAATTAAAATACAATGCACTATAATTGTAAACATTTGCGCTAAAATTGGTATGCATCGTTTTAATTTATCTGATACCTTATATTTCATTCAAATAGAATAGATAAAATATTAACAGATAATTTAAAACTCATGAGGACAATAAATTCGCTATTTAGGTATTTTGTGATCTTAATCTTTTCAGGTTTGGTCATTGCGGTCTTTACCAGTTGTGAAAAACCAGCTGTAGATGAATTAGATTTTCAGGAATCAGTATTAAATGAAGATGAAATTCCCTGGCAGGATTTATTAACGCAATTAGATTTAGAATCAAATATTCTATTTGTACAAGCCGGTGAATCCATTCAAGATGTGGTAGATTCAGCCAAACCTGGAGATGTAATATATGTAGAACCTGGGAATTATCAGGAGTCAGTTTCAATTAAAAATCAAGATATAAAAGTCGTAGGTCTAAGTTTAGAACCAGATGACCTCATGATTGAATATGCTGAGAAAAACAATATTGAAATTATCAAGCTTTATGAGGATGGTGACTATCTTCAAAACAGATCTTTAAATCGTCCCGGAAAAAACATCCTGCGCTTAATGAAAAGGACTAGTCTTGGTAATGGTATTGCGCACTATCAGTTTGAAATTGTTATGGGTCCAGGAGAATTTAATGTTATCCGATTACATCGTGTAGTCCGTGAACGTCGTCCATATAGACCGGTATATACCAGAGGTAATGTCTTTATGGTCCATGGAGCTATTCAGGATTTTGATGATATATTCTTAACAGCAGGTGCAGAAACCATAAATGCTGAAACGTCTTCACCATTTTATTTAGCATCAAACAATATTGATGTTTGGGGAATTGATATGGGCTGGACCATGGTTCCATTACAAAACAGAGATTTCTCATTTATGGAAGGTTGGGGAATGGAAAAAGATATTAGTCATACCTTAACAGCTATGTCTTTAGCCAGATTGATTCGTGGTTTAACATATCAAGGCTTTTCCCGTATGAATCTATTAGGCTTTAGTTATGGTGTTCATGTTGCCTATGGCGCTGCTAACAGAGAAACGCAGCAACATAGGTTCTGGCGTGATGTTAAAGGAATTATTCCTGTTGACAGTGCTTTAAAATATGAAGATGAAAATGCAATGGCAAATAGCTGTGCAGCTGCAGCCTTTCATATGGATCACATAAATATCGGACTTTATAATCACCCATGGGGAGTAGATTTTATAAAATGGGGAAAACTTGCACTTAAAGCTCCTGATGGAAAATCACCAGATTTTCCTGGAACAAATAGTCAGTTTTTAATGTTTGTAGGCTCACAGGGGTTCTTTGCAGCTGATGAAAACGGAGCATATTTGTATTCTGACCCTTTAAGGTTCTTTAGGCTTGCCGTAAATCTTTCACCGCATTGGCCGAGACAACTAGTATATGAATTGACCGCATCTTCTTGTCCTAAAGAGGATGTGACTTATGATGACCACTTAGGAGAAATATCAATACCTATATTGTATATAGGTGCAGAAATGGCGGAAGGTTCTGCTGGTATATATACCAGTAGTTTAACAGCAAGTACAGATATTACTAATTATATTGTACCTGGCTACAGTCATGCCGATCTTTGGTTTGCCTATGATGCAGATGAGATGGTGTGGAGTCCATTGTGCAATTGGCTTAAAAACCATAAATAAGAACTATTTTACTATGTTAATCTATTTATGTTAGAATAAAAAAGGTGCCTTTATAAAAGCACCTTTTTTAATATTCTAGCCCAATAATTTGGCTAATCTTATCCAGTGTTTTCATAAGCTTTTTACTAAAACTAAAGGTCATAATATCACTTTCTATTTTTCCTTCTCTAAGGAGATGGTTAAAATGAATCACTTCGTAGTTATAACCTATGGTCGAATAGCCAAAATCAAGAGTCTCTTCTTTGG
>JABDOZ010000087.1 GCA_013043005.1 Flavobacteriaceae bacterium | reverse complement strand
GCTTAATAATTTAAAATTAAATATATGAAACGTAATAAAATTATCTTTTATATCGCTACAGGATTATTAACTGCTTTAATGTTGTTTTCGGTAAGCATGTATTTCTTTAATCATGAAGAAGTGTCTAAAATGTTTACCAGTTTTGGGTATCCAACTTACATTATTTATCCTTATGCTGTTGCAAAACTATTAGGCCTCTTTGCTATTTGGAATCCAAATTTCAAAATCATTAAAGAATGGGCTTATGCCGGATTCTTTTTTGCTTTTATCTTGGCGTTTTTTGCACATTTTATGATTGGTGATGGTGAACAAATTGGAGCAGTGGTAGCGATGATACTCTTAATTGTTTCATATATTTTTAACAAAAAGACCAATAGTTAATATGAAAAAAATAATAGCCTTTGCCGGAAGCAACAGCAAGAACTCAATTAACAATGACTTGGCAACATATGCATCAAGTTTAATTAAGGACGTCGAAATTTCAGTTTTAGATTTAAACGATTTTGAATTACCACTTTATGGAATCGATTTTGAGATTGAACATGGAATTCCAGATAATGCACTCAAGTTTTTAGATCATATCAAATCATCTGATGGAATAATCCTGTCACTAGCAGAACATAACGGAGCTTATTCAGCAGTATTCAAAAATATTTTTGATTGGATGTCCAGAGCAGAAAAAAATGTATGGTATGATAAACCTATGCTACTAATGGCTGCGTCACCTGGTGGAAGAGGAGGCCAATCAGTTTTAGAGATAGCTCAAGGAAAGTTCCCAAGAATGGGAGCTAATATTACAGGTGTTTTTTCTTTACCCTTTTTTCAAAAGAATTTCTCTGAAGGAAAAATTATTGATGAAGAATTAAACAATCACTTAAAACAAGTTGTTTCTATATTTAGTAATGTTATATAATAAATCCAAAGAATTATGAAGCAGAGAGAAATAATCAAGACCTATTCTAATGGTGAATTAACTGTGGTCTGGGAACCAAAGAAATGCATTCATGCTGGAGAGTGCTTAAAACTATTGCCAAATGTTTATAATCCAAAAGAAAAACCTTGGATAAAAGTTGAAAATGCATCAACAAACGAATTAATACATCAAATTAAGGCATGTCCATCAGGAGCCTTATCTTATAAAACAGAAAGTGATATGAATAAAAAAGAATCGCATTTAGAAACAAAAGTAGAAGTACTAAAGGATGGTCCGTTATTAATCTATGGATCTTTAACCATAACAAAACAAGACGGAAACAAGGAAAAGAAGCAGAGAACAACAGCATTTTGCAGATGCGGTGCTTCAGCCAATAAACCATATTGCGATGGAGCACATAATAAGACTGATTTTAAAGGATGATAAATGGGAGATTTTTCAAAAGACATAAAGTCAAAATTTGCTAATAATAGAATTAAAGCAACGCTTAATATTCTATATACAGCAAATTGGATTAGTAACCATCAAAATGACTTTTTTAAACCTTTCGGGATTTCTCCGCAGCAATTCAATATTTTAAGAATTTTAAATGGTGCTAAAAAACCATTAAAGGTTCAAACCATCAAAGAGAGAATGGTGGAACGTTCGCCAAACGCTACTCGTTTAATGGATAAGCTATGCGCTAAAGAATTTATTACAAGAGAACATTGTCCTAGTGATAGAAGGGTTGTGCACGTTGATATTACAGCAAAGGGTAAAAAGCTTTTAAAAGATATTTCAAAACATCTAAAGGATGATCTTCTTCAAAATTTAACAGAAGTTGAAGCTAAAGAATTAAGTGATTTGTTAGATAAAATTAGATAAAGAAAGGAAAAGAAAATGAAAACAATACTTCATAAAGCAGATGAAAGAGGATTTGCAAATCACGGTTGGTTACAAGCTAGTCACTCGTTTAGTTTTGCAAGTTATTATGATCCAGAAAAAGTTCAGTTTGGGGCATTAAGAGTTCTGAACGATGACATAATAGCACCCAAAATGGGGTTTGGTACCCATCCTCATGATAATATGGAAATTATTACGATACCTTTAAAGGGAGTTTTAAAGCATCGTGATAACATGCACGATAAGTGGCAACCAGTAAATCCGGGAGAAGTGCAGATCATGTCGGCAGGCACTGGAATTCAACATTCTGAAATAAATGGATCTAATGAAGAATATTTAAGTTTATTTCAAATATGGATTGTCCCATTTGAAAAAGATGTAGCGCCAAGATATGATCAGAAATATTTTGATCAATCAGATCGAAAAAATAAATTACAGGTATTAGTTACATCTCTAACCGATGATCATGATGGCAGTTTGAAAATTCATCAAAATGCAAAGTTATCACGGATCGATATGGATGCAAATAAGTCTTTTACGTATGATTTAATGAATAAGAATAATGGTGTTTATGTTATGAATATATCTGGTGAGATTCAAATTGATAAAGAAAATTCCAAATCCAGAGATGCCATTGGAGTTAGTGAAACAGATCAATTTTCAGTGAATGCAAAAGAGGATTCACAATTGCTGTTTATTGAAGTTCCAATGATCTAAAAAGTATTTGAATTGATGTCATATTATACAAAGCATCTACAAAAAGATGTTTTTTTTATGTAAAAAAACGATATTTGTCTTTAAACTAACTAAAATTTAAATTATGGCAATGAATAAAAATACAGTTTTAGCTTGGGCAACTGTACTTATGATTATTATGGGAGTAATCCTGATTTTAATGGGAGCCTATAGATATGATGATGTTGCCGGTTGGGGTTTTGCTACAGTGGGAATAGGCTTTTTTGCTATTGCTTGGGTGTTTAATGCTTTAAAAGGCAGAGTATAATGAGTGACGATAAAAAAGTAATATTTTCAATGGCAGGAGTTACAAAGACCTTTCAAGGTGCTAATACTCCTGTTTTAAAAAATATATATTTAAGTTTTTTCTATGGAGCTAAAATCGGGATTCTAGGTCTTAATGGTTCCGGTAAATCAACATTGCTGAAGATCATAGCTGGAGTCGATAAAAATTATCGGGGAGATGTTGTTTTCTCTCAAGATTATTCAGTAGGAATGTTAGAACAAGAACCAATTCTGGATGATAGTAAAACAGTGTTGGAAGTTGTAAAGGAAGGCGCTGCTGAAACGGTTGCTATTCTGGATGAATACAACAAGATCAATGACATGTTTGGTTTAGAAGAAGTCTATTCAGACCCAGATAAAATGCAGAAGCTTATGGATAAGCAGGCTGAACTTCAGGATAAGATCGATGCTTCGAATGCCTGGGAACTGGATACCAAACTCGAAATAGCCATGGATGCGTTGAGAACGCCTGATGGAGATAAAAAGATTGGTGTATTATCTGGAGGAGAAAGAAGAAGAGTAGCTCTATGTCGCTTATTACTTCAAGAACCAGATGTGTTATTATTAGATGAGCCAACCAACCATTTAGATGCTGAATCGGTACACTGGTTAGAACATCATTTGGCTCAATACAAAGGAACGATTATAGCTGTAACTCACGATAGGTATTTCCTGGATAATGTTGCTGGATGGATCTTGGAATTAGATAGAGGAGAAGGCATACCCTGGAAAGGAAACTATTCTTCCTGGTTAGATCAGAAGTCAACTCGTATGGCCCAAGAAGGTAAAGCAGCATCTAAACGTCAAAAGACTTTAGAACGCGAGCTGGAATGGGTTCGTCAAGGTGCAAAAGGTCGTCAGACAAAACAAAAAGCACGTTTGAAGAATTATGATAAGCTGATGAATCAAGACCAGAAGCAGTTAGACGAAAAGCTGGAAATATACATTCCTAATGGTCCACGTTTAGGAACCAATGTCATTGAAGCCATTGGTGTTAGCAAAGGTTATGATGATAAGTTATTGTATGATGATTTAAATTTCAATCTTCCTCAAGCTGGTATTGTTGGAATTATTGGACCGAATGGCGCTGGTAAAACAACCATTTTTAAAATGATAATGGGAGAAATTGAACCTGATGGAGGTGAATTTAAAGTAGGAGAAACGGCTAAAATCGCTTATGTAGATCAGGCTCATTCAAATATCGATCCGGAGAAAACAATCTGGCAGAATTTTAGTGATGAACAAGAGTTGGTCATGATGGGAGGAAAGCAGGTTAATTCTCGTGCGTATTTAAGCCGATTTAATTTTTCCGGTAGTGAGCAAAATAAGAAAGTTAAACTGCTTTCTGGAGGAGAACGTAACCGCTTACACTTGGCTATGACCTTAAGAGAAGAAGGTAATGTGTTACTTTTAGACGAACCTACTAACGACCTTGACGTCAATACATTACGTGCATTAGAAGAAGGTTTAGAAAACTTCGCAGGTTGTGCTGTCGTAATCAGTCACGACAGATGGTTTCTAGATAGGATATGTACTCATATTTTATCGTTTGAAGGCGACTCTCAAGTCTATTTCTTTGAAGGTGGATTTACTGATTACGAAGAAAATAAAAAGCAACGCCTTGGAGGTGATCTCATTCCAAAACGAATTAAGTATAAGAAGTTAACAAGATAAATTAAAGCCTCCAATTGGAGGCTTTAATTTATTATTGGTCTGCTTCAAGCAATGCAACCTTTCTTCTTAATTTTTGTTTTTGGATTAGTGTGATTACAAGTATTGCTAATACAATTATAAGGACAATAGTAAGTAGAGATACTAGTTGAGCTAGATTGTCCTCTCTTTCCAGACGAGTTAAATCTTCTGTCAATGTGTATGTAACTTCCTGATCTTGCAATAACGTAAAAAGAAAAACTAATAATTTCGAAAACATAATTTGTAGGTGTTTGGGTTAATACTTCCGTTAATATAATAAATTTTATAAAGCGTTTTATATTATACTTTTTCCAGAACCATTGCAATACCTTGTCCAACTCCTATACACATGGTACAAAGTGCTTTTTTTGCATTGGAATGCTGTAATTGGTAAAATGCACTTGTTACAATCCTTGCTCCACTCATTCCTAAAGGATGACCTAAAGCAATAGCGCCTCCTAATGGATTAATTCGTGGATCATTATCTTCAAGCCCGAGTTTGCGTGTACATCCTAACGATTGTGCAGCAAAGGCTTCATTGAGTTCTATGATGTCCATTTCATCAAGCCTTAATCCCAGTTTTGCAAGTACCTTTTGAGTAGCAGGAACAGGTCCCATCCCCATAATACGTGGAAGTACTCCTGCAGTAGCCATTCCAAGAATCTTTACTTTAGGAGTTAAATTGAATTTTTTTACTGCATCTTCAGATGTGATAAGTAAAGCAGCTGCTCCATCATTAACACCAGATGCATTTCCTGCCGTTATGCTTCCATTTTCACCTGTTAGAGATCTTAAGGTGCTTAATTTTTCTAAAGATGTTAGTCTAGGATGCTCGTCTTGTGATACTTCAATTGGATCTTTCTTACGTTGAGGAACCATTACTGATACAATTTCTCTTGCAAGCGTGCCATTTTGTTGAGCTTTATGAGCTTTCTCCTGACTCCAGTGAGCAAAAGCATCCTGATCTTCTCTTGAGATATTGAAATCGGTAGCAATGTTTTGTGCTGTTTGTATCATGCCTTCAGAACCATATTGAGCATCGAGCTTTTTGTTTACAAATCGCCAACCAATTGAAGTATCATACATCTTAACAT
>JABDOZ010000086.1 GCA_013043005.1 Flavobacteriaceae bacterium | reverse complement strand
TTTTAGGACAGTCAATTATTTCGTTTAATAAAATTAACAATGAGAAATTAGAAAATGGATTGGACATTTCTTTTTTAAATACTGGCGTTTATATTTTCAGTATTACTTTGGATACCAATCAAACCATAAATAAAAAAGTAATTATTAATTAGAATATAAAACCTCTGATTAAACCAAAGGCCGGGAACTTAGTTTTTCCGGCTTTTTTATGCCATTAAATAAGCTCATTTTTGGCATTTTTATACCACAATTCAAGCCCTTTTTACATTCAAACTCTGTTAAAAAACATGTATTTCATCGAAACAATAATACACTTAATCGGTGTATTTCATCGAAAAAAAACGTTAATCCCTTGGTTTTAAGGGTATTTTTAATATGTTTGTGTGTTTGGTCCCAAATCCATTAAACATGAAGTTAAAATTACTTTTAGGTTTTCTGTTTTTATCTTTCTTTTTAGGTTCACAATATGGCTTCTCTCAGGATACAGATGGAGACGGAACAGCTAATAATTTAGACCAAGACGAAGACAATGACGGTGTTCCAGATACACTAGATGGTTGCTCAACCATTGATCTTGCAAACACAATAACAATTGGAGTACCTATTATAGATGGATCCTCGTACGCTCTTGATGAAACATCAGTCACGTATAATACAAATGATCCCAATTCCTTCTATGGCTATGTCGCCGGAAATCAAGGTGATGCTATCAGATTTCAGGGACCTTCAGTAAATGAACAACTTCAATTAAGTTTTACTACGCCCATAAGAAATGTGACGTTTAAGGTAACAGATTTCGATGAGTTGGAACAATTAACCGTGAATGCTTATGATGAATTAAACAACCTAATAAATTTAAATGCAACTAATGTTCCTTTTATAGGTTCAATTGTAGGTAGGACAGGAAATGATTTTGTTAATACGGACAATAGTCCTGAAAGTGATGGCGATGACGAAGCAGATGATGCTACAGGAGGTGTTTATTTTTATTTCCCAGATCAAATAAGCAGGATTGTTTTTATTTATAACACAGGTTCTGGACAGTCTTTAAGATTTACAGAGCTCAACTATTGCCTAAAGGATTCTGATAATGATGGCATTCTGGACTATCTAGATATTGATTCTGACAATGATGGCATCCCGGATATTGTAGAAGCAGGTGGTGTTGATCTTGATGGTGATGGTTATGTGGAAAATACGACTGACAATAATGGAAATGGAATTCCTGATATTTATGACTTCAGATGTACCAACGCCCCAGCTGCAAGTGGGTGGGCAACTTCTGTGCATAATTCTGTCAATACAAGTAATGCCAATGATGCTTTAGGCTCTGGTACATTTAGCTATGCAGATTTAGGCGTTGGAGGATCCTTAGAATTAAGGTTTTCAGATATCATTCCAGCAGGTAATAACCTAACGGTAAGACATGTCAGGCAATCAGGTTCAGGACAGTTATCTTTTATGATCGAACGATCTGATGATGGTATTACCTATTCAAATGCAGAAAATTTTCTAACAAATTTTGACGGAACTTACTCTGTATTGAGTTACCAACTATTTGGAGGTGATACAGAATATATTAAGATAACGAATTTAAGCTCTGAAACATTAGGAATTGATTTTGCTAAATACAACTATGGCCTAGGAGCAAACTGTAGTGGTATTAATGGAATTCAAATCACAGATATGGACAGTGACAATGATGGGATTCCCAACACCAGAGATCTGGACAGTGATAACGATGGGATTTTTGATCTGATTGAAGCATATCTGGCTGATTCAGATAATAATGGGTTGGCTGATGGTTATACAGATACAGATGGTGATGGACTCAACGATAATTATGATGGTGATGTTGGTAATGACGGAATTGCTGAAAACGCTGCCTCTGCCGCATTAATAACAGGAACAGATACTGATTCTGATGGAATACCAAATACATATCCAAATGTCAATGCAGATAGTACAGGTTACCCTAATCCATATGATATTGATACCGATGATGACGGAATTCCTGATAATATAGAAGCCCAGCCAACAATTGGTTACATAGTTCCAAATGCCACTTTCAATACTAACGGGACCAATACAGCTTATACTGGTGGTATAACACCAGAAGATACAGATGCTGATGGAACCCCAGATTATCTTGATGCAGATTCTGACAATGATGGCTTACCAGACATTCAGGAAAATGGTATGGCAAATGGTTTGCTCGGAACAGACACAGATTCAGATGGACTAGATGACAATTTTGAAGGGGGAAATTTAAATGATCCCTTTGATGTAAATGACGAAATAAATAACCCATCGTCTTCTATTCTACCTGACTCAGATTTCGATTTAGGCACTGGAGGTAATCTTGATTATCGGGATTCTAATCCTCCTGTATGTCTTTTTGGATCAGATTCTGATGGTGATGGTATAAATGATGCTTGTGATCTGGATGACGATAATGATGGTATCCCGGATATTGACGAATTGGGCACAATTGTTAGTACAGAACAACAACCTTGTGGAGGCGATACATCTCTTGATTTTAGTGGTACTCAAACATTATTATCGGGTACAGATCTGCAGCAAGGAGCCGTCTATAGGTTTTCAGATATCACTGCTACTATGGACGCTATTGTCACCATTGTTGAAACCAATAATGCAACTGTTGCCACATTGGACAGAAATGTGACTACTCCAGAATCGTTTAAACCTCAAACCTCGTTTAGTTTTACAAACTCCGGAGAGTTTGGTTATATAGAATACCGTATTCAATTTGTAAATACTGGTGGGTTTGCACCACAGACAATCGAGAAATTCTTTATGAATTTTAATGATCTTGATGGAGGACCTAATTATGGAGAACAGAACTGGGCATACAACCCAAAAACATACACCATTGACAACCCTACAGAAGTTACCATGAATACAGATGGATCCTGGATCGTGGCTACAGGAGCAACATCAGATTATGGACCTTCAACCAACGAATTTCCATTCATAAATTTTGCAGTTAACTATACCAATAAATCTGAAATTTCCATTCGGGTTGGAGCAGTTGCGAGAGTGCCTGGAGCTTCTGCTGGTGCAAGATCTCATAGTATAGAATTCAATTGTGTTACAAACTATGTAAGTCCGCAGACATATAGTCTCGATGGAGATTATGATGGGTTAGCCAATCATTTAGATCTGGACAGTGACAATGATGGTATACTAGATGCTGTAGAGTCAGGTCAAGGCCAACTTCATACTAATGGAGTAGTAAATGGTCCATATGGAGCAAATGGTTTATCAGATCTGGTAGAAACTGCACCGGGAAGCAATACTATAAATTATGTGCTAACGGATACAGACGGTACAGATGGTTCAAATTATCTGGACATTGATAGTGATGGTGATAGTTGTTATGACGCACTAGAAGGTACTGCAGGATACGCCTACAATGATATTGACATCATAAGTGGACAACTTTCAGCAGCCATTGATGCGAATGGAATTCCGGGTGGAACAAGTCAAGAAATTGGCTCCTCGACAAGCAATTCTGTATTAGCCGTTGTTTGCAATAACAGTGGTGCAATGATTGATTTTGATGGAATTGATGATTATGTAGAAGTTGTTAATTCAGTCATAGATGCACTAAACGACTATACCATTTCCTTTTGGTTCAAATATGATGGTCCAGCAATTACTAACTCTGATGAAATTTTTGTAATGGGACAAAAAGATTTATTTGAAATCACTATACGAGACTGGGGTTCTGGTCAACCTCAATTCGAAGCCATTCAAACATATGTGTATCAAAACAGCGGCTTAAAACAAGGTTCTGGTAGAGCTTTCATTCCAGGTAATTGGAAAAATTTTACAATAACGGTTAGTCATTCTGGGGGTAATATAGAATTCAGACTTTTCAGTAATGGATATGGATCAGGTCTTAGAACTATTACTAATGCAAAAACTACAAATACGAATCCCTTTAGAATTGGTATTGCCAATGGCAGTACTACTTATAAGGAATTTGAAGGCGCAATCGACGAAATAAAAATATTTAATAAAGTACTCTCTGATGAACAGATACAGCGAATGGTATATCAAGAAATAAAGAATGATGGTGGCAAGGTAAGAGGAACTATTATTGATAAAGATATAAAGGATGAAGCTACAGATAGCACAATTGACTGGTCCGAGTTAATTACATACTACCCAATGTCCAATGTCAATTACGGTAAACTTCCTGATGCCTCTTCCTATAACAATGATGCGGTACTATACAACATTACGACTTTTCAAGAGGAAACTGCGCCAATGCCATATGAAACAGTGGCCGATGGTGCGTGGACAGATGAAGCCACTTGGCTTCATGGAGATATCTGGGACATTGAGGATATGGTTGCATATTTTGGTGCATCCGATCAGTCGCCAGAACCTTGGTCAATTGTAAAAGTGCATCATGATGTGACTACATCTCAATCTCATAGATCTCTTGGACTATTTATTGACGATAGTAAAACTCTAATTGTAAATGGGGATAATTCAATTACCAACAACTGGTATTTACAATTGGATGGTACTCTTGATCTGGCCAATGATTCACAATTAGTGCAAACAGAAACCAGTGACCTGGTAACTGGTGCCAATGGTAAGATCCTGCGCCGTCAGGAGGGTAACGCTAATTACCTCTGGTATAATTACTGGGCATCGCCTGTAGGTGCATTGGGTGCAACTTCGCTCACTGATAATAATGGCGCTACGAACAATACTAACAACTCAGCTTTTAGCCTTAACATGCTGAAAGACGGAACCGGAACACCTATAGAGTTTACAACTGCATTTGACGAAACAGGTAAAATAAGTACAAGGTGGCTGCATAACTTTAAAAACGGAGTTACTTACTACGACTGGCTTCAGATCGATGAAAACTCTGCAATCCAGCCTGGTGTGGGCTATACACAAAAAGGAACCGGTAATGCCGGAACCGAACAACAATATCTCTTTGAAGGAAAACCTAACAACGGTACAATACTTATAAATGCCATTGATACTGGTGGCCCTGGAAATGAAGAAGGCTCAACCTTAACCACCACGTTGATAGGTAATCCGTATCCATCCGCTCTAGATGCCAGAGAATTCATTACGGACAATGCAGGCGTGATTGGTGGTACTATTCGCCTCTGGGAACAATGGGCAGGTAATTCTCATTTTCTTTCTGCCTACGAAGGTGGTTATGGCTTTATAAATAGCTTAACTACTGTAAGAGCCTATCAATATCCTGGTATTCCTATTGCTGGCCAAACACAAACGGAAGGAATTAAATTACCAACATTTTACTTACCTGTTGGTCAGGGATTCTTCGTGGAAGTTGCCAATGATGGTGATATTGAATTCAATAACGGTCAACGTGTGTTCAAAAAAGAAGATCTGGGAGAATCCATATTTTTCAGATCGTCCAATACAGATTCACAAGCCAGTACTGAAGAGACGGCTTCAGAAACACAGATCCTGCGACTGGAGTTTGGAGTCTCCAGTGGCGCCAGCAGAAGCTTTGTAATAGGCTTTAGTGAAGACGCAACAGATGGTTACGACTTTGGTCTGGATGGCGGACTCATAAACGATCCACCCGATGATGATATGGGTAGCCTTCTTAACGGTCAGCAATATGTCATTCAGGCATTTGCGCCGTATACGCCAGATAAAGAGATCGATCTTGTACTGCATGCATCCGGTAATTTCACCTATACACTCAAGTCTACAGAGATCTCCAATTTCCCTGAAGATCAGGATCTGTTCATAAAAGATCTTTTGACCGGACAATCCTATGACCTAAGAAGTACAGTACCTTACAACTTTACATCCGTTGCCGGATCATTTACAGACCGGTTCAAGGTAGTCTTTCAGGATCCGGAAGCCTTGTCAACAGAAGATATTACTAACGATAATATCCTTATCTATGTGAATCAACCGGAAGAGAAATTATATGTAAGCCAATTGACCGAACAGGTTAAAAAGCTAAGTATTAAAAACTTATTGGGACAACAAATAATATCGTTTGATAAAATAGATAACCAGACTTTAGAAAACGGTTTAGATATCTCTTATCTCAATACTGGAGTCTATATCATCAGCCTCTCATATGATAACGATCAAACCATCGATAAAAAAGTAATTATTAATTAGAATAAAATAACCTCTAATTAAACCAAAGGCCGGGAACTTAGTTTTTCCGGCTTTTTCTTTATTAGAATCCTGTTCTTTTTTTTGGAATTTTTATGGATAATTCAAGCCCTTTTCTCAATCATTTTCTATTAAAAAATAGGTATTACATCCAGGATTAGTGATTGGTAAGTTGATTTACTTCATATTATTTTGTATCACCAATTATATTGGATTTATTGGACATTTCCCTAACTAAATATATAACAAGCATTGAAGCTCCCATTATAATATTTAAAGTTATATAGCTGAATCCAAAAAAGGCCAATTTTTTGGCGTCAGAATTAAAGGTTGAGAACTCATTTAATTCTGATAACAGGGCTAAAATTAAATAGCAATTAAGCAACACAAATATTGAAGATATAATTATTCCTGTAACTCGAGTTCGTGTTATTATTTGAAAAAGTAATAATAAAATTAAAACAATGGCTACTAGATTGCGTAAAGATCCGGTTAATGACCAATAATAAATTACAGACAAAAGCATGAATACTTCTGGAATAAATCGAATTACTTTATTAGGTGTCATTAAAACCAATTTTATATCTCATTCAATAATTTAGAGATCTCATCTAATTTTGGAGTCAATATAACCTCAATACGTCTGTTTTTTGCCTTGCCTTGGGCGGTTTCATTTGATGCAATTGGAGCATACTCTCCGCGTCCGGCAGCAGTCAAATTTTCTGGATTGATTGATCTATTCTCCCTAAGAATATTCACGATTGCAGTCGCACGTTTGGTTGACAGATCCCAGTTGCCGCTTAATTGTCCGTTTCCCGCATAAGGCACATTATCTGTATGCCCTTCTATTAAAACAGCAATATCCGGATTAGCGGCCAATACATTTCCTAGTTGATTAACGGCTTCTCTACCTTCTGAACCAACAGCCCAACTACCGGAACTAAATAACAATTTGTTTTCCATCGAAATATAGACCTTCCCATCTCTTTGTTCTACAGTTAATCCTTTACCTTCAAAATTGGTCAATGCTTTGGAAATGGCATCTTTCAATGCATTCATTTTGGCGTCCTTTGCAGCTATGACTTGCTCCAAATCCTGAATTCTGCCAGATTTCTCATCAAGTATTTTTTTGAGATTAGATAATCGTTCGTTTTCAGCTGCCAATGCCTGTTCTTTTGCCTCTAATTGAGCTAACAATTCTCTGTTTTTTTGTGAGTTCTTAGCAATTTCTGAAGAGCTGTTTTTCTCCAAGGCATCATATGATGCTTTTAAATTTTCCAGACTGTTTTTTGTGGCATTGTAATCGCTTTGAAGCTTATCTCGGCTCGCAACAGCCTCGTCATATTGCTTTTTTAGTTTATTTAAATTGTTTTGTGCTTCGTTTTTAGACTTTAAAAGATCATTATAGTCACTGGAGAGTTGTTTGTTCTCTCTTTTTAAACTGGCATATTTATCTTCAAGATCTTTATAGACCTTCGGCGATACACATGAAAAACTAATTGACATTACTAATAATAAGAGAGAAATTTTTTTGATCATGATTTTTATTTTTCGATTTCTACTAAAATAGGACAGTGGTCGCTATGGACCGCTTCGGATAATATAACGGCTCTTTTTATCTTTTCTTGCAATGGTTTTGCAACCATTGCATAATCCAATCGCCAACCTTTATTATTTGCTCTTGCATTGGCTCTGTAACTCCACCAACTATATTCTTGTCTTTCAGGATGTAAGTGTCTAAAGGAATCGATAAATCCACTATTGATAAACTTGCCCAACCATTCGCGTTCTTCTGGCAAAAAACCGGAAACACCCTTCATTTTGGGGTTATGTATATCAATTTCTTCATGGCAGATGTTATAATCGCCACAAACAATAAGATTAGGAATTTGGGCCCTCAACTTTTCTAAATAATCATGAATCATATCCATGTATTCAAACTTATGTTGTAAGCGCGCATCGTTAGTGCCTGATGGCAAATACATGCTCATTACAGAAGTTCCATTGTAATCAGCTCGCAGATTTCTGCCTTCAGAATCCATGCTTTCAATCCCGGTTCCAAACTCTACATGATCCGGTTCTGTTTTACTCAAAATAGCGACTCCGCTATAGCCTTTCTTTTGGGCACTAAACCAATAGTGATATTTATATCCGGCTTCTTCAAAAAGATTTAAGTCCAGTTGCTCCTTCATGGCCTTTATTTCCTGTAGACAGATCACATCCGGATTAGCACTTTTTAGCCAATCCAAAAAGCCTTTATTGATGGCTGCTCGAATACCGTTAACGTTATATGAAATGATTTTCATGTAATTATTATTTAAAATTAAAAGATCCCAACAATTGTTGGTATAACTCTTCGAGTTAGTTTCGGCTAAATTAAATAATGCTTAACTTTTACGCTATTTAATTAAAGGAGTTTTAACTAAATCTTTTAACAAAATAAATCCTGTTATTATTAGTTTACTTTATTAGATGAAATACGCGCTAACCTTTATTGTTTTAATGCTTAGTATCTGCAGTGCTGCGCAGGATATTTCATCAAACTATATAACAAAAAAGGTTGCTTTAAAAGATACTATTCAAGTTGACAGTGTCAGTATTAATTCAAGTAGGTTTATTCTAAAAACAAACGATCAGAGATTAGTTGATTCAACTTACTATAAAGTTGATTTTGGAAAAGCGATTTTAACACTCAACAAACCACTAGAAACGGATTCTGTAATAATTGAATATTTAAGGTATCCTGAATTTTTAACAAAAAAGTATTTTCAGCTTGATAAAGGTATCATTGTTGAAAATACTGATAATATGCAGCAGTTCTACAAGTTAGCAGAAAGCAATAAGGAGGATAGATTTATTCCTTTTGATGGTCTTTCAACTTCTGGAAGTATTTCCAGAGGAGTAACGGTTGGTAACAATCAGAATTCTGTATTAAATAGTGAGTTAGATCTCCAAATCTCTGGTAAACTGAATAAGAAAGTATCATTAAGAGCCTCTATTCAAGATGCAAATATTCCCCTTCAGGAGAGTGGTTATTCACAGCGATTAGATGAATTTGATCAAGTATTCATTGAATTGTTCAGTGAAAATTGGAATATTAGAGCCGGAGACATCGATCTTGAAAATAACCAATCATACTTTGCAGAATTCTCCAAGCGAGTTCAGGGCTTGAGTTTGAACGCAAATCTAAAAAACTCGGATTCTAAGACCAATGTATTTGCAGCCGGAGCATTGGTTAGAGGACAATTTACTACCAGTCAGTTCACGGCTCAGGAAGGCAATCAAGGACCCTATAAATTGCAGGGGCCAAACAATGAACTATTTGTGTTGGTAGTATCAGGAAGTGAAACAGTTTATGTTAATGGAGTCGCACTTGAACGAGGGGAAAATAAGGATTATATCATTGATTATAATGCAGGCGAAGTGATCTTTAATTCTACATTCCCTATAACATCTGAAATGAGAATAACGGTCGATTATCAATTTAGTGAGCGCAATTATTCCAGAATTGTCGCCTATGGAGGAGCCAGCCATGTCAGTGATAAATTCAGTATCGGTGCTTCAATCTATTCAGAAAATGATGCTAAAAACCAACCATTGCTTCAAAATCTTTCTTCAGATCAGGTTCAGTTGCTAAGTGAAGCAGGAGATGATCGATCACAAATGGTCGCGCCATCTGAAGTTGAAGAAACGTTTAATGAAAATAGAATTCTATATCGAAAGGAATTGATCAATGGAGTTGAGGCATTTGTCTTTTCAAGCAACCCGGAAGATGAATTATTTAGTGTGCGGTTTACTCTTGTGGGTGATAATCAAGGGAATTATATATTATCCAACACCAGCGCCATCAATAATATTTACGAGTACGTAGAACCGCTAACTGGTATTCCGCAGGGAAATTATGAACCTGTCATACAGCTTATCGCACCAACCAAATTACAATTGGCTGTTTTAAACGGAAGTTATAACCCATCAGAAAAGACCAATATTTACTTTGAGGCGGCTGGAAGCAAGAACGATCTGAACTTATTTTCCGGCTTAGATGATGAGGATAATGATGGTTTTGCAGGAAAATTGAAGTTCGATCAAGCTGTTATAAAAAGAGATAGTACTTGGAATTTAGAGGCTTCAGCGGATATGACTTTTATTCAGGAAAATTTCAGAACCATTCAGCGTTTAAATAAACGAGCAGAATTCAACAGAGACTGGAATTTAGAACAATCCAGCGTGTCACAAAATTCTGAAGGCTTTGGAAATCAGATTCTATTTTCAGCAGGTGTTCAATTATATCATTTAGATAGAGGAAATGCTAAATATGAGTTTGAACATTTAAATTATTCTCAAAATTTTAATGGTAACAGACACATATTATTTGCCAACTTAAACATGAATCGATGGCATATATTTTCAAATACCAGTTTGCTTAATGCTAACTCCTTAATCAATAGATCAAATTTCACCAGGTCCTTTAATAGAATAACCTACAGATTTGGAAAACAAAGGATAGGCAGCAAAATTTCTTTAGAGGATAATGAACAAAGGGCTATTGAAACCGATGAATTAACGCCTTTGAGTCAAAAGTTTATGTCTTACGAAGTGTTTTATGGTATTGGAGATTCTACAAAAGTGTTTGCTGAAGTTGGATATATAAATCGTGTCAATGACAGTATCAGGAATAATGAAATAGTTAAGGTGAATACATCTAAAACGTATTATTTAAAATCGAAGTTGATAAACAGTAATAAGACAAACTTGTCTGTATATCTTAATTATCGTAAACTAAAAAGCGAAGATAACCTGGTAAAGGATGAGAATTCTCTGAATTCCAGACTGCAGTTCAATCAGAAATTATTTGATCAGGTGGTTAACTGGAACACAGTGTTTGAAACCAATTCGGGAGTATTGCCCCAACAGGATTTTACCTATGTTGAGGTTGATGAAGGACAAGGCGCCTACACATGGATTGATTACAATGAAAACGGAATTCAAGAATTAGAAGAGTTTGAAATAGCACAATTTCAGGATCAGGGAACTTATGTCAGAGTACTTTTACCAAACCAGGTATTCATTAAGACCCATCAAAACAGGTTAAGTCAGTTATTGACCATAAATCCGCAACAAGGCTCTTCAAACAAGTCAAAAAGCCGCTTTTGGAAGCGACTATACAATCAAACCTCTTATCTTATCGACAAGAAAATAAGACGAAATAGTGACAATTTTGATATTAATCCGTTTAAAGATTATGGTGAAGAACAATTAGGACTGAATTTAAGTTTCAGAAATGTATTGTTTTATAACAGGGGAAAACAACGCTATACCACTTCCTACACCTACTTATCTAATAAATCAAAGAATCTTTTATCTGTCGGCTCCATTGGTAATAATCTGGAAAGTCATCAATTTAACTTTGTGCATAAATTTGCCAAAACCTGGTTGCTAAACACATTTTTTATTGTTGGAAAAAAGCAAAGTTCGAGTGAAAATTTCGTGAGCAAGAATTTTAATATTGATGAAATAAGATTCAATCCTAAACTATCTTATCTTTTTGATATGAATTCCAGATTTGATGTGTTCTATCAATATGCAAATAAGGACAACACAATTGGATTGCTTGAATCACTGGATCAGCAGAAATATGGAGTTTCCTTTTCGTTCTCTAAAAATCAAAAATCGGCTATTAACGGAGAATTCAATTATTTCTCCAATAAATTTACAGGAGATCAGAATTCTCCTGTTGCCTATCAAATGATGGAAGGCTTGCAGCCGGGAAAGAATTTTACCTGGAGCTTATTGGCACAAAAAAAACTGACTAAATTTCTGGATTTGAATTTAAATTACTTCGGGAGAAAAACAGAAACCAGTAAAACGATCCATACAGGAACCATACAGTTAAAAGCTTATTTTTAAAAGCAATAAAAAATAAGTGTAGTCTTACGCAACCTTTTTCTATATTTGGCATCTTTTTGTTATTGTTCTTGAAGCGATAACAAAATAATCTATTAACTCCATATTATGAAAAAAATCTTTATTGCAGTAATGCTCTTAACATCATTTGCATCTTTCTCTCAAGAGTCCGATGAAGATCTTCCAAAAGAACATGAAATTTCATCAAACCTTTTTGATCTTGTAGTAGCCGGATCCTTAAATTTAAACTACGAACGCTTATTTGAGAAAAACCAGTCGTTATTTATCGGCGTAACTTTTTTTGATACTTATGGTTATTATGATGCCGGTTATTTAAAAAGTAGTAATGCCATTAGTTTAAAGGCTGCTTATCTGATTTATTTTTCAAAAGATAAAGACCACGAAGGATTTTTCTTTTATCCACAGTTGAAAGCAAGAACAGGAGAAGTTGTTGTAGATGAATATGGGTATTATGATTTCGAAAACGATATTTATGTTGAAGAAGAGTTTAAATATGATGTAGCAGGATTTTCAGCCGGGTTCGGATTAGGACATAAATGGGCCTTTAATAACAAGTTTACATTATCGGCGACAGGAGAGATTGCAAGAAATCTTGGAAGTTTTGACACTGATTATCTTGAAAATATTGAAGGGCGATTTGGAATTATTTTTGGATACCGATTTTAATTTATGAGATTCCAGCTTTCGCAGGAATATTACATCCTCATCAACCAGGATTTTACATCTACTTCCTTTTTAATAATGTCTTTCAATTCCGTGATCTTAACGCGTTGTTGTTCCATGGTATCACGATGACGAATGGTGACTGTGTTATCTTCTAAAGTATCATGATCAACCGTTATACAATAAGGTGTTCCAGCAGCATCTTGTCGTCGGTATCGTCTACCTACAGCATCTTTTTCATCATACATGACGTTGAAATCCCATTTCAAGTCCTCAACGATCTTTCGGGCAATTTCAGGCAAACCATCCTTTTTTACCAATGGTAATACGGCTGCCTTGTAAGGTGCCAGAACGGCCGGCAATCTTAAAACAACACGCGAACTGCCGTCTTCCAGAGTTTCATCAACCAAAGAATTAGAGAACACAGATAAGAACATTCTGTCTAATCCAATGGATGTTTCCAAAACATACGGTACGTAACTCTTATTTTCTTCATGATCAAAATACTGCAGTTTTTTACTGGAATATTTTTCATGCTGACTGAGATCAAAATCTGTTCTGGAATGAATGCCTTCCAATTCTTTGAATCCAAATGGGAATCTAAATTCAATATCTGCAGCCGCATCGGCATAATGTGCTAGTTTCTCATGATCATGAAAACGGTAATTATCTTCCCCCATTCCTAATGACAAATGCCATTTTAAACGGTGTTCTTTCCAGTAGTCATACCATTTTTTTTGAGATCCCGGCTTTATAAAAAACTGCATTTCCATCTGCTCGAATTCACGCATCCTGAAAATGAATTGCCTGGCTACAATTTCATTTCTAAAGGCTTTTCCTGTTTGTGCAATACCAAACGGAATCTTCATGCGACCCGTTTTCTGAACATTCAAGAAGTTCACGAAAATTCCCTGAGCCGTTTCCGGACGTAAATACAGATCCATAGCAGAATCAGCAGAAGCACCCAATTTAGTGCCAAACATGAGATTGAATTGCTTGACATCGGTCCAATTTCTGCTTCCAGACAAAGGACAGGCAATCTCCAGTTCTTCGATCAACGCTTTTACATCTGCCAGATCTTCATTTTCCAAAGATTTACCCATACGCTTCAAAATAGCATCACCTTTTTCCTTGTATTGAACAACTCTTGGGTTAGTAGCTAAATATTGCTCTTTGTCAAAAGCATCTCCAAAACGTTTGGCAGCTTTTTTGACTTCCTTTTCAATTTTTGCATCCAGTTTACCAACATAATCCTCCACCAAAACATCTGCTCTGTAGCGTTTTTTAGAATCTTTATTGTCTATCAAGGGATCATTAAAGGCATCAACGTGCCCAGAAGCTTTCCAGGTGGTTGGATGCATAAATATAGCAGCATCCAGTCCAACAATATTATCGTGCATCTGGACCATGGCTTTCCACCAATAATCACGAATGTTGTTTTTAAGCTCAACCCCATTCTGTCCATAATCGTAAACAGCACTTAAACCATCATATATTTCACTACTCTGAAAGATGTAACCATACTCCTTTGCATGAGAAATTACCTTTTTGAATTTATCATTTTGATTTGCCATGCTGCAAAAATATAAAACCGTTCATAACGAACGTTATTTTTTTATATTATCTATCTTAATTTTTATTAATTTGAATTTTTATTCCAATTGAATGTTTCAAAATCTCGTCAACATATTTTTTCCAAAAGTCTGTTTATCGTGCAATAATGGATTGGCAGATAATGAGATTTATGTTTGTACAAATTGCAGGCATAATCTGCCTGTTACAAATTATCATTTAGAGAAATCAGATCAAGTTAAAAAAGTCTTTTATGGCAGAGTAAAACTAGAAAATGCTACGGCATTATTGAGATTTCAAAAAAAGGGAATTGTACAACACCTTATGCATAATTTAAAGTATAAAGGACATGAGGAAATAGGCACATTTCTAGGCGCATGGTTAGGAGAAGAATTAAAGAATTTGTACGACTATAGAGATATCGATCTTGTTATTCCTGTGCCTTTGCATAAGAGAAAACTGAGGAAAAGAGGCTATAATCAAGTCGCTTTATTTTCTGAAGAGATTGCAAAGAGTTTGAATATTAAGCCGACAGAATCTGTACTGATCAAAGTGAACGACACCACATCACAAGTGAACAAATCCAGGTTATCTCGTTGGAACACTAGCAAGGAGATTTTTGCTACTCAGAATTTAGAACTAATTCACAATAAGCATATCTTATTGGTAGATGATATCATTACAACAGGTGCCACCATAGAAGCTTGTGCGAATCAGTTGTTACAAGCCAAAAACGTTAAAATAAGCATTGCAACTATGGCAATGGTAGAATAAGTTTTTCGTTAGAAATAAAATTAGTCGTTAATTTTCTCAGATAGTTTTTGCTTTATAATTTATTCAGAGGTAACCTAAAATTATTTTTTGTGATTTATGAAAATTTAAAACAAAAAAAAATATGTAGGTTTGTCAAAATATTAATTTTAGAATGCGTACTAAGCTTTTAAATGTTATTTCTTTGTTGATTGCATTTGTTTTTTTAATCAATTGTGCAAATAGAGGAAGACCACAAGGAGGAGAGAAGGATTCAGAACCACCAAAGGTATTAAAAGCATCACCAGAAAATTATGCTACTAACTTTTCCAGTGAAGAAATAAGAATATATTTTGACGAATATGTAAAGCTTCAAAATATTCAAAAACAACTTATTATTTCACCTCCAATGGAAACTCAGCCGGAAGTTCTTCCCCTGGGAACTGCCAGCAAATATATAACCATTAAAATATTTGACACCTTGCAGCCCAATACGACTTACGCCTTTAATTTTGGACAAAGTGTGGTCGATAATAATGAAGGAAATCCGTATCCATTTTTTAGATACGTATTCTCAACAGGAGATTATATTGATTCATTAACAGTAAAAGGAAATATTTTAGATGCAGAAAAACTAAAACCGGAAGAATATGTTTCTGTTATGTTATATGAAATGGATTCAACGTATACAGATTCCATTATTTATAAGAAAAATCCAAAATATATAACCAATACGCTGGATAGCGTTTCAACGTTTACCATTGAAAACGTAAAAGAGGGCACATACAAATTGATTGCGCTCAAAGACGAAAATCAAAACAATACCTTTCAGCAAAAATCAGATAAAATTGGATTTCTGGAAGGAACAATAACAGTTCCGACTGATACGCTATATGATCTTTCACTTTTTAAGGAGGAAGTAGATTTTAAAGTACTGCGAGGATCCCAGGTTTCTGGCAGCAAAATCGCATTTGGTTTTGAAGGCGATTCTAAGAATATGGAAATTGAATTATTGGATACGGTGCCAGAAAATTACAAATACCGTATTACAAAAGATAAGGAAGCAGATACGCTATACTATTGGCATACTCCAAAATTTGACAGAGACTCATTACTATTCAACATATCTAACAAAGAATTTAATTACAGAAGAGATTCGCTGGTTGTTAAAATGAGAGATATGCTTAAGGACACACTGGTAACTAGCCTTGATCCGAGAGGAACCATTAAATTCGAAGATTTTATAGAAATTGCTGGAACAACACCTTTTGAAAAATTGGATAAATCTCAAATCATTTTTATTGACAAGGATACGTTGCTTGTTGATTATACATATGTTCTTGATACCATTAACAATAAATATATTCTTGATTTTGACATAAAAGAAAGTCAAAAATATCTACTCCAGCTGCTTCCAGGGGCTCTTACAGATATGTACGAAAATGTGAATGACACCATAGATTTTGCTTTAAGAACAAAACAGTTTTCAGATTATGGAAATGTAAGGGTTACACTTCAAAATGCTAAATATCCTGTAATTGTTCAATTAACAGATGAACAAGGTGAAGTAAAAGCGGAAAAATTTTCAACAGAACCAGAACCTTTGGACTTTAGATTTTTAGACCCAAAGAAGTATTACATTCGGGTTGTTTTTGATGCCAATGGGAACCAAAAATGGGACTCCGGAAGTTTTTTAGAGCATCGTCAACCTGAGCGAATCAGTTATTTCCCTGAACTGCTGGATGTTAGAGCTGGCTGGGATTTAGTGCAGACATTTACTTTAGAGTAAACGAATCTCTGTCATTTAGGAACTGAAATTTTTCTCTGTTAGATTTAATGTGGTTTTTGTCTAAAACGACGACTTCTGTTTGCTCTTTATTTGGTTGAATAGTTGAGATCTTTTCTCCCATAACATCATAAGCTCCGGAATAGCCGGAAAACTCATTGCCTAAATTGTCCGATCCAACTCTGTTGACGCCTATACAATAGGACATATTTTCTATAGCACGCGCCTTTAATAAGGTATTCCATGCAACCATTCTTGGGGTTGGCCAATTTGCAGTATATAGCAAAACATCATAATCCTCCAGATTCCTTGACCAAACAGGAAATCGCAGATCATAACAAACTAGAGGACATATTTTCCAGCCCTTGTAGATAACGATCAGCTTTTTGTTGCCTGAGGCGAAAGCTTTGTCTTCTCCGGCAAATGTAAATGTATGCTTCTTATCATAGATATTGATTTCACCAGAAGGGTGAACAAAAAGTAACCGGTTATAATAATTATTGTCATCTTTTATGACGATACTTCCAGTTATGGCAGATTGCTTTTCGGACGCCAATCTTTTCATCCATTTAATCGTCTCACCTTCCATGCTTTCGGCTATTGGTTCTGGATTCATTGAAAATCCTGTAGAGAACAATTCAGGTAAAATAACCAGATCAACATTCTCTTTTATCGCATTGATCTTGGCCTTGAATTTAATTCTATTTTGTTCTGCGTTTTCCCATACTATTTGAGATTGTATGAGCGCTACTTTAAATTTGTTTTGCATGGTAGTTATAAAATTCGTCAATTCGAGTGAATTTTATGAGCGAAAGCGAATGAAATTTTTATCGAGAATTGAATTTTATTTACAAAAAGTTCTCGATACATTTTCTTTTTATGACAACACTCGAACTGACAATTATAATTTAGTTAATATTTTTGTTGCTTCTATTAAGGTTTCATCTGTTTTAGCAAAACAGAATCTAAGAACTTTCTGGTCTAATTTATTTTTATTAAAGACTGATGTAGGAATCGATGCAACACCGTGTTCTACAATCAATCGTTTAGCAAATTCAAAATCATTTTCATCTGTAATTTCTGAATAATCCAATAACTGAAAATAGGTGCCTTTTGAAGGGGTAAATTTAAAGCGTGAATTTTTCATAGCATCTAAAAACAAATCTCTTTTCCTTTGGAAGAACTGAGGTATTTCCAAATAATGTTCAGGTTCCTGCATATAATCGGCTATTCCTTTTTGGGTTGGATGGTTTACACTAAAAACTGTAAATTGATGTAACTTAATAAACTCATCCATCAAGTGCTTTGGCGCACAGCAATACCCGATTTTCCATCCGGTATTATGAAAGGTTTTACCCAGTGAGGATATAACAAAACTTCTTGATTTTAGATCAGGAAACATGCAGGCACTTAAGTGTTGTTCATTGTCAAAAACAAGATGTTCATACACTTCATCACTCAACACAACAATGTTAGTGTTTTTAGTCAATTCCTGTAATTTCAACATATCATCTTTAGTCAACATAGTCCCGCTTGGGTTATGTGGTGAGTTTATGATGATCATTTTGGTCTTGGAATTTATTTTTTGCTTCACATCTTCCCAATCAATCCTAAAATCAGGCTTCAATAATTGTATGGAAACTGGAATACCTCTATTGATTTGAATAGACGGAATGTAGCTGTCATAAGCAGGACGAAAAACAATAACCTCATCACCCTTTTTAATAAATGTTGAAATAGTTGTATAAATAGCTTGAGTAGCTCCAACTGTTACCGTTATTTCAGTTTCCGGATCATAGGTTGTTTTGTAAAGCAACTCGACCTTATTTTTTATTGCCAATCGTAAATCCTGACTCCCATACATATGAGCATATTGGTTATAACCAGAGTTCATGGCGGCATTTACCAGATCATAAAGCTTTTGGTCACCTTTAAAGTTTGGATAGCCCTGAGAGAGGTTCAAGGCGCCATATTTATTTGCCAATCCGCTCATAACCGCAAAAATGGTGGTTTCTATGTTTGGAAGCTTTGATTCGTGTGTCATTCCGAATAATTAATTATATCATAAAGTAACAAAATAATTACTATTTAAAGGCGTGTTTTCTATCTTTGATATTCAAAATATTCTCAAATGAAAAACTTCAAATATTACTTATTATTTCTGTCCGTATTTTTAATTTCATGTAAAACAGTTGAAACCGTGTCTATGTCTCCAGGAACTCCTAAAGTAGACATAAAAAGCATGCAGGGCGGCATGTGGATACCGTCCTTATTAGAGGGTATGAATGAACAGGACATGTATGCCTTGGGAAGTAAATTATCTGCTCAGGATATTTATGATGTCAACAACTCTAGTTTAAAAGACGCCATTGGGCATTTTAATGGCGGTTGTACAAGTGAGGTTATATCATCCAAAGGGCTAATCCTGACAAACCATCACTGTGGATTTAGTCAAATTCAATCACACTCATCTCTTGAGAATGATTATATAAAAAATGGCTTCTGGGCCATGTCCATGGGGGAAGAACTGCCCAACAAAGGCTTGTTTGTTGAATTTATTGTTAGAATTGAAGACGTAACAGATCAAATACTGGCAAATGTTACAAATGAAATGACTGAAAGAGAAAAACAGGCAGTAATTAACAGTAACAGTAATGCAGTACAAAAAGGAGCACTAAAAGAAGACTGGCAAGACACCAAGATAAAGGCTTTCTATAAAGGCAATCAGTACTTTTTGTTTGTCACAGAACGATATAATGATATTCGATTAGTTGGTGCGCCTCCGGTAGGTATCGGTAAGTTTGGAAGTGATACAGATAACTGGGTGTTCCCACGACATACAGGTGATTTCTCATTATTCAGAATTTATGCTGATGCCAATAATAAGCCTGCAGACTATTCAGAAGACAACGTGCCATATACACCAAAACACTACTTACCGGTTTCACTGGATGGAGTTGAAGAAGGAGATTTCACCATGGTATTTGGTTTTCCGGGAAGAACCAATGAATATTTACCTGCAGTGGCTATAGAACAAATCACGCAAAAGGTAAATCCATCAAACATTGCCATTCGTGAGGCAGCCTTAAAAGTGATGGACGAAAAAATGAAAGCCAGTGATGAGGTACGAATTAAATATGCCTCTAAACAGGCTCGTATTGCTAATTATTGGAAGAAGTGGATTGGTGAGAACCTGGGTATTGAAAAAAGCAATGCGATTGCCAAAAAGAAACAATTTGAAGCAGAATTCATGAAGCAGTTAAAGGCTAAAGGCTTAGAAACTAAATATGGAAATCTACTTTCTGAATTCGACAGGCTTTATAAAGAATTTGAACCTGTAAATATTAAGCGAAACAATTTTAGGGAAGTGTTTACAAGGAATAATGAACTGTTGCAAGGTATGTTTAGATTAACTCAATTGGAACAATCGGCTGTAAGAGGAGAAGAAATATTTGACAGAGTAAGAACATCGATCATCAATAGACTAAAAGGATCATTTAAAAATTATGACCTCAATGTGGATAGAGGTGTTTTTGAAAACATCATGCCTTTCTACACCGGCAATGTAGATGCCACTATTTATGACAAAACAAGTTTTACGAATCTGAACGATGCGCTGAAACAATTAGAAGGAAATTCTGAAGAGGTCATTAAAAAGTTAAATGAAGATGCGGCCTATCAATATGCAAAACCGTTTATTGAGGAGTTTTACACCAAAATAGAGCCGGATTTTCAGCGTGTCAACAGCCAAATCAATGCGCTTTTAAAAACATATATGAAAGCGCAGATGGAAGCGCTTCCTCAACAGCGCTATTACCCAGATGCTAACAGCACATTACGAGTAACTTATGGTCAGGTCAAGGGTTATTCACCAAGGGATGCTGTTTATTATAAACACGTAAGTTATTTAGACGGTATAATGGAAAAATATATTCCGGGAGATTATGAATTTGATGTACCTCAAAAATTACAGGATCTATACAGTACAAAGGATTATGGTCAGTATGCAGATTCTAATGGTAAAATGCCTGTTTGCTTTTTAGGAACCAACCATACCACTGGAGGAAACTCTGGGAGTCCGGCCATTGATGCCCATGGAAATCTAATTGGATTGAATTTTGACAGGGTTTGGGAAGGCACCATGAGCGATTACAACTATGATGCAGACATTTGCAGAAACATCATGGTCGATATGCGCTATGTCTTATTTATAGTTGATAAATATGCAGGAGCTACTCATTTAATTGATGAAATGACATTGGTGCATCCTAAAAAGAAAATGGTAACAAGTAATCGATAATAATAATCCCAGATAAATGTCTGGGATTTTTGTTTTTATATTAACTCAATGTTTTGATGGGCAGTAATTTATTCATGAGGTTTCTTGAAAAAAGCTCCCAAATTCATTAACTTTAAGATGATCTTCACAAAAGTAGATTTTCAAATTGATAACAACCTATTAATTTTTAAATCTAAATGCCTATGGAAATTTATACCCCTCTTTTAAACTAAAATAAATTTTTAGCCTTTTAATGTTGACTGTTCAGGACTTTATCCAAAAAGAAGTCTTTATTACTTAATTGGTGACCAATTATTATTTAAACATTTATTAATTCTAAATTCATAAAAATGAAAACAAAACTACTAGTATTCGCATTTTCTATACTGATAAGCATATTATTACATGCTCAAACTACTGCGATTCCTGATGCTAATTT
>JABDOZ010000081.1 GCA_013043005.1 Flavobacteriaceae bacterium | reverse complement strand
CTTCTGATTGCTCATGTATGGCTGAAAGCACTCCACAGGAATTACCATCAAACATATACTCACCTTTGGTGTATCCAATTTTATTAATGGTATCACGGGCTATTTTTTGCACATCCAAATAGGTATGGGATTTAACCTCTCCTGCTAAAATAACTTGTCCGGTAGTTACCAAAGTTTCGCAAGCAACTTTAGAATTGGGATCAAATGCCAGAAAATTATCAATTAATGCATCACTGATCTGGTCTGCAACTTTATCAGGATGTCCTTCAGAAACACTCTCTGATGTAAATAAATACGCCATGAATTAAATTTTAATAAAGATTTGATGATTGCTTGCTGCAGGAAGTTAAAGTACTGCCTTTAGCATTTTTTATTGAGGTTGCAATCAGTCAAATCTTTCCTCTTGTTATGGCCACAAAATTACATATAAAAATATAATTAAAAAACAGAGTTTTAAGTTTATTATAAAACAAAAACCACCCAAGGACATCAGAGTCCCCAGATGGTTCAAAACTAACTAAAAAATAACTATACTAATGTTCGTTCATTCTAAAGTCAGAATAAGCACTCATACCATGTTCGTATCCGTCAAGACCTTCGATTTCTTCTTTTTCAGAAACTCGAATTCCGACAGTTTTCTTGAGTATTAATAGTATTATAAAGGACGACACGATGCATATAGCAGCATATGAAAGTACACCAACTAATTGGCTTACAAATTGCGCACCACCGGCCAATTCTCCAAAAAGACCTACTGCTAAAGTCCCCCATATACCGCAGATCAAGTGAACAGCAATTGCACCAACAGGATCATCTAATCGTATTCTGTCTATTAATGATACTGCAAATACAATTATAGCGCCTGCAATACCACCAATTATAATGGCATCGGTTGGACTCATCTGGTCAGCTCCTGCTGTAATTCCTACTAGACCGCCTAATATACCATTCAAAAACATGGTTAGGTCTAAGTTTTTAAACATTGCGGTTGATACTATGAAGGAAACTACGCCACCAGCCGCAGCAGCTAAACATGTTGTGACTAAAGTTAAGGATGTCAATCCCGGATCCGCAGATAATACAGAACCACCATTAAATCCAAACCAACCTAACCAAAGTATTAATACACCAGCTGTTGCAATTGGTATATTGTGGCCAGGTATTGCTTTAATTTGCCCGTCTTTATATTTGCCAATTCTGGATCCTAGAAGGTAAACAGCTACTAAAGCTGCCCATCCACCAACAGAGTGAACTAAAGTTGATCCAGCGAAATCATAAAAAGGAGTTTCTCTCATATCAAGGAAGCCACCTCCCCATTTCCATGACCCTGCTATAGGATAGATTATTCCAACATATACGATTACAAATAGCATAAAAGGAACAATTTTAATACGCTCCGCAACTGCTCCAGAAACAATTGTAGCGGCCGTGGCAGCAAACATTCCTTGGAATAAGAAATCTGTCCAATATGTGTAGCCTTCGTTATAAGTTAGATCTAATGCACCTTCAGCAGTTAGAGGCGATTCCAATCCGAATCCTGCGAATCCGAAGAGTCCCGATGATCCTTCTGCAAAGCCAGGATACATTAAGTTAAAGCCCACTAAAGCATAAAGTAATAGTCCAACGGTGATAATAAATATATTCTTAAATAATATGTTTATTGTATTTTTTTGTCTGGTCAACCCAATTTCTAAAAATGCAAAACCTAAGTGCATAAAGAAAACGAGCGCCGTACAGATCATCATCCATACGTTGTTTGTAGTTAATAATTCCATAATTTTTAGTTTATTTTAATGTTTTACTACCTTTTTCTCCAGTTCTTATCCTATAACTTTCTATGATGTCTGATACAAAGATCTTTCCATCACCAACATCACCTGTGGCAGCAGCTTTTAGAATTGCTTTAACGGTTGGTGCTTCATAATCATCATTGACTACAATAGATAAAAAACGTCTTTGAATATCACTGGTACTATACGAGACACCTCTGTAAACATGACCTTCTTTTTCATGACCAACTCCGGTTACATCCCAATAAGTAAAGAAAATAACATCTTCTGCATGTAATGCTTCTTTTACAGCACCATACTTGGATTTTCTAATAATTGCTTCAATTTTTTTCATAATGTATTTATTTAGTTAGAATAATATTTATATTAGAATGATACTATTGCAGCTATTGTAGCCGCAGCCAAATTGTCTGAAGGTGCCCCATCATTGTCAAAATATGGCATACTGTTACTCCAAGAGTCTAATCTAATCTCTGGTTTGATAATTAAGTTGTCTTCAACAACTAAACTTCCTGTTAAAGTAAGACCTAAAACATTTGGCAAATCGTCTCCATCTCCATGGAATCCAAACATCTCTCCTCTTAAACCTAATGAGAAGCTATCAGATGCAGCTAATTGTGGATAAAGTGCTGCACCGTAGAAACCTGAACCATCATTATCATTATAAGCGGCATTGATACCTAAGAAGAAATCATCTGATAGATCAAATCCTCCTGTGTAATCAATTTCAAAACCTAAACCACCATTATTACCGCTGTCATAGTATAGGTTTAAGTATTGACCAGAGTATCCTAATTGAGCTCCTAGAGCATATTCCCCAGTCGTTGAAATATTGTTGGTATCCCAAGGGTTGGTAATAGCTAACATTAAGCTTACATCGTCAGATAAAGCAAAATCTGCTTTTAAACCTACATGAGAAAATGGACCACTTGAGAATAAATAAGAGCAACTGTAGTTAAAGTTTGCTGCAGGAGCAATAACTTCATATCCCAAAAAAGTATTCCATCTACCAAAAGTTAATGTCGTACCTTCTGACACATTCCAATACACATATGCTTGATTTACTATACCATCAATGATATCAGAATTAAAAGTAGCACCAGCACCTCTTGGACCAGTAACTAAATCAAGAACTGCACCTACCTTACCACTTTCGTAGCTGGCAATAACGTTTGCCATACCAATTGCAAAACCAGCTTGATCTGCAAATGCAGTTCCAAAAGCAGGTGATTGATTGTCTGGAGCTGTTAAATAAGTTTGATAGTACGCGTCTACACTACCACTAATTGATAATTTCTTTTTTGATTCTTCTTCTTGTGCAATAACATTAATACTACTGATTAATAGAAATGCTAAAATAATTTTTTTCATAATTTTTAGTTTATTAGAATTTGAAGTGGCAAATCTTATAAAAAGAATTTATAACACCTAAAAAAATAGGGTAAAAAATCTAATAATTATCAAATTATGAATTTGAACCCTAAAAAATTAGGGGTAAAATATAAATAATACTATTTTTTTGATAAATAATATAATATTAAAAACTACTTTTCTATTGGGATTTTTAATTTTCAGAATCTTCTGACAATTACTAAAACGTTTTCTTAAATTTCTGATTCAGAGAATGATACAATTCAAAGAATATTTACAAATTATATCTTTTGATAATTCCTAATTTTAGAGTTTATTATTTGTTAGATTATAATTTAATTGCCTCATTACTATTAAACTCGTAATAATGCATCAGGCATTTTGACAAATGAAATGATAACGTTTATATTCGTTTTTACTAACTAATTAATTAACCATTAATAAAATGACTATGCTGAGGAAACAAGGAATGTATTTGCCGGAATTTGAACATGATAACTGCGGTGCTGGTTTTATTTGTAGTCTTAAGGGAAAAAAGTCCAACGATATAATTCATAAAGCTCTTGAGATTCTAGAAAAATTAGAACACAGAGGTGCAGTAAGCGCAGATGGAAAAACAGGGGATGGAGCAGGTATTTTAATTGATATACCAAATGAATTTTTTGTAAAGAATTGTGATTTCGAATTACCAAAGTTTGGTGAATATGCCGTAAGTAATGTTTTTTTACCAAAAAAAGAAAACCAGCAAACCTATTGCATTGGTGTCTTGGAAAAGCATGCAAAAGAACAAGGCTTAAAAGTTTTAGGATGGAGAAATGTTCCAGTTGATAAGTCAGTTTTAGGTGAAATAGCTGCTTCTACACAACCCTTTGTGAAGCAGGTTTTTATTGGGAAGTCAAATGATGATCAAGATGATTTCCATTTTAATATTAAGTTGTTCATAGCACGAAAAAAAGCAGAGCATGAAATTTATAACTCCAAATTATCTGAAAGTACATTCTTTTATTTACCTAGTTTATCAACTAAAACTATCATATTTAAAGGGCTGCTAATCCCTGAGGATATCAAATTATTCTATAAGGATCTGACTGATCCAACTTTGGTCACTCGATTAGCTTTAGTGCACCAGAGGTTTTCTACCAATACGTTTCCAACCTGGGATTTGGCGCAACCCTTCAGATATATGTGTCATAATGGAGAGATCAACACCTTGAGAGGTAATTTAACGCGAATGACCTCTCGTGAAGCACTAATGAAAAGTGATTGGTTTGGTGACGAAATTAAAAAAATTCTACCGGTTGTATTAAAAGGTAAATCAGATTCTGCATCTATGGATATGGTAGTTGAGCTACTTTTAATGACTGGTCGCTCACTTCCTGAAGTCATGATGATGCTCGTTCCTGAAGCTTGGGAAAAGAACACAGAAATGTCAGAAGCTAAAAAGGCATTTTACGAATATAATTCTTGTGTGATGGAACCTTGGGATGGTCCTGCATCGATACCATTTACAGATGGAAATTATATTGGAGCTGTATTAGATAGAAATGGATTACGTCCTTCGCGATATACTGTTACTAAAAGCGGCTATGTGATCATGTCTTCTGAAACAGGTGTAATCGATATTAAACCCGACAACATTCAACATCATGGAAGACTGGAACCTGGAAAGATGTTTTTAGTCGATATGAATGAAGGTAGAATTGTCAATGATGAAGAAATAAAGGAAGAAATAGCATCAAGGCATCCATATAAAAAATGGCTTGACGAAAAATTGGTTTATTTAGCAGATGTACCTTACAACGAGCTTCCACCTAATTATGACGAAGAAGCTTTAAATAAAAGACAGACCATATTTGGGTATACAAAAGAAGATATCAACACCATTATTTTACCAATGTCCAAAATTGGGAAAGAACCAATTGGTTCAATGGGAAATGATACGCCTATAGCTGTCCTATCAGAGCGTCCGCAACTCTTGTTTAATTACTTTAAACAACTGTTCGCACAAGTAACCAATCCACCCTTAGATGGTATTCGTGAAGAATTGATAACAGACATCAGTTTAACGCTTGGAAAAGACTCTAATATTTTTGAGATTGAGCCAGAACATTGTAAAAAATTAAAAATCAAAAATCCGGTTATTTCCAAAATTGATTTGGCTAAAATTAGAAGTCATAATGCACCTGGTTTTAAAGCCGAAACTATATCAATGTTGTATAATATTGATGAAGGTCATAATGGCTTGGAAAGGTCTTTAAAGAAAATGCTGAAATCAGTATCTGAAGCTATAGATGATGGTGCTAACATTATTATTTTGTCTGATAGAAATGTAGATGATAAAAATGCGCCTATTCCCTCTTTATTAGCTTGTTCTTATGTTAATAGTGGTTTACAAAATTTAGGGCAGCGTTCTAAAATTAGCTTCATTTTAGAATCTGCAGAACCAAGGGAAGTACATCATTTTGCATTATTATTTGGATATGGAGCAAGCGCTATCAATCCTTATATGGTGAATGAGATTATTGAAAAAAGATTCAAAAGAGGAGAGATAGATATTGAAACATCAGATTTGGCTGTTAGAAATTACAATAAAGCTGTTGGAAAAGGTATTCTTAAGGTCATGAACAAAATTGGAATTTCTACAATGAATTCTTATAGAGGATCTCAATTGTTTGAATGTATAGGAATAAATACCAATGTGGTGGATAAATACTTCCCAAATACAGCAACACGTATTCAAGGAATCGGTTTACATGAAATTGAAAAAGAAATCCATAAACGTTACTCAAAAGCTTATAAAAAGAAAAAGATTGCAGGTGATATGGAGCTCGAAATTGGTGGTCAGTACAGATGGAGAAGAAATGGAGAATATCACTTATTCAATCCTTTGACCATTGCAAAATTACAGGAATCCGTTAGAAATAATAAGCCTGATACTTACAAGGAATACTCAAAATTGGTGAATGATCAATCCGAACAGTTAATGACAATAAGAGGCTTGTTCGAATTTGATAATTATGATCCAATTCCTCTAAGCCAGGTAGAACCTTGGACAGATATTGTGAAGCGTTTTAAAACAGGAGCTATGTCTTATGGTTCAATTAGTAAGGAAGCCCATGAGAATTTGGCAATTGCAATGAACAGAATTGGTGGTAAAAGCAACTCTGGTGAAGGAGGAGAAAATGAAGATCGGTTCTACAAAGATGCCAATGGTGACTGGAAGAATAGTTCAATTAAGCAAGTAGCCTCAGGTAGATTTGGAGTGACGTCAAATTATTTGACTAGTGCTTCCGAGATTCAAATTAAAATGGCTCAAGGAGCAAAACCGGGTGAAGGAGGGCAGTTGCCCGGACCAAAAGTGAACCCTGAAATTGCGAAAACAAGGAATTCGACACCCTATGTAGGATTGATTTCGCCCCCACCGCATCATGATATATATTCTATTGAAGACTTATCGCAATTAATTTACGATTTAAAATCAGCTAATAGAAAAGCAAGAATAAATGTAAAACTAGTATCAGAAGTTGGTGTAGGTACTGTAGCTGCTGGAGTAGCTAAAGCGAAAGCAGATGTGATATTAATTTCTGGTCATGATGGAGGTACAGGGGCATCACCTTTAACATCACTAAAGCATGCTGGACTACCTTGGGAGTTAGGATTAGCCGAAGCGCAACAAACTCTAGTTATGAATAATTTAAGAAACAGAGTTGTTTTGGAATGTGATGGACAGTTAAAAACTGGGCGTGATGTAGCCATTGCTTGTTTATTAGGGGCCGAAGAATTCGGTTTTGCAACTGCGCCTTTAGTGGCATCAGGTTGCATCATGATGCGAGTGTGCCATTTAAATACGTGTCCAGTCGGGATTGCAACTCAAAATCCGGAATTGCGCAAAAAATTCAAAGGGAAGCCTGAACATGTCGTTAACTATATGTATTTCGTCGCGCAGGAATTGAGAGAGATTATGGCTCAATTAGGATTTAGAACAGTTGATGAAATGGTTGGTCAGGTTCAGAAATTGAATAGGACTAAAACAATTGACCAATATAAAGCATTCGGAATTGATTTATCTCCAATATTACATAGAGTTCCAGTTTCGGAAAATGTAAAATTATACAATACAGAAACCCAAGACCATGACCTTGAAAAGGCTTTGGATTTTGAAGTAGTTACTCAAGCACATCCTGCGATTTTCAGAAAGGAAAAAATAACTTTAGATTTTAATATCACTAATGAGGACAGAGCTTTCGGAGCCATTTTAAGTAATGAGATTTCCAAAATTTATGGAGCTCAAGGATTACCAGAGAATACATTAAAAGTGAATTTCACTGGTTCTGCAGGTCAGAGTTTCGGTGCATTTGCAACTAAAGGATTAACCTTGGTGGTTAGTGGCAATACAAACGATTATATAGGAAAAGGGCTGTCTGGAGCAAAACTAATTGTAAAAGTTCCTGAAGAAGCGACTATTGTTCCTGAAGATAATATTATTATTGGTAATGTTGCTTTATATGGTGCAACAGCTGGAGAAGCCTATTTTAACGGAAAAGCAGGAGAACGTTTCTGTGTTAGAAATTCAGGAGCGAAAGCAGTTGTAGAAGGCATTGGAGACCATGGTTGTGAATATATGACTGGTGGAATTGCTGTTATTTTAGGTGAAGTGGGAAGAAACTTCGGAGCTGGTATGAGTGGTGGAATTGCATTCGTTTATGATGATCAAAACACTTTCAAAAGAAGATGTAATTCGGAAGGATTAAATCTGGATCCAGTTACAGAAAGTGAAGATGTAAATGAATTAAAACAGTTGATTGAGAATCATTATAATGCGACTTTAAGTCCTTTAGCCCAAAGAATTTTAGAAAACTGGGAACAAGAATTACCAAAATTCATAAAAGTTTTGCCAGAAGAATATAGGCAAGCACTGATCAGATTAGAAAAAGAAAACCTTATTAAATTATAAAGCGATGGGAAAGATAACAGGATTTTTGGAATTTAAGAGAGAGGTTGAAAAATACGAATCAGTAGAAAAGAGATTAAAGGATTATAAGGAATTTACTCTTCCTATGAAGGAAGAAGTGTTGAGCAATCAAGGTGCTCGTTGTATGGATTGTGGAATTCCATTTTGTCATAGTGGATGTCCTCTAGGAAATTTAATTCCAGATTTCAATGATAAGGTCTATAACAAAAGATGGAGAGATGCTGGCAGAATATTGCATTCAACTAATAACTTTCCGGAATTTACAGGTCGATTGTGTCCAGCACCTTGTGAAGAAGCGTGTGTATTAGGTATCAATGAAGACCCGGTAACCATTGAAAATATTGAAAAAAATATTGTTGAAACTGGCTTCAAAGAAGGTTGGATTTATGCAAAACCGCCAGAAACAAGGACAGGAAAAAAAGTGGCTGTTATTGGCTCCGGACCTTCAGGATTAGCTGCTGCTCAGCAATTGAATAGAGCTGGACATTTAGTAACTGTTTTTGAACGAGATAAGAAAGTTGGAGGGTTATTGCGATATGGCATTCCAGATTTTAAGTTGGAAAAAAATATCATCGATAGACGAGTTGCAATTTTAGAAGAAGAAGGCATAATATTTAAAACAGAAGCTCACGTTGGTAAAAACATAAAAGCCGATGATTTAAAGAAAGAATTTGATGCTGTTCTATTATGTGGTGGAGCAACCGAAAGAAGAAGTATTCCAATTGAAGGTTCAGATTTAAAAGGTGTATATCAAGCCATGGACTTCTTAAAGCAGAACAATGAAAGAGTAGATGGGATTTCAGGATTCCAAGAAGAAATTCATGCGAAAGGAAAAAATGTCATTGTTATTGGTGGAGGAGATACAGGTTCAGATTGTATAGGAACCAGCAACAGACATGGAGCAAAATCGGTTGTAAATTTTGAAATTTTAAGCAAACCAACAATAGGTCGACCTGCTCATCAGCCTTGGCCTTATTGGCCCATGAAATTGCGAACAAGTTCCTCACATCAGGAAGGTGTAGAGCGATTTTTTAGTATTTCTACCAAGGAATTTATTGGTGATGCTAAAGGCAACTTAACAGGCCTGAAAACCGTAGAGGTTGAATGGATTTTCAAAGAAGGCGAACGTCCTCAATTAAGAGAAATTCCTAACACAGAAAAACATTGGGATTGCGACTTGGTATTTTTGGCACTTGGATTTACAGGAGCTGAGAAAACATTGCCTGAAGCCTTTGGTTTAAAAACTGATTTTAGATCGAATATTGAAGCTTCTGTAAAAAATTATAAGACAAATATTTCAGGAATTTTTGCAGCCGGAGATATTCGTCGTGGTCAGTCATTAATTGTTTGGGCAATTTCTGAAGGAAGGCAAGCAGCTCATCATATAGATAAATATTTAATGGGCAAATCCTACTTGCCTTTAAAAGATGATAATGATTTACCAAGGGTTTAAGAATTTTTCTTAAAAAATATTATTCATTGGGCATCATAAAACAGAACACTTATAAGTCTAACATACAGGCTTTTAAGTGTTTTTTTAATCAAGTGAGTTTAGTCTTATTTTGCACATATAGAATTGCATAACATCTCATTAATATAATTTAGAAAATTTATAAGAAAAAGTCAGTAAAAGCGAGAGCTTAGTTTATATGAAAAATTTAAATAAATATAGTAAAACCGTTACACAGGACCCTACACAACCTGCTGCACAAGCGATGTTGCATGCTATTGGATTAACAAAAGAAGATTTTTTCAAACCTATTGTTGGAATTGCCAGTACAGGTTATGAAGGAAACCCTTGTAATATGCACCTGAATGATCTCGCAAAATTGGCTAAAGAGGGAACTCAAAATGAAGAAATTGTTGGTTTGATTTTTAATACAATTGGTGTAAGTGATGGTATTTCTATGGGAACTCCTGGAATGAGGTATTCATTGCCATCACGAGATATTATTGCAGATTCTATGGAAACTGTAGTTCAAGCTATGAGTTACGATGGCTTAATTACTGTCGTAGGCTGTGATAAGAATATGCCTGGAGCTTTAATGGCCATGATAAGGTTGAACAGGCCTTCCATTTTGATTTATGGAGGTACAATAGATTCAGGCTGTCATAATGGTAAAAAATTAGATGTCGTTTCAGCTTTTGAAGCATGGGGAAGCAAAGTTGCGGGAACCATGAATGAAACTGAATTTCAGAATATAGTTGAAAAAGCCTGTCCAGGTGCTGGAGCCTGTGGTGGAATGTACACAGCTAATACAATGGCATCTGCAATTGAGGCTTTAGGAATGGCATTACCTTTTAATTCCTCCAATCCCGCAACTGGTGATGCGAAAAAACAAGAGTCGATCAAAGCTGGTGAAGCTATGCGAAAATTGATTGAAGAAGATATCAAACCATTAGATATAATTTCACGGAAATCTCTAGAAAATGCAATTCGATTGGTAACTATACTTGGTGGATCTACCAATGCAGTACTTCATTTTTTAGCTATTGCCAGGGCTGCTCAAATAGATTTTACGTTGGCAGATTTTCAAAAAATAAGCAATAGTACACCTTTCTTAGCAGATTTAAAGCCAAGTGGGAAGTACTTGATGGAAGATGTTCATGCTGTAGGAGGTATTCCAGCTGTGCTAAAATATCTATTGAAGAAAGGATTGCTTCATGGCGATTGTCTCACTGTTACTGGAAAATCTTTAGCTGAAAATTTATTTGATGTTGAAGATCTTACTGAAGGTCAGGACGTGATTAAACCAATTGAGAATCCTATCAAAATATCAGGTCATTTAAGAATGCTATATGGTAATCTGGCAGAAGAAGGTAGTGTTGCTAAAATTACAGGAAAAGAAGGATTAATATTTACAGGTAAAGCAAAAGTCTTTGAGGGAGAATATGACGCAAATGATGGCATTCGAGATGGTAAGGTTGAAAAAGGAGATGTAGTTGTCATTCGTTATGAAGGACCTAAAGGAGGACCCGGTATGCCTGAAATGTTAAAACCAACAGCAGCAATCATGGGAGCAGGACTAGGAAAGGATGTTGCACTAATAACAGATGGCAGGTTCTCTGGAGGAACCCACGGTTTTGTTGTAGGTCACATTACTCCTGAAGCTCAGGAAGGCGGAACGATTGCTTTAGTGAAAGATGGAGATATTATCACGATAGATGCAGAGACAAATTCTATAACATTGGAAGTTACTGATGAAGAATTAAATAAAAGAAGACAACTATGGAAAGCACCAGAGTTAAAGTTTGAACGTGGTGTACTTTACAAATATGCAAGAACAGTGTCCTCAGCTTCTAAGGGATGCGTAACTGATGAATTTTAATTAAAAATAGTATGAAAGAAACTCAAACTATAGAAACAAAAACACAATCAACGGCAACTACTGAGAGACTTGCTGGAAGCGAAGCTATAATAAAATGTTTGATTGCTGAAGAAGTTGATATTATTTATGGCTATCCGGGAGGAGCCATTATGCCAGTTTATGATGAGCTTTACAAATACCAGGATAAAATTCATCACGTATTAACTCGTCATGAGCAAGGAGCTACTCATGCTGCTCAAGGATTTGCTCGGATTTCCGGAAGAGTTGGTGTGGCTATAGCGACATCAGGACCTGGAGCTACGAACTTAATTACAGGGATTGCGGATGCTCAAATAGATTCTACACCATTGGTGTGTATAACAGGTCAAGTAGGATCTCATTTGTTAGGTAGTGATGCCTTTCAGGAAACAGATATAGTAGGTATTTCAACTCCAGTTACAAAATGGAATTACCAAATAACAAAAGCTTCAGAGATACCTGAAATCATCGCGAAGGCCTTTTATATTGCAAAATCAGGTCGTCCAGGACCAGTACTAGTTGATATCACTAAAGATGCTCAATTTGAAGAGTTTGATTTTAAATATGAAAAGTGTGCGAGAATAAGAAGTTATACACCAGTTCCAGATACGGATGCTTCTAAAGTTAAATTAGCGGCGGATTTAATTAATTCAGCTAAAAAACCCATGATTGTTTGGGGACAAGGTATTATTCTCGGTGAAGCTGAAAATGAATTGAAAGCAGTAATTCAAAAGGCTGGAATTCCAGCGGCCTGGACTATTCTTGGTGCTTCGGCTATCCCAACTTCACATCCGTTAAATGTCGGAATGGTGGGAATGCATGGTAATTATGCACCAAATGTATTAACAAACGAATGCGATGTATTGATTGCAATTGGTATGCGTTTTGACGATCGTGTCACTGGAAATCTGGACACCTATGCGAAACAAGCTAAGGTTATTCATTTTGAAATTGATGCAGCAGAAGTTGATAAGAATGTAAAAACAGATATAGCAGTAATAGGAGATGCAAAAAACAGTTTGCAACAATTATTACCCTTATTGAATGAAAACAGGCATACTGAATGGCTTAAAGAATTCAATGACTTGTATGAAATTGAGTTTGAAAAAGTGATAAAAAAAGATCTACATCCAACCAAAGAAGGCTTGACAATGGGAGAGGTGTTAAAAGAAATAAATAAACAAACTAAAGGAGAAGCAGCTATAGTTTCAGATGTTGGTCAGCACCAAATGATTGCCTGTCGTTATGCCGAATTTAAAAACACAAGAAGTAATATTACTTCTGGAGGATTAGGTACAATGGGATTTGGACTTCCAGCCGCTATAGGAGCAAAAATGGCTGCTCCAGAGCGTGAAGTAATTTCTATATCTGGTGATGGCGGTTATCAAATGACAATACAAGAATTAGCTACTATATTTCAGCAAAAAGCAGCAGTTAAAGTTGTAGTGCTTAATAATGATTTTTTAGGGATGGTACGTCAATGGCAGCAATTGTTTTTTGATAAACGATATGCGTCTACAGAAATGACTAACCCAGATTTTGTAACCATTGCAAAAGGATATTATTTAAATGCAAGGCGTGTCACTAAACGTGAGGAATTGGCAGATGCTGTTGAGGAAATGATAGCGAGTAAAGAAGCATACTTCTTAGAAGTATGTGTAGAAAAGGAAGATAATGTATTTCCAATGATTCCTTCAGGAGCAAGTGTTTCAGATATAAGATTAAAATAACTATGGAAGAGAAACAAAATTTTACCATTTCGGTTTATACCGAGAATAATGTAGGAGTGTTAAACCGCTTATCTGCAATTTTCTTGAAACGTCATATTAACATAGAAAGTATGATAGTTTCTAAATCAGAAATTGATGGTGTATATAGATTTACATTTGTAGTAATTATTCCAAAAACTTTGGTTCGGAAGGTCGTAGGTCAGTTAGACAAACAAATTGAAGTTATAAAGGCATACTATCATACTGAAGATGAGATTATTTATCATGAAACAGCCTTATTTAAAATTTCATCCAAGCATTTGTATGATGAAAGTATTCAAAAAAGAATGAAGTTTAGACGAGCACATATTATTTCAATAACAGAAAATTATTTTGTTATAGAAGCTTCCGGTTTTAAGAAGGATATAGATAATATGTACGAAAAATTAAAACCTTATGGCTTATTACAATTTGTTCGCTCAGGACGAATTGCAATTACAAGACCTAAAATGGCTATATCAGAGTTATTACAAGAAATTAATTAAAGACTAAAGAAAAAATGACAAATTATTTTAACACACTTTCATTAAGAGACCAATTAGATCAATTAGGAAAATGTCGTTTTATGGATTCTTCAGAATTCACAAGAGGTGTAGAAGCATTAAAAGGTAAAAAAGTAGTTATTGTTGGTTGTGGTGCACAGGGATTGAATCAAGGATTGAATATGAGAGATTCTGGTTTAGATATATCTTATGCTTTGAGAGAAGGAGCTATAAAAGATAAACGAGCATCCTTTATAAATGCAACTGAAAACAATTTTGAGGTTGGAACATATGAAGAGCTTATTCCATCCGCAGATTTGGTTTGCAATTTAACTCCAGATAAGCAGCACACGTCGGTAATAAAGACAGTTATGCCATTGATGAAGCAGGGAGCGACACTATCTTATTCTCATGGATTCAATATAGTAGAAGAGGGTATGCAGATTCGTAAAGATTTAACTGTAGTCATGGTTGCACCAAAATGTCCGGGATCTGAAGTCAGGGAGGAATATAAACGTGGCTTTGGAGTACCAACCTTAATTGCAGTGCACCCTGAAAATGACCCTCAAGGAAAAGGTTTGGCAGAAGCAAAAGCTTATGCTGCTGCAACAGGTGGAGACAGGGCAGGAGTACTACAGTCTTCTTTTGTCGCGGAAGTCAAATCAGATTTAATGGGTGAACAAACCATTCTGTGCGGTGTGTTGCAAACAGGATCAATCTTATGTTTTGATAAGATGATAGAAGATGGAATTGAACCATCTTATGCTTCAAAACTAATTCAGTTTGGATGGGAAACCATAACAGAAGCTTTAAAGCATGGTGGAATTACTAATATGATGGACAGGTTATCAAATCCAGCAAAAATTAAGGCTTTTGAATTATCAGAGGAATTGAAAGTTATCATGAAGCCTTTGTTCGAGAAACATATGGACGATATCATGTCTGGACATTTCTCTAAAACAATGATGGAAGATTGGGCAAATGACGATGTAAATCTATTGAAATGGCGTGCAGCTACGGGTGAAACTAATTTTGAAAAAACGACTGCCACTTCAGAGCATATTAAGGAACAAGAATATTTCGACCATGGTGTGTTAATGGTTGCTTTTGTTAGAGCTGGAGTAGAATTAGCCTTTGATACAATGGTAGCTTCAGGAATTATTGAAGAGTCAGCTTATTATGAATCATTACACGAATTACCATTAATAGCTAATACAGTAGCAAGAAAGAAATTGTTTGAAATGAACAGAATTATTTCAGACACAGCAGAATACGGTTGCTACTTATTCGATCATGCATGCAAACCACTATTAGTAGATTTCATGAAATCGGTAAAAACTGATGTCATTGGAGAGTCCTTTGCTACTTCAAATTCAGTTGATAATGCTGAATTGATTAAGGTAAATGAAGTCATTAGACAACATCCTATTGAAGCCATTGGTAAAACACTCCGAAGTGCCATGACGGCTATGAAAGCTATAAAATCTGACACCAACCCACAGGCAATCTTATCATAAATATTTAGAATTATGCCGTTTTCCGAAATCCCTCAAGAATATATAATATCATCATTAATCCATCAGAATTCATTTCTTGCAAATGGCAAATTAAAAAAGTGGTCAGGTGATACTACTGAGGTATTTTCTACAATTTCGTCAACTAAGGCATACGAGAAAACCCTCCTTGGTACTGTACCGGAATTAGGTGAAGAAGAGGCGTTGGAGGCCCTGGAATCGGCATGTGACGCTTACGGTAGAGGGCAAGGGCTTTGGCCAACCATGAAGGTGGTTGACAGAATTGCTTGTATGGAAAAGTTCGTCGAAAAAATGATCACAAAACGTGATGAGGTTGTTAAATTATTAATGTGGGAAATAGGAAAGAATCTTCCTGATTCACAAAAAGAATTCGATAGAACGGTCGATTACATCTATGATACTTTAGAGGAGTATAAAAAAATGGATAGAGATGCGGCTAAGTTCCAAAAGCATGGGGGAATTTATGCACATATACGAAGAGGACCTCTAGGCGTTGTGCTATGTTTAGGACCATACAATTACCCTCTTAATGAAACATTTACTTTATTAATTCCAGCTTTATTAATGGGAAATACAACCATTTTTAAACCAGCTAAGTTTGGAGTTTTGTTAATTGCACCTCTTTTAGAAGCTTTTAAAGAGAGTTTTCCTAAGGGTGTTGTAAATGTAATTTTTGGAAGGGGAAGAGTATTGGCTTCACCAATAATGCAAACAGGAAGAATAGATGTTTTAGCATTGATAGGTAATAGTAAGTCGGCTAAAGCATTACAAAAGCAACATCCGGGGAGTAATAGATTAAAGCTGGTATTAGGTTTAGAAGCAAAGAATCCCGGAATTGTATTACCTGATGCCAATTTGGATTTGGCAATTAATGAGTGTATTGCAGGGACATTATCATTTAACGGTCAACGGTGTACTGCTTTAAAAATTCTTTATGTACATGAAGACATAGTAGATGAATTTAACAAAAGATTTTCTGTAAAAGTTGATGAGTTAAAGTTTGGAAACCCATGGGATGACGGAGCAAAATTAACTCCACTTCCAGAGCCCGATAAACCTGAATATATTCAAGAACTGATTGATGATGCTTTAGAAAAAGGAGCCAAAATATTGAATACAAAAGGTGGAGAAACTTCGGAAAATTTCATTTTTCCGGCAGTGCTGCACCCAGTTTCAAAGGATATGAGAGTGTACGAAGAAGAGCAATTCGGACCTGTGATACCAGTGGTTTCGTTTAAAGATATCAGTCAACCATTAGATGATATTGCAGAATCAAATTACGGTCAACAGGTCAGTTTGTTTGGTAAGGACATAAAGACGCTGGCTCCCTTAATTGATACTTTGGTGAATTTGGTTTGTAGAGTTAATTTAAATAGTTCTTGTCAACGCGGACCGGATGTGTATCCATTTACGGGAAGAAAAGACTCGGCTGTTAGTACGTTAAGTGTACATGATGCCTTACGTGCTTTTTCTATCCGGACATTTATTGCGTCTAAGGATAATGAATATAACAACGCCATTTTAAATGAGTTATTAGATAGTAAGCAATCCAATTTTGTTAGTACGGATTATATTTTATAAGATTTATTGAATTATAAATGTAAGACAAATGATAATTTCAATGTTTATGCGATTGTTTTCGATTAAATTCATAAATCTTTTTAAAAAATTGAATGTATTTGTTTGTTAATTCAAATTAATTTTTAGTTTTACACCTATGATAACTCTAAAGAATAAAATACAAAGGTTTTCTCCCCAGTTGCGACCGAGCCGCCGCCGCTAATCTACTAGTTAGCAAAAAACCTTATTCAGTAATTTTTATTTTTTTATCATGTTCACATCAAATTTAAGATTCAATTTTCAAGATCAATTTATTACTTTCAAGAGTAGACCTTTAGCATTTCATGTTTTTCCGACTCGCCCTTAAGGGTGTACTTCTAATTTGGGAACTATAGGTGAGTCCGGTTCTTTTTCTAATAACAAATTCATTTTTTAAAAAGTAATTAAAACATCAAGGTAATGGATATCATTATTGCAGATAAATCACATAGTATTTACGCAGATATAATTTGCGAAACTATTTCGGAAGCAGCACAGGTAAGAGGCACTGGAATTGCTAGGCGAACACCTGACTATATCATTAAAAAACTGGAAAAAGGCAATGCTGTAATTGCTCTAGATGGTGATACCTTTGCTGGTTTTTGTTATATCGAATCATGGCAACACGAGAAGTTTGTAGCTAATTCAGGATTAATCGTGCATCCTGACTATAGAGGTCAGGGATTGGCGAAAAAAATCAAGAAAGTAATTTTTGAACATTCCAGAAACAAATTCCCAAATGCGAAAGTTTTTAGTATCACGACAGGATTAGCGGTAATGAAAATGAATAGTGATTTGGGTTATAAACCGGTCACGTTTTCAGAATTAACCGATGATGAATCCTTTTGGAAAGGTTGTCAAACATGCAAGAACTATGATGTCCTGCAACGCACAGAACAAAAAATGTGTTTATGTACAGGAATGTTGTTTGATCCTGCAATCAAACAAAATAGTAAAGCGCAAAAAAAGAAATTTGACATAAACGTTTGGAAACGATTAAAGAATATTAATCAAGTCAGACTTTTAAAAAACAATAAAAAATGAGTCAACAAAAAAAATTAGTCATAGCTTATAGTGGTGGTTTAGACACATCCTATTGTGCAGTTAGTTTATCAAAAGAGGGGTATGATGTTCATGCAGTGAGCGTTAACACAGGTGGTTTTACCCAGGAAGAAATAAAAACCATTGAATCTAATGCCTATAAAATGGGTGTGTCAACTTACAAAAATATTGATGCGATTGCCACTTTTTATCAAAAAGTAGTGAAGTATTTGGTGTTTGGAAATATCTTAAAAAACAATACATATCCTTTATCTGTGAGTGCAGAAAGAATAATTCAAGCTATCGAAATTGTGGAATATGCCAAAAGTATTGATGCCGATTATATTGCTCATGGAAGTACTGGAGCAGGAAATGACCAGGTAAGGTTTGATATGATTTTTCAAACATTAGCACCTCATATTAAGATTATTACACCAACCAGAGATAAAAAATTATCGAGACAGGATGAGATAGATTACTTAAAAAGTAACGGAATTGACATGTCCTGGGAAAAGGCCAAATATTCCATAAACAAAGGGCTTTGGGGAACAAGTGTTGGAGGTGAGGAAACATTGTTTTCAGAAAAACCATTGCCAAGTGAAGCCTATCCTTCACAATTAGAACATGCAGAGGAAGAAAAAGTAACCCTTACATTTTTAAAAGGTGAATTGGTTGCAGTAAATGGAATTGAAAATGATCCGGAAATAAACATAGAAGTTTTAAATAACTTGGCTTCGGCTTATGCCATTGGAAGAGATATTCATGTTGGGGACACGATAGTTGGGATTAAAGGTAGAGTTGGTTTTGAAGCGGCTGCAGCATTAATTACAATTAAAGCGCATCATTTACTGGAAAAGCATACACTTACCAAATGGCAATTACAGCACAAAGAATATTTAGCAAGTTTTTACGGTATGCATTTGCATGAAGGCCAATATTTAGATCCGGTTATGAGAGATATGGAAGCCTTTTTGCAAAGTAGTCAGGACAAAGTTTCAGGAGATGTTATTGTAAGTCTGAAGCCATATCATTTTTCATTAGATGGGATTATTTCTGAACACGATTTAATGAATGCGAAGTTTGGAAGCTACGGGGAAATGAACACGGGTTGGACAGCAGACGAAGCTAAGGGATTCATCAAAATTCTTGGAAATCAAAACAAAATTTATCATCAAGTAAATAATTAGTTATGTTACAAGTTGGAATAATTGGTGGAGCAGGATATACAGCTGGAGAATTGATCAGATTATTGATCAATCATCCTAACGTTAATTTAAATTTTGTTTATAGTACTTCAAATGCGGGAAACAAAATAACGGCAATTCATCAGGATTTAGTTGGCTCTATAAATTTAATTTTTACAGATTCCATTAATTCCGAAGTAGATGTGGTATTCTTATGTTTAGGTCATGGAAACTCAAAAGCTTTTTTAGAAAAAAATGGGTTTTCATATGAAACCAGGATAATCGATATGAGTAATGATTTCAGATTGAGAGAGCATGAGATGTTCCATGGCAACTCTTTTGTTTACGGTCTTCCTGAATTACAAAAGGAAAAAATTAGATCTGCCAATCATATTGCTAATCCAGGGTGTTTTGCCACAGCTTTACAACTGGCTATTTTACCATTAGCGGCTAACAAATTATTAAAGGATGACATACACATAAATGCTGTGACAGGGGCAACAGGCGCTGGTACTTCATTGACGAAAACCACACATTTCACATGGAGGGATAATAATTTCTCTTATTACAAACCATTTACGCATCAACATTTAGGGGAAATTCATCAAACGGTTAATGAATTACAATCAGACTTTGAGTCAGAGATCAATTTTATGCCAAATAGAGGTAACTTCTCAAGGGGTATTTTTGCGACGGTTTATACAAAGTTTGAAGGAAGTCTAGATGATGCAAAAACACTTTATAATGACTATTATAAAAATGCGGCTTTCACTTTCATGTCAGATGAAGAAATACATTTAAAACAAGTAGTAAATACAAATAAGTGTTTATTGCATTTACATAAGCATGATAATAAACTGTTAATTACCAGCGTAATTGACAACTTATTAAAAGGTGCATCGGGACAAGCCGTTCAAAACATGAACTTAATGTTCAATTTTGATGAAAAACAAGGATTACAACTTAAAGCCAACTTTTTTTAAAATTAAATTAGGATGAAAATAGCAATTATAGGAACAGGAAATTTAGGATGCTCAATCGCAAAAGGATTGATAACAACAAATGCCATAACTACACTGTATTTAACCAGAAGACATTTAGATGCAATTGCAGAATTTGATGGATACAAAGGCGTTACTCTAACTACGAACAATGCTGAAGCAGTTAAAAATTCAGATATTTTGATTTTTGCTGTACAGCCTTCACATTTTGAAGATATTCTTGTAGAAATTAAACCGCTACTTCATGAAAACCATGTGATCATTTCAACCATTACGGGATTTACAATACCAAAAATGGAAGGAATCGTAGGTGATGACAAATTTATAATAAGGGCAATGCCAAATACAGCCATTGCTGTGGGGAAATCAATGACCTGTTTGTGTGGCAATGGTAATGGAGAAAATCGCATTAAACTGGCTGAAGCTATTTTTAATCGTTTAGGTACAACAATCGCTATACCTGAAGATTTAATGCAAGCTGCAACGGTTGTTTGTGCCAGCGGGATAGCATTTTGGATGCGACTCATTAGAGCCACAACCCAAGCAGCAATTCAATTGGGATTTGAAGCAAAAGAAGCTCAGGAATTAGCGATGCATACCTGTGAAGGCGCAGCGAATCTTTTAATAACAAATCGTGACCATCCGGAACAGGAAATTGATAAAGTAACTACACAAAGAGGCTGCACAATTGAAGGGTTGAATGAAATGGAACATAAAGGATTGAGCTCCTCATTAATTCAGGGAATGGTTACATCCTTCAAAAAAATTAATAGTATAAAAATAGATCAGTTATAAGGTTGAAAATTTGTCATTCAGAGGGAAGAATGACCGAAGAATCTTTAAAATAGATTCTTCGCAAAGCCTGTCTTGAGCGTGACAGAAGGCTCAGAATGACAAAACAAAAAAACAAGAAAATGAACTTATTCGATGTCTATCCTTTGTTTGATATCACTCCTGTAAAGGCGAAAGATGTTTATATCTATGATCAAAATGGAACTAAATATCTGGATCTGTATGGAGGTCATGCTGTGATATCCATAGGTCATTCTCATCCGGAATATGTTAATAAAATAAGCGAGCAGGTGAGCAAAATTGGATTTTACAGTAACTCGATTCAAAATCCATTACAAATGGAATTGGTAGAGAAATTGGGAAAACTATCGGGTTGTGCAAACTATCAATTGTTCTTGTGTAATTCAGGTGCAGAAGCTAATGAAAATGCATTAAAACTGGCTTCGTTTCATACCAATAAAAAGAAAGTAGTCGCTTTTAAGAACTCCTTTCATGGTAGAACATCTGCCGCTGTTGCAGCCACAGATAACCCTAAAATAGTTGCGCCAATAAATGCACAACAGGAAGTTGAATTTCTGGAGTTTGGTGATTTACCTGGATTAAATTCAATATTGGAAAAAGGCGATGTCTGTGCTGTTATTATTGAAACCATACAAGGGATTGGTGGTTTGGATGAGGTAACTACAGAGTTTTTTAAAAATATTGGCAAATTGTGTAAGCAATTTGAAACTGTTTTAATCGCTGATGAAATTCAATGCGGATTTGGAAGAACGGGCGATTTTTTTGCCTTTCAAAAGCATGGCGTAACGCCAGACATCATTTCTATGGCAAAAGGCATGGGAAATGGGTTCCCAGTTGGAGGGATTTTAATCCATCCGAATATAAAGCCTTCCATTGGATTGTTAGGAACAACCTTTGGAGGAAATCATTTGGCTTGTGCAGCATCAATTACTGTTCTTGATGTTATAGAGCGAGAGAATTTGATGGAACATGCCAAAGAAATTTCGAATTATTTCATCAAAAAAGCAAAAGGAATTCAACAGATAAAAAACATTAAAGGTAGAGGTTTAATGTTAGGTTTGGAATTCGATTTTCCAATAGCTGAATTAAGAAAATCATTGATCTATAAGCATCATATTTTTACTGGAAGTTCAAAGAATTCCAATTTAATGAGAATCCTGCCACCATTAACC
>JABDOZ010000080.1 GCA_013043005.1 Flavobacteriaceae bacterium | reverse complement strand
GCCTGGAACAAAGGTTGGGATTGCTTGTTTAATGCTCTTAAACCTTTACAGAATGATGATTTTGAACGCATTGTTTACATTCGTAATCAAGGGCATTCAGTTACAGAGGCTATTAACAGGCAGTTAGCACACTACTCCTATCACATTGGACAAATAGTTTTTTTAGGTAAAATGATAAAAGGAGAACATTGGAAATCACTATCAATACCAAAAGGAAGCTCAATTCAATATAACAATGACAAATTTGCAAAGGATAAGGATAGAAAACATTTCACTGATGATCTGTAATTTTTTTAAAACAAATGCCTGTAACAAAATTACAGGCACTTTATAATTAGTTGGTAGGTTTTACTTTTTTATTCCATTGATTTAGTTGTATAATAACCTGTTTCTTGTGTCATTTTACCTTCATCATTAAAATCGTTAATTAGAAGAATTGGTAAAATCACTTTTATTTTATCATCAGATTTTTTGGTCATTCTTACATCCCACCAGGACTGCACAACTTTACCATTACCTAATTCATATTCCAAATAATCCGGATATCCTACAACATCTATACTTGTAATGTTCCATTCGGATGTTAGGCCTTTAAACATTTCCTTTTCTTCTTCAACTGTTCGAGATTCGCCACGTTTCATATCTAAATCTGTGAAAGTAGCATCTTCAGTAAAATAACTAAATGCTTTGTCAACATCACCATTCGCTAAAGCTCCCATATATAATCTAACGGTATTTATATTATCATGGTTATTATAGATCTTTCCATTAGTTCTTGGCGCAAAGCTTCTTCTTCTTTCTGCCCATGGCAAATCATTATCATAAATGATCTCAATTTTAATTTTGTTATCGTCAGTCAATTGAAAAAGGCGATGCATTGGCGTATCCAATGTTACTCCAGTTTTATTATCCAAGGCTTTCAATTGATCCCAGGTTTGCACCCATAGTCCAGTGTCACCCTTGTATTCTATCGCATCCGGATACGCGCCCGGAGTCCTTTTATAACTTATGTATGACCAATTTTCACTTACCCATTTAGAAGCTCCCTTCATCCATTCTTTATCTCTTCCTTTATCATCTTTATTAAGGCTAGTTCCTTGATACGACTTAAAGTCATCGGCTAAATAACTGGCCATTTTATCAACTTCTCCAGAATAAAAGGCTTGCATGTATGATTCTACGACATCAATAGCAGGATGTTCGTTGTAAACCGTTCCATTCTTTTTTGTTTTTTGGGAATACATGATGCTTGAAATAAGCAACATGGCAATAATTAATTTTGATTTCATTTTAAACAATTTAGTTGGTTAATAAGTTCCAATATAAAAAATTTATGTGGAAAATAGATTTTATGTTAATAAGTATTTTTAGATTAATATTTTAGATTTTATGATTTGCCGGAGGTAATTTTATATATTCCAATTTGGTTTTGTAAATTCGCAGCATCAATAATCACATAAATAATTAGCATGAGTAAATACGATATTATTGTTCTTGGAAGTGGTCCTGGAGGCTATGTAACAGCAATCAGAGCGTCCCAATTAGGATTTAAAACAGCTGTTGTTGAAAAAGAAAGTCTTGGTGGTGTTTGTTTGAATTGGGGCTGCATTCCAACAAAAGCTTTATTAAAATCTGCGCAAGTTTTTGAATACCTAAAACATGCCGATTCGTATGGATTGTCTGTAAAAGATTTTGACAAAGACTTTGATGCAGTTGTAAATCGAAGCCGTGGCGTTGCAGATGGCATGAGCAAGGGAGTCCAATTCTTAATGAAAAAGAACAAGATTGATGTCATTGAAGGTTTTGGAAAATTGAAGCCAGGAAAGAAAATTGATGTTGATGGGAAAGAATATAGTGCTGATCATATAATAATTGCTACCGGAGCTCGATCACGTGAGTTGCCTAGTTTACCTCAGGATGGTAAAAAAGTAATTGGTTACAGAGAAGCAATGACATTACCAAAACAACCAAAAAAAATGATAGTTGTTGGTTCTGGAGCTATAGGCGTTGAGTTTGCTTATTTCTACAATTCTATGGGAACAGAAGTAACTATTGTTGAATTCTTGCCAAGTGTTGTTCCTGTTGAAGATGAGGAGATTTCTAAACAATTAGAACGCAGTTTCAAAAAAAGTGGTATCAAGATCATGACTTCTTCTGAAGTAACTAGTGTGGATACATCAGGAAAAGGCGTTAAAGCAACAGTTAAAACAAGTAAAGGCGAAGAAACTTTGGAAGCTGATATTATTTTATCAGCGGTTGGAATAAAATCAAATATTGAAAATATTGGATTAGAAGATGTTGGTATTGCTGTAGACAGAGATAAAATTTTAGTTAACGACTATTACCAAACTAACATCCCAGGGTATTATGCCATCGGAGATGTAACACCAGGACAAGCCTTGGCTCATGTTGCTTCTGCTGAAGGCATATTATGTGTTGAGAAACTTGCTGGACATAATGTTGAGGCATTGGATTATGGAAACATTCCCGGATGCACATATTGCGCACCTGAAATAGCTTCGGTAGGATTGACTGAAAAACAAGCCAAAGAAAAGGGATTTGACATTAAAGTTGGTAAATTTCCTTTCTCCGCTTCTGGTAAGGCAAGCGCAGGTGGAAATAAGGATGGATTTGTAAAAGTTATTTTTGACGCCAAGTATGGTGAATGGTTAGGATGCCACATGATTGGTGCTGGTGTAACCGATATGATAGCAGAAGCTGTTTTAGGTAGAAAATTGGAAACAACTGGCCACGAGGTGTTAAAAGCCGTGCATCCGCACCCTACAATGAGTGAAGCGGTCATGGAAGCTGTGGCTGATGCCTATGATGAAGTGATTCACTTATAGAATCAAAAATATAATTATTAAACGGCTCCCAAGGGAGTCGTTTTGTTATAAGAGACTTTGAATGGCTAACTCATAGCTTTGCAATCCAAAACCAAGAATAACACCTTTAGCAACCGGAGAAATGTAAGAGAAATGTCTGAAGTCCTCACGAGAATAGGTATTAGAGATATGGACTTCTATAACTGGTGTTTCAATAGCTCTGATTGCATCCCCAATACCAACAGAAGTATGTGTATAAGCTGCTGCATTCAATATAATTCCATCATAACTAAAACCTACTTCCTGTAATTTATTTATTAACTCGCCTTCAATATTTGATTGGAAATAATCAATAGAGACTTCAGGATATTTAGACTTGACCTCTTCTAAAAACTCAGTAAAGGAAAGGCTACCATATATTCCAGGTTCGCGTTTACCTAAAAGATTCAAATTTGGACCATTAATTATTATGAGTTTTTTCATCTGTGGATGTTTATTATTATTTATTTGTCAGATGTAATTCGCCATTAATCATTTTGGTTTATATCAAGAATAGATATGGCTCATTTCGTAAAAACAAAAGTACGAAAGTTATCAAATAAAAAAAGGAAGCAATTTGCTTCCTTTTTCCTTTATGTAATTTACTAGAAGAAATATCCAACACTTACCTGGATCACACTGTTTTTAAAGTCGGAGTCACCCAATTCATCAGGATTGTCGTTAGCATCAGTTAAACCCAAATTATAACGTGCTGCAAAATTCAATCCGCTTTCCATTTTATATCCCAACCCAAAGTTGACACCGAAATCAATACCTTTCAAATCATCTTTTATATCTATTGATAAATCATCTTCGGTATATTCGGCAGATAATAAGATACCAACTTGAGGTCCTGCTTCCACACTAAAACCTCCTTCCCCAACGTAGTATTTTGCCATTATGGGAATGTTCAGATAATCTATTGGACCTTCGCCTTCAAATGTTTCACCTTCAAACTCTTCTTCCCAATCTGACCCTTGGGCAGAATACAGTATTTCGGGTTGTACGGCAAAGATGTCAGATACCATAATCTCAGCAACCACGCCTACATGGAAAGCAGTACGTCCTGTGAAACTATCTACATCATCACCCGTAATGTCCGAGAAATTAACACCGGCTTTTGCCCCAAAATTAACCTGGGCAAACGAAAAGGTCAAACAAAATAATGCTAACGCAGTAAATAAAAATAATTTTTTCATAATAAACGGTTTTAATTGATTGTTTACGCTTTAAAAAAATTATCTTTTTAAGAATTCCCCTTGAAATAACTATTAAATGTACGAATTTTATTAATAAATCCCTAACTAGTAAAGGTTTATCCTGTTAATCAACTATTAGAAATAATAGACTATTTTTATAGCAATGAAATGGAAACATGCCTTAAAAGATTATAAGCATTACCTCAAAATTGAGCGAGGTCTGTCTGATAATTCCATTGAAAGCTACTCAAATGATGTAGTAAAACTCATCAATTATTTAGATTTACATAAGTCTGAAATTAGCCCGGTAGATATAGGC
>JABDOZ010000063.1 GCA_013043005.1 Flavobacteriaceae bacterium | reverse complement strand
ATTTTCCAAGTAGGCAATTGCCAAAGCAATTAATTATACACGTTGTTAGCCTTTCGTTATTTGTTTTTAAGTCTTTTAATTTCGATTTCTATCTCGTCCCTTACCTCAATTGAAAATGCTAATATGTCTTTGGTGTTATTCATGAAAAGTCTTCGAATTGCTGCGGTATGACTCAAATAATTTTTGTATTCATTGTTGCTTTTTAATGCTTTGAAGTCATTTGGACGTTTTCGCATTATATTAGTTCCAGTTGATAAATATTTGTAATTAATATTTTGACTATTGATCAAAACACTCTTGAGTATGTCGTTCAAATCACCTTGATTCACGTATGAGACATCATAAACATTAATAATTTTTGACAAGAGCGAATCATTTGAAATTATAGAAAGTCCTTTTTGTTGTAATGTAGTGTAGGAAAGTTTCTTAGCATGAAATATCAGATATACTTCAGTTACACCAAACAACTCATCCATTGTAGTATCATATTCTGTAGTATCGTTTTGCAATATATCCAGCAATTGTTCTGTTCTTGCCACTACTAAGGAGTCAAAACTTACTAGCTCTGCAAGTCCAATAATATCATCATTAAGATCATTCTTAATCCCTGTTAAAATATCTAACTCTGTTTTAGACTCTTTTCGATTTTCATTCCAAGTATTGACTTGTAGGGCTAATAAAATTCCAACCATGACTAGAAAAATCTCACCGATTGCATATGCCAGATATTTACCGAGTTTATTTTCAGAGAGTAATTGTTGTCTAATTTTTCTAAAGAATTTTATCATTGTTTTGTTGGTTGGTCTTAATGAAGGCTAACTTAGAGATAAGCCAAGTTTTAATTCGGTTTATCGTCTGATAAGCGAAGGTAGCTTAATTTTCCTACAAATTCCATAGTTCTAAAAAGGAGTTGTTCAATAATTCTAAACAATTGTAATTAGGTTCATGTCGTTAATAGAACCATGAGAATCGTGCTTTACCACTACTCCATTTTTTATAATAAGTAATTGTGGTGACTCGTGGTATACTTGAAATCTATTGGAGATTTCGTTGGAGATGTTTCGGTAATTTAAAATATCCAGATAATACAAATCTGCTTCACCATTTAAGCTGTATTGCCTTTCAAATTGCCTCTTTACCATACTGCTAATACCACAGCGTGTGGAGTGCTTGAAGATAATTTGAATTTTGGAGCTCGATTTTTCGACTATAGCATCCAGTTGGTTTGTAGAAGTTAGATTCTTCCAAGGTGTGGTATTTTCTTCTTGGTTAGAAGTACTTCCAAAAATGTTTTTTAGTATTCCCATAAACTATAAGTCGATCATGTTTTAAAACCTTACAACTGACTAAAAGTCACCTATTTATAGACCTTTAACGACATTTTGTCTTGTAAACTCTAATGGTAAGGTTATTGCCCAAAACTAATCAAAAAGAAAAAATATCAACTATGAATTTTAACAATTTTACAATAAAATCACAAGAGGCCATCCAGCAGGCACAGCAAATTGCTCAAGGATATGGTCATCAACAAATAGAGAATGAACACATCTTTAAAGGTATTTTTAATGTAGATGAGAATGTACTCCCATTTATTTTAAAAAAACTTAATGTTAATGTTGCTATGGTAGAACAGATCCTGGACAAGGAACTGGAGAGTTTCCCAAAAGTCTCTGGTGGCGATATTATGTTGTCGCGTGAAGCTGGTAAAGCAGTTAACGAAGCTTCGATAGTCGCCAAAAAAATGAAAGACGATTTTGTGTCTATAGAACATTTGGTGCTTGGAATCTTTAAAACCAAGAGTAAGATATCACAGATCTTAAAAGATCAAGGTGTTACAGAAAAAGGTCTGCAAGCCGCAATTGATGAATTGCGCAAAGGTGGCCGTGTAACCTCACAAAGCCAGGAAGAAACTTACAATGCGCTTAACAAATACGCCAGAAATCTAAATCAATTAGCCAAGGATGGTAAACTGGATCCTGTTATTGGTCGTGATGAGGAAATAAGACGAATACTTCAAATTCTATCACGTAGAACCAAAAACAACCCTATTCTGGTTGGTGAACCGGGAACTGGTAAAACGGCCATAGCAGAAGGATTGGCACATAGAATAATTGATGGCGACATTCCTGAAAACTTAAAGGATAAGCAAATTTTTGCGTTGGACATGGGAGCTTTAATTGCAGGAGCAAAATTTAAAGGTGAGTTCGAGGAGCGTTTAAAAGCGGTTATTAAAGAAGTCACAACCAGCGAAGGTGATATTGTACTCTTTATTGACGAGATTCACACATTGGTAGGTGCTGGAGGAGGACAAGGAGCCATGGATGCAGCCAACATATTAAAACCTGCATTAGCAAGAGGTGAATTAAGAGCCGTTGGAGCCACTACTTTAGATGAATACCAGAAGTATTTTGAGAAAGATAAAGCCCTGGAAAGACGCTTTCAAAAAGTAGTAGTTGATGAACCAGATACTGAAAGTGCTATTTCAATCTTGAGAGGTATCAAAGAAAAATACGAAACACACCACAAGGTGCGTATTAAAGACGAAGCTATTATTGGAGCAGTAGAGCTTTCAACAAGATACATTACAAATCGTTTTCTTCCAGATAAGGCAATTGATCTAATGGATGAAGCGGCTTCTAAACTGAGAATGGAGATCAATTCCAAACCGGAAGAACTAGATGTTTTGGATAGAAAGATCATGCAGCTTGAAATTGAGATTGAAGCCATTAAACGTGAAAAGGATGAGAATAAATTAAAATCCTTACGTTCCGACCTGGCGAATCTAAAAGAAGAGCGGAATGAGCTGAATGCTAAGTGGAAAAGTGAAAAGGAAGTTGTTGAGAACATTCAAAACACCAAGCAAGACATCGAAAACTTTAAACTGGAAGCTGAAAAAGCAGAGCGAGAAGGTGATTACGGAAAAGTAGCTGAATTGCGATATGGAAAGATAAAGGAGGCACAAGAGCAGCTTGAGACCTATCAGAAGCAATTACAGGAACAACAGGAAACTGCATTGATAAAAGAAGAGGTTACTTATGATGATATTGCAGAAGTTGTTGCTAAATGGACTGGAATTCCTGTTACCAAAATGATTCAGAGCGAACGTGAAAAACTTTTAAAACTCGAGGACGAATTGCATAAACGAGTGGTTGGACAAGAGGAGGCAATTGTAGCTGTGAGTGATGCAGTAAGAAGAAGTCGAGCAGGTTTACAAAATCCGCAAAAACCAATTGGCACTTTCTTGTTCCTTGGAACAACTGGAGTTGGTAAGACTGAGTTGGCCAAAGCATTAGCAGAATACCTGTTTGATGACGAAAATGCCATGACTAGAATAGATATGAGCGAATACCAGGAACGTCATGCAGTGAGTAGATTGGTTGGAGCACCTCCTGGATACATTGGCTACGAAGAAGGTGGGCAATTAACTGAAGCTGTTAGGAGAAAACCTTATTCTGTAGTACTGCTAGACGAGGTCGAGAAAGCGCATCCAGATACATTCAACATATTATTGCAAGTATTGGACGAAGGCAGATTAACAGATAACAAAGGACGAATAGCTGATTTTAAAAATACGATCATCATTATGACATCCAATTTAGGAAGTCATATCATACACGATAGATTTGAAGCAACAAAGGATCTTGAATCGGCTATAGAGGCTGCAAAAATAGATGTATTGGCCTTGCTGAAACAAAGTGTACGACCAGAGTTCTTAAACAGGATTGATGACACAATAATGTTTACACCTTTAAGCAAGCAAAATATTACTGATATAGTTGGATTGCAATTAAAAGGAGTGACAAAAATGATCGCCGAACAAGGCATCACTTTTGATGCAACTCAGGAAGCTATTGGTTATTTGGCAGAAAAAGGATACAACCCTGAATATGGTGCAAGACCTGTAAAACGAGTCATCCAAAAAGAAGTTCTTAATGAGCTCAGTAAAGAACTTTTATCCGGAAGAATTAAAACGGAAAGTATAATTCTGTTGGATGCATTCGATGATAAATTAGTGTTTAGAAATCAAGGTGATCTTGTAACTGAAGAATTATAAAATAAAGTGTGTAATATTTGGCACACAGAACCGTTTTCATAATGGTTGGTTAGTTGGAAAGCAACGTGAATCTATAAAAAGATGAACGTTGCTTTTTTTTATAATTTATGTTAAAAAATCATATGATGAACTCGCGAAATATATTAATTTTATAAAATGAAATTAAATAAATATATAGACCATACTTTATTGAAACCTACTGCAACAAAGGATGATATAAAACAGCTTTGTAATGAAGCAAAAAAAGAAGATTTCTTTTCTGTATGCGTTAATAGCAGTTTTGTCAAGTTGGCCAAGAAGGAATTAAAGAATACTGATGTTAAAATATGTAGTGTTATTGGATTCCCACTTGGTGCAATGAGTACTAAAGCTAAAGTCTACGAGGCAAAACGAGCCCTTAAAGATGGTGCTGATGAAATTGATATGGTTATCAATGTTGGTTTATTAAAAAGTAAATCCTTTAAAAAAGTTAAAAACGAAATTCGTTCCATTAAAAAAGTTATGCCAAAAAACACCCTTAAGGTTATTCTTGAGACATGTTATTTGAATAAAGAAGAAATTCTAAAAGGGAGCGAACTGGCATTAAATGCTAAAGCTGATTTTATAAAGACCTCAACTGGATTTGGAACTGGAGGAGCTACTAAAGAAGATGTGAAACTCATGAAAAATGTTGCAAAAGATAAAATGAAAATAAAAGCTTCAGGAGGTATAAAAGACACAAAAACAGCTCAAGAATATATCGCTTTAGGTGTTGAAAGGCTTGGGACTTCATCTGGAATTGCCATTGTTTCTGGCACTAAATCTGAATCAGACTACTAATCAATTTAAATAATTATGAGCGTACATATAGAAGCCAAAAAAGGACAAATAGCTGAAACCATATTATTGCCTGGTGATCCACTGCGTGCAAAATGGATAGCTGAAACTTTTTTTGACGACCCTGTTTGCTTTAACAAGGTCAGAAATATGCTGGGTTACACAGGTGTTTATAATGGCAAACGAGTATCTGTTATGGGTACTGGCATGGGAGTTCCAAGTATATCAATTTATGCCCATGAGCTTATTAATGCTTACGGCGTAAAAAATTTAATTCGTGTTGGTAGCGCCGGATCATACCAGAAAGATGTTAAGATTAGAGATGTAGTTCTAGCCATGGCAGCCTCATCCAATTCGGGAGTCAATGAACTGCGATTTGGAGGAGCAGATTACGCACCTACGGCTGATTTTGGGCTGTTTTTGAAAGCGGTAGAAGCTGCGAAAAAGAAAAATATTAAAGTGAAGGCAGGAAATGTATTCACCAGTGATGAGTTTTACGCCGATGATTTTGAAGCCTATAAAAAATGGTCAATATTTGGTGTATTATGTGTTGAGATGGAAGCTGCGGGCTTGTACACCGTTGCAGCTAAACACGATGTTAACGCACTCGCAATTTTAACAATTTCCGATTCTTTGGTAACTGGTGAACGAACTACGACCAAAGAAAGAGAGACCACTTTTAAAGCAATGGTAGAAATTGCCTTGGAACTTGCGTAGCAAAAATATACACCGTAAATATTTAGTGGTATTTAAAGTAAATTCTTAACCTAACCATTATTCTACCTGATTTGTAGCGGTTTAACGATATTTTTTGTATCTTTTATCCATTAGGCGAAAAAAAATACGCCTTATCTAATATTTTGTTTGGCATGGTATGTGCTTCCATATCTTTGGGGTACAAACCCTCAAATATCATGAAAAAAACTATAATATATACGTTAGTACTTCTGTTCACTTCAACTTTATTGAACGCTCAAGAAAATTGGATTCGATTTAAAGATTATCCTACTGATTTGGTAATTAATATTGAAGAAGATTCTAATATTCAAGATACACCTTTTGTATTCATTAACAGAGAAGATCAAGCATTTAACTATGTTATCCCGGTTAAATTAGAATCAGAACAATATGAGAGTATTGCTAACATGGAAATTAAATTTACTAATATTGCGGCTTCTTATGACCATAAAGACAGGCTAATGGTGTATGTAAGAGGTAAAATTGATATGTCTTGTTGTTACCCTTCTCCTATTACATTAGAATTCTATGATAGTAAAGGTAATTTAGTTCAAATTGCAAAAACTGATAAGTCTGGTAACTTTAAAATTAAAAGTATTAATGGCAATATGGTTGAAATTAGTAAAGGAAGAATAAAGTTCAACTTTTCTAGAATTATGAGCTTTGATGGAAATGCTGATATAAGAAACGCCAATGTTATTGTTTATAAGAAATTAATAGACGAGCAATTTAATAGTACGCAACAGGCTACAGTTATAAATGCGCAAAAATAAACCTTCATGCAAATTAAGTTGTAAGTAAGGCAAGGTTTATTTTTTAATATACATCTTGTTTTATTCCATTACAATGAAAAAGTTAATTTCCATTATCATTACAATTTGTTTTTTCTCCATTTCTCTAGGCCAAACTAAAAAAGAGTATCAGGATCCAGCCTATTGGATTGATTTAGAAATTAAAAAAGAAGGGGTTCCTGTCAAAATAATTTCAATAAATGGAGATACTAAATATTTCAAAGCTCCAGTTAAACTTCTTTCTAATAATACAAACAGACTTCTTCCCTTAAATATATCAATAGATTCTATAATGTATGAAGCGGTGGGAAAAGGAAGAGAAATAGTGCAACTTAAAGGAAAAATTGATCTTTCCTGCTGCATAAACAGACCTGTCAATATAGAACTTATCGATAAGGATAGTAATTTAATTCAATTTTCAAAAACAGATAATTATGGAATATTTAAACTACAATCCATAAACGGAAATATCCTAGAAATAAAGAATAATAAAATAAAATTCAATTTTAATAAAATTAAAACTATTGATGTCAATTTGGACGAGCGTTATACCACTTTAGAGAGAAATAAAATACTGAATTCTGCAAAAATCAATAGACTACGTAAAAAGGAAAAATTAAGAGTTAAAGATTATTAGTTTTGTTGTAAAAAATTAAGTAGTAATCCTATTCTACAGTAAGATTTTTAAGTTCAATTTTTGAGACCAACTCAAGTATATTTTCTTCAAATAAAAAGTCTATTTCCAAGAGATTTGATTTTTTATCCATTGGTTTCAAATTATTATAATCTACAAATCGGATTCCATTTATATATCGCTCATTAAAGGCTTCTCTAAATCTAATGCCTCCTCCATTCACATGGAATTCATAAGCCAAATAATCTAATTTATGATCATCCTTACTTATCCAGTAAATGAATATATCCTCAAAATCATCACCTCCTCCTATTTCATCAAATGTTACTTTTATCTTATGATACTCTTTCCCTTTCAAAACCTTCAAACCAAGATATTCTGCATTTACCGCTGGATCATCTAATCCATAAGGAAGCACTGAAAAATAATGAACAGAATTTACAGAATTTGAATATCTAACTACCATGGAATCTGGTATCGTTTGAAGTTCATCATTGACAAATCTTTGAAATCCTTTATTAGAAATTTGATCCAAGATGGTCCGTGTAGAGTCTATAGAATTTCTTTCTAATTTATATAATCCACTATTCCTTTCTGCTTTATAATGTCTATCTCTAAAATTAAATGAAATTGTGGAATTGTCAATTACATCTCCACCTGAGACCTCAATAGATCGATTCAGAATTGTCTCTGCAATATTTTCATCTGTTACTTTTTGCTTACAAGCAAATAGTGAGATGCTGATAATGAAACTGTAAAATAATATTCGAATTGCGCTCATAGATTCCATAAGTCGTAAAGCTACTTAATAATTAACAATAATTTAAAATTAGGCTTAAATTAGTACCTTTGGTCGGATGCAAAAAAAAATTAACATACAAAATAAAAAGGCTCGTTTTGAGTATGATATTATTGAAAAATATACTGCCGGAATTGTATTGACTGGAACTGAAATAAAATCTATAAGAAACAGTAAGGCCTCTATTTCTGAAAGTTTTTGTGAGTTTAATGACAGGGGTGAATTATTTGTAGTTAATATGTATATACAGGAATACCTCTTCGGAACCCATTATAACCACCAACCGAGAGCAGAACGAAAATTATTATTAAACAAAAGAGAATTAAAAAAACTCAATAAGGAAGTAAAGAATTCCGGCTTAACAATTATCCCTTTAAAGCTATTCATAAATGACAAGGGGTTCGCTAAATTAATAATTGCATTAGCAAAAGGGAAAAAGATCTATGATAAGCGAGAAACAATAAAGGACAGGGACAACAAACGCAATCTGGCCCGAATCAAGAAAAATTTTAAATAAAATAGCAGGATTGCAATAATTGAACTGCAATTATACCTAAGTTTGACCGTTTAAAAACAAACCTCAGCCAAAATTAATGAAGTTCTACGTTTTTTCTTTTCTTTTTCTATTGTTTACAATACCATCTCTCTCTCAGATAAAAGGAACCATAAAAAACGATAAAAACAAGCCACTTCCATTTGTAAATATCTACATTGAGAATACCTATAATGGCACAACCAGTAATATAGAAGGTGATTACGAACTTAATATTACTCTGCCAGAAACCTATACTATAGTTTTCCAATATTTGGGATATAAGACTATTAAAAAAACTTTTGATATAAAAACGCTTCCTCTGGTTCTGGATGTAAATTTGGAAGAGGAAACAATTGCTTTAAATGAAGTGATAATTACCTCACAGGACAATCCTGCTAATAAAATTATAAGGAAGGCTATAGAGAAAAGAAAGAATAATTTGTCCAACTATGATGCCTTCAAGGCAGATTTTTATTCACGTGGATTAATACGAATAAAAAATGCTCCAGAAAAAATTCTTGGTCAGGATATTGGAGATCTTGGAGGTGGATTAGATTCAACGAGAAGCGGCATTATTTATTTGTCTGAGACATTTTCCAAAATTGAGTATAAAAAACCAAACAAACTAAAGGAAAAAATAATCGCTTCCAAGGTTAGTGGCGATGATAATGGCTTTAGCTTTAATAATGCTAATGATGTCAATTTTAATTTTTATAACAATACAATAGAAATTGAAAATCAGCTAATTTCTCCAATTTCAGACTATGCGTTTAATTATTATAATTACAGCTTAGAAGGTGAGTTTTATGATGATCTTGGAAATTTGATAAACAAAATAAAGGTTATTCCTAAACGTAAAAATGACCGAATATTTTCAGGCAATGTTTATATTGTGGAAGATCAATGGTCCTTATATGGTTTAGAACTGGTAGTAACAGGAAAGCAAGCACAGATTCCCGCAGCTGATACCATACGTTTAAAACAGTCCTTTTCGTATTCTAAAACAGATAAACTATGGGCACTTATTTCTCAAAGTATTAATTTTAATTACAGTGTTTTGGGAATTAAAGGTGATGGAACATTTACTGCTGTTTATAGTAATTATAATTTCTCTCCAGATTTCAACAAAAAATCATTTACACCTGAATTGTTGGTCTTTGAAGAGGAAGCAAATAAAAAAGATTCAACATACTGGAATAATCAGAGACCAATTCCTTTATCAACTGAAGAAATCTCAGATTACCTTAAAAAGGATAGTATTCAAATCGTTAGAAAATCAAAAAGGTATCTGGATTCGATTGATGCACAACGAAACAAATTCAAACTACAATACTTATTTACCGGATATAATTATTCTAACTCTTACAAAGATTGGAATATAGGTATTAGTGCACCACTATTGACATTTACTTATAATACAGTTCAAGGACATAATGGTAATGTTAATTTCAATTTTCGGAAAAACATTGATGAATACAGAAGATATCTGGACATTTCTTTAAAAAACACATATGGTTTATCTGATAAAAGGTTTAGAATAAATGGAAGTATCAGGTATAAATTAAATAATATTTCCAGACCTATAATTAGTTTCTCAGGAGGAAATACAGTAGAACAATTTAACAGTTCTGAACCCATTTCAAAACGCGTTAATGCATTTAGCACCTTATTCTTTGAGGATAATTATATGAAGTTATATGATAAGACTTTTGGACAATTGGATTATTCACAAGAGCTATTTAATGGATTCAGGTTCTACTCAAGTTTAAGCTTAGAACGACGTAAACCCTTATTTAATAATTCGAACTGGTCTGTAACAGATGAACCAGATGATTTTTTAACAAGTAATAACCCTCTTGATGAAACAGCTTTTGGAATAGCACCCTTTGAAACTCATACTATTTTTAAGCTAAGTTTAACAGGCAGAATAAGATTTGGTCAGACCTATTTTAGTTACCCGGGAAGTAAAGCTACGATAGTAAATAATAAGTACCCTACATTATATTTGTCTTATAGAAAAGGATTTGGATCTTCTGTTGAGGCCTATCATTTTAACCATATTCAAGCTAGGTTGGTCCAAAACTTTGATATATCCAATAAGGGTAATTTTGAATATAATTTAAAAATTGGTAAATTTTTTAATTCTGGTAATGCAGCTTTTATGGATTACCATCACTTTAATGGCAACCAGACTCATGTTGGCAATAGTAACTATCTAAATAAATTCAATAATTTACCGTATTATTCAATGAGCACCAATGAAAGATATGCCGAATTTCATACAGAACATGATTTTAAAGGATATATTTTAAATAAATTACCACTGTTAAGAAAACTGAATTTCAACTTGGTTATAGGAGCTCATGCATTATCAGCTGTTAATCATAAGCCTTATCAAGAATACACAATTGGATTAAAGAATTTAGGTTGGGGAAAATTTAGAATTTTTAGATTTGATTATTTGAGATCCTATCAAAGTGGTTTTTTGAATGACATTCTTGTATTTGGAGTAAGTTTATAATTTAATTAAATATAATAATGAAGAATAAAATAATACTGATATTGTTTTTGGCTAGTATTTCTCTTTTAGCCGCACAAAATAAACCTAACCAAAATTATCCATCAAAGGTTGGTTCTATAGACAGTACAATAAAAACTCTATACTCTGTAATTTCGGGAGATAAAGATTTAGAACGAAACTGGGATCTTTTTAAATACTTATTTAAAGAGGATGCTGAAATTATTCTGAATATTAAAAATCCAGATAACCTGAAGCACAAGAATTATTTATCGATTGAAGAATTTATAAGGTCATACGGCAAATGGCTTGAAACTAATGGTTTTTTTGCTAAGGAAATGGATAGAACTATAAGCACTTATCAACATCTCAACCATGTATCAAGTACCTATGAATATTACAATTTTGACGACAATGGCAGTTTTACTGGTGTGAATAGCATTAATTTACTCAAAGAAAACAATCGTTGGTATATTTCGAACCTTAAATGGAATCAAGAAGTCAATGATTTTAAAATCATAAAAGAGTATTTACCAGTTTCGGAAGATTAATTGGTTTCAATCTGAATGATCACTTAATTCTTATCTCCCAGTAATGGCACAAATCTAAACGAGCCATGTTCATGTTTTTCAAACTCCTTCTCTCCTTTTCTTATGAACAAGGTCATGGTCTGAATGTCATCTCCAACAGGAATCACTAATCTGCCACCTATCTTCAATTGATTCATTAAGGGTTTAGGCACAAAAGGTGCTCCAGCTGTAACTATAATACCGTCAAAGGGTGCTTCTTCTTCCAGACCTTTATATCCGTCCCCAAAGACTAATTTTTTAGCTCGGTAGCCAAGTTTTGGTAAAAACTTACTTGTTTTTTTAAACAATTCTTTTTGTCTTTCAATACTATACAATTTAGCGCCCATTTCAATTAATACAGCTGCTTGATATCCACTACCTGTTCCTATTTCAAGAATCTTATCTCCTTTTTTAACCTCCAATAATTCTGTTTGGAAAGCAACTGTATAAGGTTGAGAAATGGTTTGGTCTGCAGCGATGGGAAACGGTTTATCCTGATAAGCATGATCAATGAAACCAGAATCCATGAATAAATGCCTTGGAATTTTACCAATAGCATTCAGTACGTTTGCATCGGTAATTCCTTTATCCTTAATGGATTTAACCAATTGCTGTCTTAATCCTTTGTGCTTAAAAGTATCTTTCAATTATTGAAGTTTTTATGAGATAAATTTAATCAAAGAATTTTAAGGTAAAAATCAAAGTCAAATGAATTTTATAATAATATTTCTAAATACATTTAATTGTCAAATACCCACAGAAAAATACTTAAAAATCTTATTTTTGCTTAAAATGTAGTAATATGCTCAAAGCTGGTGTTCTTGGTGCCGGTCACCTTGGAAAAATTCATCTTCGCCTTTTAAATCAATCACCTAAATACAACTTAGTCGGGTTTTATGACGCAGACGAATCCAATGCACAAAAAGTTTCAGAAGAATTGGGTTATCATTATTTCAAAACTATAGATGAATTAATAAATGCTGTAGATGTTGTCGATATTGTTACTCCAACTTTATCACACTATGATTGCGCAAAACAGGCAATCGCAAATGGAAAGCATATTTTTATAGAAAAACCTATTACAAAAACAGTTGAAGAAGCAGAACATATTAGAGAGCTTTTGGCTGAACATAGAATAAAAGGTCAGGTTGGTCATGTTGAACGCTTTAATCCAGCCTTTCTGGCTGTAAAGGATAAATTGGATAAACCAATGTTCATTGAAGCGCATCGCTTGGCAGAATTTAATCCTCGTGGAACCGATGTTCCTGTTGTTTTAGATCTGATGATTCACGATATTGACATTATTTTAAGCGTTGTTAATTCTAAAGTAAAAAATCTATCAGCGAGTGGTGTTTCTGTAATCAGTGATACTCCAGATATAGCCAATGCCAGAATAGAATTTGAAAATGGCTGCGTTGCAAATTTAACTGCAAGCAGAATTTCTTTGAAAAATATGCGTAAAACACGATTCTTTCAGAAAGATGCCTACATTTCTGTTGATTTTCTTGAAAAGAAATGTGAAGTAGTTAAAATGAAAGACGCTCCAAAAAATCCTGGTGATTTTGATATGATATTGCAAAATGCAGAAGGTATCAAGAAACAGATTTACTTTGATAACCCAGAAGTATCAAATAACAATGCTATTTTGGATGAGCTGGAAACCTTTGCAGACGCTATAAATAATAATACCAGGCCTATTGTAAGTTTACATGACGGAACGGAAGCACTTAGGGTTGCTACAATGATCATAAGTCAATTTTAAAAAATTAAGAGTATCATTATGAAGAATATAGCAGTTATTGGAGCTGGAACCATGGGAAATGGGATTGCTCACACATTTGCTCAAAACGGATTCAAAGTCCAGTTAATTGATATTAGTGAAGAAGCTCTTAAAAAAGGAGTCTCAACTATATCTAAGAATTTGGACAGAATGGTTGCTAAAGAAAAGATTACCGAGGCTAAAAAAGAAGAAACTCTAAATAATATAACTCTGTTCACTGATATAACTGAAGGTGTTGAATACTCGAGGTTAGTGATGGAAGCAGCTACAGAGAATATAGATCTCAAATTAAAAATATTCAAACAATTAGATGCAGATTGCCCAGAGGACACTATATTGGCAACCAACACTTCTTCTATTTCAATTACGCAAATTGCCAGTGCTACATCCAGACCTGATATGGTCATTGGAATGCACTTTATGAATCCGGTTCCAATTATGAAATTAGTTGAAATAATTCGTGGATATAATACCAGTGATGAGGTTACAAAAACCATTATGGAGTTATCCCAAAAATTGGATAAAATACCAGTAGAAGTTAATGATTATCCGGGATTTGTAGCAAACAGGATATTAATGCCAATGATAAATGAATCCATTGAAACGCTTTATAATGGAGTTGCAGGAGTTAATGAAATAGATACGGTTATGAAACTGGGGATGGCTCATCCTATGGGTCCTTTGCAATTGGCCGATTTTATTGGTTTAGATGTGTGCTTATCCATTTTGAAAGTTTTGTATGATGGTTTCAAAAATCCTAAATATGCGCCTTGTCCTTTGCTTGTTAATATGGTTAGAGCGGGAAAATTAGGCATCAAATCTGGTGAAGGATTTTATGATTATTCTATAAGTAGAAAAGCAGAGCAAGTCTCTAAACAATTTGTGAAGTAATATGGCAAAAGTGATTCCTTTTAAAGCTGTAAGACCAACGAGAGCCATTGTAGGTTTGGTTGCATCTCGCTCATATCAAAGTTACACGCTAGATGAACGTGAGTCCAGGATGGCCTATAATCCTTATAGTTTCCTTCATATTATAAATCCTGGATATAAATACGACCAAGTTATTACTGGTGAAGAGCGATATAAACTAGTAAAAAACAGATATCTGGAGTTTAAAGAAGATGGCGTTTTTATAACCGATAATAAACCATCCTTTTACGTGTACAAAATTGTAAATCGTCATAATCAATCTTTTAATGGAATTATCGCTGCTACGAGTGCAGAAGACTATGAAAATGACATTATTAAGAAACATGAGGATACCATTGAATCACGTGAAGAAACCTTTAAAACTTACTTAAAAACAGTAGGATTTAATGCAGAACCGGTATTATTGACATATCCTGACAATGTTAAAATTGCAGAAATTATTCAGGAAACTCAAAAAAATTATGCTGAATTTGAGTTTACTATGACATACAAGGATACACATTATTTATGGAAAGTAGATGATGAAGCCATCATTAAAACCATTAAGGATGAGTTTGAAAAAATGAATACCATTTACATTGCAGATGGTCATCATAGATCTGCTTCATCTTATTTGTTGTATAAAGAAGAAAAAGAAAACAATGCTAAACATAACGGAACCGAATCGTATAATTTCTTTATGTCCTATTTAATTCCGGAATCAGAACTGGTCATACATGAATTTAATAGATTGGTTAAGGATTTGAATGGATTATCCAAAGAGGAGTTTTTAATAAAGTTAGATGGAGCATTTAGAATACAAAACAGAGGTGTCACGCCTTACACACCTACAAGACCACATCATTTCAGCATGTATTTAGATGGTAATTTTTATTCCTTGTATTTGAGAAAAGCAACGTATGAATTTAAAACATCACTAGATGAGTTAGATGCTCAAATATTATACAAAACCATATTAAATCCCATTTTAGGTATTGAAGATTTACGCCACGATAATCGTATTGAATATTTCCATACACATGGTAAAGATGAAATAGTGAACGTAAAGGGTTATGTTGATAGTGGTAAATTTAAAGTAGGTTTTGGTATGTGTGCAACAACTGTGAAACAAATGAAGAAAATAGCTGATGAAGGCTTAAAAATGCCTCCAAAAAGTACTTATATTTTACCCAAATTAAGAAGTGGAATGACGATTTATGAGTTTTAGAATGACGATTAAAAAAAATCTACAAATCATATTATCTGAAATTCCTGATCAAGTAAAACTTGTTGCAGTAACAAAAACAAAGCCAATAAGTGATATCATGGAGGCGTATAATGCCGGGCATCGTATATTTGGTGAGAACAAAATCCAAGAACTGATTGAAAAATATGAGCAACTTCCTAAAGATATAGAATGGCATATGATCGGTCATGTACAACGCAATAAAGTAAAATTTATGGCCGAATTTGTAAGTTTGATCCATGGTGTAGATAGCCTTAAACTTATTCAAGAAATTAACAAACAAGCGATGAAACATGATCGTGTGATCGACTGTTTGCTACAGATAAAAATAGCTTCAGAAGATTCTAAATTTGGCATGAGCAAAAGTGAAGCTAAAACCTTATTAAAATCTAAGGCCTATACCGAATGTGCTAATGTTAATGTGGTAGGACTTATGGGAATGGCAACATTTACCAAAGACCAGGAACAAATAAAATCCGAATTTGAATACCTTCAAAATTGTTATCTGGAATTCAAAAAGTTTAATCCGATTTTTAACACGCTGTCCATGGGAATGAGTGGTGATTACCAATTAGCCATTGAATGTGGAAGCAATATGATACGTGTTGGAAGTAGTATATTTGGTTTTCGCAACTAAAAGTTAATAGTCTATAGTTAGCAGTTATAATTTATGAAGAAATCGATATTAAAAAATAAGAGTTATGATTTTGCAATTCAAATTGTAAAAACTTATAAATTAATATCATCAGATAGAAAAGAATACACGTTATCGAAACAATTATTAAGAAGTGGTACTTCAATTGGAGCTAATATCAGAGAAGCAGAATTTGCTCAATCAAATAAAGATTTCATCAATAAAATGAGTATTGCCTTAAAAGAATCGAATGAAACCGAATATTGGCTTTCATTGTTAAAAGATACCGATTATATAAAAGTTTCAACGTACAATACACTATCAGATTTAAATATGGAATTAATTAAAATGTTGGTCTCAACAATTAACACCATGAAATCAAAACTCTAAAAAACTATTAACTATTAATTTTTAACTATTAACTTAATTGTATTCAATAGTAGACATAGAAACAACTGGAGGCAAGTATAACGAAGAGGGTATTACTGAAATTGCAATCTATAAATATGATGGTCATAAAATTGTAGATCAATTTATTAGCTTAGTAAATCCTGAACGAGAAATACAACCATTCGTTGCGAATTTAACCGGAATTAATAGTACTATGCTTCGTCATGCTCCAAAATTTTATGAAGTTGCCAAACGAATTGTTGAAATTACTGAAGATTCTATTTTAGTGGCACACAATGCCCAATTTGATTATAGAATTCTCAAAACCGAATTCAAGCGATTAGGATTTCAATTTGAAAGAGAAACTCTTTGTACGGTGGAACTTGCAAAAGGGTTAATTCCAGATCAACAATCTTACAGTCTCGGTAGATTAGCCAGATCCCTAGGTATTCCAGTAAGTGATAGACATAGAGCTGCTGGCGATGCCCAAGCAACTGTGAAATTATTTCAGATGTTAATGGATAAAGATACCCAAAAAAGCATTATACAGGAGTCTATAAGATTAGAACCAAAATATCAATTAGAACCGAGACATATTGATATAATAGAGGAATTGCCTTCAGATACTGGTGTATATTATATTCATAAAACCGATGGAGAGATAATCTATATAGGAAAGAGTAAGAATATAAAAAAACGTATCAATCAGCATTTTACAAATCCAAGTCCAAAATCAAAAAAAATACAATCCCTAGTTGCCGCGGTAACCTATGAAAAAACAGGCAGTGAATTGGTTGCATTGCTTAAAGAGAGTGAGGAAGTTAAAAAGAATAAACCAATTTTTAACAGGGCTCTAAGGCGCACAATTTTCACACATGCCTTATATAGTTTTAATGATGAAAATGGCTATACAAATTTATTGATTGATAAAGCTGATGGGCGTAAAAATCCAGTTACAACATTTAGCAACAGACAAAGTGCTAAAAGTTTTTTATTTAAAACTGTTGAAGATTATAAACTTTGCCAAAAACTTACTGGACTTTATGATACAAAAAGCAGTTGTTTTAATTATTCAATACAAAGTTGTGAAGGTGCGTGCATAGCAAAGGAAAGCCCTAAAGAATATAATAAGCGTGTATCTTTACTTTTAGAAAAAAATAGTTATGATAATAAAAATATGGTAATTATTGATAAAGGACGAGATATAGATGAACGAAGTGCTATTCTTATTGAGAATGGTGTATTTAAAGGCCTGGGGTTTTTTAATCTAAATTATCAAATAAATAATTCTGAGATTCTTCGATCTTTAATCACACCAATGCAAAACAATAGAGATACTCAGCATATAATTCAGAATTATATGCGAAAGAATAAAAATCTTAAGATATTAAAGTTTTAATAAATAAGTAATCTTTTCATTACATTTGGGTTAATGAAAAAAACTGAGTATAAAGGAAGCTGGAGGGATAAACTTCATGAAATTATTTATGAAGCAGACACTCCTACAGGAAAACTTTTTGATGTACTTCTTTTAATTGCTATTATAGCTAGTATAATTTTTGTTATGATGGAAAGTGTTGATAGTATTGACACTAAATATCATGACTTTTTAGATGCTGCTGAGTGGGTAATCACTATACTCTTCAGTTTAGAATATATTACAAGGATTATTTCTGTTAAAAAACCTAGAAAATATATATTCAGCTTATATGGAATAATTGATTTACTATCCACAATACCAAAGTATTTGTCTTTCTTTTTAGTAGGTTCTCAATCATTGGTTGCACTAAGAGCTTTACGCCTTTTAAGGGTATTCAGGATATTAAAACTAACAAGGTATATTGGTGAATCAACTAATTTTATCAGAGCTCTAAAAGTAAGTCGAGCCAAAATTGCAGTATTCCTTTCGTTTGTTTTAATTCTATGTATAATTCTTGGCACCATCATGTATTTAGTTGAAAGTGAGGAAGGTAGTGGTTTTACAAGTATTCCAACTAGTGTTTATTGGGCTATTGTAACATTAACGACTGTAGGTTACGGAGACATAGCACCTATAACTCCTTTTGGTCAGTTTATAGCTTCTATTATCATGATTTTAGGTTATGGAATTATTGCTATTCCAACCGGTATAGTATCAGCAGAAATGACAAGACAAGAAAAAAAAGAAATTCCAACAAATACACAATCTTGCCCAAGCTGTACGTCACAAAATCATAGGGATGATGCCGATTTTTGTCATCATTGTGGTCATAAACTAAACGATGCCTAATTATCTTATTTCTATAGTTGGTCCTACAGCAATTGGTAAGACTAGTCTTAGCATAAAGTTAGCGCAACACTTCAATACGGAAATTATATCTGCTGATTCGAGACAATTCTACAAAGAAATGAAGATAGGAACGGCAGCTCCCACTCCAATTGAACTGGCAAAAGTTAGACATCATTTTATTCATCACAGATCTGTACAAGAAGATTATAATGTCGGAGCATTTGAAAAAGATGCTATTAATAAGTTAGATCTCCTCTTCAAATCATACAAGATTGTTGTAATGGTTGGTGGCTCCGGATTGTATCTGGATGCTGTAACGAAAGGGCTCGATTATTTTCCTGATATAGACACCACTATTCGAGAAAGATTAAATAAAAGACTTAAGAATAAAGGGTTATCTGTCTTGCAAAAGCAACTGAAGGAACTTGACATTGAAGCTTATAACACAATTAGACTTGATAATCCACAACGCGTCATTAGAGCATTAGAGATATGTCTGGGAACCAACAAACCATATTCATCGTTTTTAAACCAAAATAAATCAAGTCGTAATTTTAAAACTATTACTATAGGTCTAAATGCTGATAGGCAGATTATTTACGATCGAATTAATCAAAGAGTAGATCTTATGTTAGATGAAGGGCTCATTGAGGAAGTTAAAATATTATTGCCTTATCAACACCTTAATGCCTTAAATACAGTTGGTTATAAAGAACTATTCAAATATATTAATGGTGAATGGACATTGGAATTTGCCATTTCTGAAATCAAAAAAAACACAAGAAGATTCGCTAAAAGACAACTAACCTGGTTCAGAAAAGATAAAGAAATAGTTTGGTTTGACTATGAAACTGAAATAAATGAAATCATAAAAGTAATTGAAGCCTCAATTCAAGCTTAAGCATCTTCCATCCTTCTAAACAAAAAATATCAGATACATAGAAAAGTAGAGCTCTTTTTATAACTCTATCCGATTTGTCTCTTGGCGGTTTAGATATAAATCTTGCTTTTGTATTGTTGAAATCTTAAGTGAATTTTTCATCAAAATCAGTCTGTTTATCAGCATTAAAGTAAAGCAGGTTTTTCTCTGATTTCTAAGTTACCTTGCCATATTGATTTCGTTCTTGAGTCAATCACCTGTAAATCTTATCATAAGAATGGAAAATAAAAGTTCCATCAGTTTTCAAGAAAAGATCATAAATAATAACTCCATCAGTACTACCAATACTTTTTTCGTAATTTCCAGATAATAATTTAGATTGAGATGAAATACTTAAATTAAAAAACAAAAGCGATAAAGAAAGAATTAATTTCATATTGAATTATTATCAACATACATACCATTTTAACAATTCCTCAAAACATATCTCAATACTCCCTAAAATTGACATTTGTCATTCTTTTTGCACAAAAATACTCATAACTTTGAGAATAATTTAACAACCTGTTATTATTCACGTAAAAAATTATTAAAATGGCAAAAGTAAAAGGAGCTATTGTTGTTGATACAGAAGTATGCAAAGGTTGTGAGGTTTGCATACCTGTTTGTCAGGACAATGTGATTAGCATGTCAAAAGAGGTTAACAGAAAGGGATATCATTACGCTTATATGAGTAATCCTGAAGCATGCACAGGCTGTACCAATTGCGCATTGGTTTGCCCAGATAGAGCCATTTCAGTATACAGAGTTAAAGTAACAGATTAAAACATAGCAATATGTCCGAAATAAAACTAATGAAAGGTAACGAAGCTTTGGCTGAAGCAGCCATTCGAGTTGGTGCAGATGCTTATTTTGGTTATCCAATCACACCACAATCGGAAGTGATTGAATATCTGATGTCTGAAAAACCCGAAGAACGAACAGGAATGGTGGTTCTTCAGGCTGAAAGTGAAGTTGCAGCCATTAATATGGTTTACGGAGCTGCAAGTACAGGCAAGAAAGTAATGACATCATCTTCGAGTCCTGGAATTTCACTCAAACTAGAAGGTATATCTTATTTAGCGGGAGCGGAATTGCCAGCTGTTATCGTAAATGTGGTTCGTGGCGGCCCCGGTTTAGGGACTATTCAACCATCGCAAGCCGACTATAATCAAGCTGTAAAAGGAGGTGGACATGGGGATTATAAACTATATGTATTGGCGCCTGCTTCAGTACAGGAAATGGCAGATTTTGTTGAAGATGCCTTTGATATAGCTTTTAAATATCGCGCTCCTGTCATGATTCTTTCTGATGGACTAATAGGGCAAATGATGGAAAAGGTATCATTTAAAGACCAAATGGAACGATTGTCTGATAAAGAAATTATTAAACGATATGATGATTGGGCAGTAACCGGAAAAACTGAAAGAAAGCGTAACATAATTACATCCTTGGATCTACAACCAGAAAAAATGGAAGCCAGAGTAGGTCGCTTAATGGACAAATACAAACGAATGGAAAAAGAAGACCTTCGTTTTGAAAAAATTGAATGTGATGATGCCGAGTATTTATTTGTTGCTTATGGATCAAGTGCAAGAATAGCTCAAAAGGCAGTTAAATTGGCACGGGAAAAAGGTTTAAAAGTTGGCTTGTTAAGACCAATTACTCTATTCCCTTATCCCAAACAACAATTATTCGAATTGGCAGACCAGGTCAAAGGAATTTTAAGTGTGGAATTGAATACCGGACAAATGGTGGAAGATGTTAGGTTAGCTGTAGAACACAAAGTTCCTGTAGAACACTTTGGAAGAACTGGAGGTATTATTCACACTCCTGAAGAAGTATTAGAAGCATTAGAACAAAAAATAATAAACGAACATGGACGTACTAGACATCATAAAACCCGAGAATCAAGTATTCTGTAAGACAAAATTAATGACGGATACTACATTGTCCTATTGTCCGGGATGTGGACATGGAACGGCGCACAATTTAGCTATGGAAGTCGTTGATGAACTTGGAATAGTTGAAGACACTATTGGTGTAGCTCCAGTTGGATGTTCTGTTCTTGCATACGATTTCATGAATGTAGATATCACACAGGCGGCACATGGTCGTGCACCAGCGTTGGCCACGGCAATTTCACGATTGTGGCCGGACAAATATGTTTTTACCTATCAAGGTGATGGTGATCTGGCAGCAATTGGTACGGCAGAAACCATTCACGCTTGTAACAGAGGAGAAGATATTGTAATCATTTTTGTTAATAATGGTATCTATGGTATGACTGGTGGACAAATGGCTCCTACTACACTTCCCGGAATGCGAACATCGACATCTCCATATGGAAGGGAAACCTCTTCTATGGGGAATCCCCTAAAAATTACTGAATTAGTAGCCAATCTTCCCGGCACATATTATGTAACAAGACAATCAGTCCATACACATAAGCATGTTCGAAAAGCCAAAAAAGCTTTAAAAACAGCTTTTGAAAACACTAGGCTTAAAAAAGGGCTTTCCTTTGTAGAGATTGTATCCAACTGTAATTCTGGTTGGAAAATGAATCCTATCGAATCTAATGAATGGATGGAGAAGCATATGTTCCCATTCTATCCTTTAGGAGATATTAAGGTTAAAGGGAAATTAAAATAACAAGATATGACAGAAGAAATTATTATAGCTGGATTTGGTGGTCAAGGTGTGCTATCCATGGGGAAAATATTAGCGTATTCTGGAATAATGCAAGATGAAGAAGTAAGCTGGATGCCTAGCTATGGACCTGAAATGCGTGGCGGAACAGCTAACGTAACGGTTATTTTAAGTGATGAGCGTATCAGTTCTCCTTATCTTAAGGTTTATGACACAGCAATTATCCTTAACCAACAATCCATGGATAAATTTGAAGAATCTGTTAAACCTGGTGGTGTTTTGATTTATGAACCTAACGGAATACATCATCATCCAACCAGAACTGATATTGATATCTATCAAATTGAAGCCAACAGGATTGCGACAGAAATGGGTAACAAAAAAATATTCAACATGGTTGTTTTAGGTGCTTACCTAAAAATTAAGCCCATAGTTAAATTGGAAAATGTTATTGAAGGATTGAAAAAATCGCTTCCTGAGCGATACCATCATTTAATTCCTTTAAATGAGGAGGCTATTGCAAAAGGAACACAAAGTATTGTTTCTTATAAAGTTGAAAAACAGGTTTTATCCTAATTTTTTCGGAATGACTGAAAAAGACAGCTATTTCATGCAGAAAGCAATTGATTTAGCACAAAAAGGAGCTGACTCAAATTCTGGTGGACCCTTTGGAGCTGTAATTGTTATGGATAATAAAATAATTGCTGAAGGCTATAATAGAGTTACTTCTACTAATGACCCTACTGCTCATGCTGAAATTGTCGCAATCAAGAAAGCTTGTGAAAAGTTAAATTCCTTTCAATTAGATGATTGTGTAATCTATACATCCTGCGAACCTTGTCCAATGTGTCTTGGTGCCATATATTGGGCAAGACCGAAAAAAGTCTATTACGCATGTAATAGAAATGATGCGGCAGTAATTGATTTTGATGACCAGTTTATTTATACTGAAATTCAAAAAAAATTAGATCAGAGAAAAATTGAATTCCAAAATATTATGAGACAGGAAGGTCTGAAACTATTTAAGGCTTGGAAAAACAACCCCAATACAGTTAAATACTAAAAAAACCAGCTTGCGCTGGTTTTTTAATGATTTTACTTATTGATTTAAGCTTTTTGGTTGACGACTAATCTAAACCCTTCTCCATGAATATTAAGTATTTCAACATTTTCATCAAGTTTTAAATATTTCCGCAGTTTAGCTATATATACATCCATGCTTCTCGATGTAAAATAATTATCATCTCTCCATATTTTAGTCAATGCCAATTCTCTTGGCATGAGATCATTTTCATGCAAGGCCAGTAATCTTAATAATTCATTTTCCTTTGGTGATAATTTAATTTGCTTTCCTCCTTTATAGCTTAAAAAACGAAGCTTTGAGTTTAGATCGAATCCCCCAATTTTAAATTCAAACTGTTTACTATCAGCAATACTATCAGATGTTTTACGCTGCATGATGGCTTTAATTTTCATCAACAGAACCTCACTATCAAAAGGCTTGTTCAAATAATCATCCGCACCTACCTTGTAACCTTTTAAAACATCTTCCTTCATCGCTTTTGCCGTTAGAAAGATAATAGGTACATCCTTATTTTTTTCACGAATTTCCTTTGCTAATGTAAATCCATCTTTATATGGCATCATTACGTCCAATATACACAGATCGTAATCATCTTTCTTAAATTTTTCAAATCCTTCCATACCATTTTTAGCATGAACAACATCGTAGTTATTCATGGATAAATAGTCTTTTAAGACGGTACCGAAATTTGGATCGTCTTCTACCAATAAAATTTTCTTCTTTAGTTCTTCCATATCCTTATGATATTAGTGGTAATTTTATTATAAAGGTACTACCTTTTCCTTTTTCACTTACTACATCAATATGACCTTGATGGTCTTCTACAATTCTTTTTACATATGCCAGACCCAGACCGTGACCTTTTACATTATGTATATCTCCTGTCTGTTCTCTATAAAATTTGTCAAACACTTTTTTTTGTGCAGCTTTGCTCATTCCGCTGCCTTTATCAGTTATTTTAAGCAATACACTGTTTCCCACATTTTCTGTGTAAACCTTAATTTTAGGATTATCCGGTGAATACTTCACAGCATTATCCAAAACATTTACAATTACGCTAGTAAAGTGAGTTTCATTAGCCAATACCGAATCATGCTCTGCCCTTAAATCTGTCTTTACATAGCCATTTCTATCTTTGACAATTAGATCAATATGAGCTATGGCATCATCTATTAGGTCGTGCAGTTTTACCCTATCCTTACTAATATTCAATTCATTTTTTTCAAGTTTAGATATTCTCAATACATTTTCAACCTGAGCATGCATACGTTTGTTCTCGTCTTTAATCATAGATAAGTATCGCTTTACTTTATCTTGATCTTCTATAACCTGAGGATTCCTTATCGCATCTAATGCTAAATTTATGGTCGCAATAGGTGTTTTGAACTCATGCGTCATATTATTTATAAAATCAGTTTTTATTCTGGAAATTTTACGCTGTTTAATTAACTGGTAAATTGCTGTTGTAAAGGCTACAAAAATAATTATGGTAAAAAGTACCGATAATACGGCCATTCCCAAAATTGAGGATAAAATAAATTTCTGTCTTTCAGGAAAATTAATTAATAAATTAAAGTCTGTTCTATTTTCGTTGTCCAGAAAAATTGGTGTTCCGAAAGTTGAACCTTTTTTTAATTCAAAATCATCAGACTGAACTTTTGTTGCAAGATCTTTGCTGTAAATGGCAAATTCATAATTTAAATCCAATTGCTCCTGCTGTAGACGCAAATCAAATAATCTATTTATCTCTTCTTCAGATACCCTTTTATGAATGGGCTTTCTCTTCATCAAATCTCTATATGCCATTTCAAACTGGGATTTTTCAACCTCTGATATTCTTCCAATGTTTAAAAGAGTTTTTATTGGATTTAAAGCCAAATCATTCTCTACTGCACTACCCGAAAATATCTTCGTTTCCCGTCTTCCCGTGAGCCGTTGAAGTGTTATACTGTCTGTATCTAAACCTATGTCAAAGAGCGATGTTGAGAGTTTAAAATTTTCCTCTAAAATCCCATTTCTGTAAATAAGTGTTTCATTTAATCCTTCATCTTCCTGTTTTATGAATAATTCCCTTATCGCTATCGAATCAGCTTTATCCGTATTACTGATCAAATTCTGGTATCTTTGATAGTATTGCCTGGATTCCCTCTCCTCGATGGCTTTTGCCACAAATTCAAGAGTGTTTTTTACATTAAAAGCAAACTGATCTTCTTTATTCTTTACCGTATTATTGATATAGTACGCTTGAACGAAAATGATTCCAATTAAGGACAAACTCATCAATAGCACCAACAAGATGAATATCTTTTTACTCATCGTTCAAAATTAACATTTTAACATTTAGATTTGACACCATTTAACCTAACGTTAACAAAAACGTTAAATTCTAATATTAATTTGACAAATTTAAGAGTTTTCGATGAATGGAATCCACCTGTTCCCTTGTATTCTCAAAGGATTTATTGTTTATAACAAAATCTGAAAGCCTTACTTTTTTAGAATCGACCCATTGATTTTTCATGATGGCTTTAATTTTTTGTTGTGTTGTAAGATCCCTTTTAAGAATTCGCTTCATTCGTGCCTTTTTATCTGCAACCACGGTAATAATAAAATCATAATTCTTATAACTATCATTCTCAAAAATAACAGCAGCTTCTTTGATAACATATGGTGCATTTTGATTTTTAACCCATCGATCAAAATGTTTTCCAACTTTAGGATGCACAATAGCATTCATTTTCTGAAGAAGGTTTTCATTATTAAATATTTTACTTGCCAGATAAGGTCGGTTCAATTCATTATTTACATAAGCTTCCTCTCCAAATAAGGCCTTTATTTTTCTTTGAAGTACTTTTGATCTGTTCATTAATTTCTTGGCTTCAATATCGGCAAAATAAACAGGTACGCGCAAATCCTCAAAAAAATTTGCAACAGTGGTTTTACCACTTCCTATGCCTCCTGTTAGTCCTACTATTGTCATTCTGATATTACAAATTCTATTCTTTTTTGACTCAATTTTATATTTTTTACATTTTCAGGAAATCTGATCAATTGAGGCTCCAAAAAAGTACTGCCTTCTACTAAATTCTTATAATTACATTCTACAATAAAATCATTAAAAGCAACATCTTTAAAATCTCTTAAACTTGTGTAATAAGATACTCCTATTGTTTTAGGAAAATAGTTGATTTTTAAATCCTTAGGTACATTTATAATATTTATAGGAACCTGCACTGTTCCTTCTGTAAATTTATCAACATTCCCCTGCACGATAATCTTTTTATGCGAATAAACCACATTTTCGGAACTGTCAGGTAATATTAAGTTTAAAGGCGTATTTATATTACTTTGAACTTCTTCTAATTTTAATAATTGTGTTTGAATGACCTTTATAGAATCCAATAAAATTTTTGGACCTATCACTTTAATACTATCCGGAATCAATTGGTACTCCTCATAAATATCAAAACCTGGAACAAATGAAACTTCTTTGTTAAATTCAACTGGAATTACTTTTACAGCATTTTTATCATACCTGAATTCTATAGTATCTGGATTTACTGCAATAATCCTTACATTTTCATCAAATTGAGCATTGACAGATGCTAATCCTTTCCTATTTGTCCAAATATATTTGTTATCATAGTCATCAATTTTAGATAAGTCAACTTCAACAGTTGGATTTGACAAATAAAATCTCAAAAGCTTGAATCCATAAGTGCTCAATGTGATATTCAACTTATGTGATCTGTCTTTTAAAATTACATAGTTCTCAACCGCATTTACCGGCTTTATCTGGAAGGTGATGGTCTTGGTGTAATCTTTTGTAAGTTTAGTCAGTAGTAAAAATAAAAACGACAATAGAAGAAAAAGTAAGAAAACGTTAATTCGCTTGCTCTTTACCAATTTAATCAACTTAGATCTAAGTAGTTTAATCATTTATTTTAAAGAATAAAAAAGGATATATAACTTCTGGTTTTCTATTAAAAATATTAATGTTTAATGTGGATATAATAAACCCAAAACCGTAACCTAAAAACTGTAAAATTGTTGTAATTATTGAAATTAATGCAACTATTATACTTTTATTTTTGATTAAAGATACCACAAATACCATAAAGAAATATCCGACAAACAACCACAAAAATTGTGAAAAACCGATTAGAAAAGCTGAAATGGATAAAACCAAGCCCAAACTAAAAAGAAACGGAAACCAAAAGGATATTTTTCTACTAGCCGGATGCCAATTATTTAATATTGGACGAACTAATCCAAATTTATACACTTGAGAGTAGAATTTTGGTAATGAAATTCTTCTCTTGTGGTATACAAAAGCTTCTGGTATTAATTTAGTTTTATACCCTAATTTTTTTAGTCGTATTGACAAATCAGGATCTTCTCCTGGATGAATATTTCCAAATCCTCCTGATTTTATAAAAGCTTTTTTTGATATTCCCATGTTAAAACTTCTGGGCTCAAATCTTTGGACGCTCTTTTTTCTACCCCTTATTCCTCCTGTTGTAATAAATGAGGTCATTGAAAAATTGATTGCTTTCTGTAAGTTTGAAAAAGATGAATGAGCAGAATCCGGACCACCAAAACAATCCGTGTAGCTGGTATTCAAGCTTTCTAAAACAGCTTCTAAATAATCTGGGGGTAGAATACAATCTGAATCAAGAATAATAAAATAATTTCCTTTTGCTTGATTCATACCAAAATTTCTGGAATCTCCTGGACCAGAATTTTCTTTGAATAAATACCTAATGTTCAATTCTGAAGAAAATTTAACCACTATTTCCTTACATGTTATTGAAGATCCATCTTCAACAATCACAATTTCATATGGACTGCTTGATCTTAAATTCGTAAAACTTTGCAAAAGCTCGTGAATTTCATTTGGCCTATTAAAAACAGGTATTATAAAGGATATACTCAATTCCATTCTAGCAAAGGTAAATAAACCACAAAACAAAAGCCACCGATTGGTGGCTTTTGAAAATTAAATTATTTATTACCTAATTCTTAATAATTTTGAAGTTCTCTTTAGAACCATTGATACTGACATTCATAAAATAAGCTCCTTTGCTTAACTGTGAAACATTTACTTCATTTGATTACGAGTTGGGTGAAACTTTTAAAACCTCTTGACCAATCATATTGTAAATTAAAACTTGATCTATATTTTCTTTTGAAGTTAAATTTAAAATACTATCGACCGGATTTGGGTAATACTGCAAGCCCTGAAAAGTAACATCTTTATTCGATAAAAAGCCTGAACCACAAATAACCGATCTTTCTCGTCCGAATTGTTGTTCTCCACAGGCTGCATCTGTATTTGTATAAAAACGAATGTCTCGGGTAAAACCTGAAGTCCAGGTTACAGGTGTTACACCACTTGCATATGCTGATGAACCTGCATCATCACCAATGGTAATAAAATCTGTGGCAATAGAACTATTGAACTCATTAAGTTTCTCCAGCGTTTACTTCAATAAGAGAATATTCTCCTGCCCACCCCTCAAAAGTAATTACATTTTTTGTTGAGGAATCGCAAGAATTAAGAATGAAGGCTGAACCAGTTGGAAGTTGACAATATGTCGCAGTTAAAAATTGAGCATGATTAACGCGAGGGTACATTATACATAATAATAGCAAAAAAGTAAATTTTTTCATGGTATTTGATTTGGTTCTAAAATGTTTGGTTGATTTATTTTTATCAGCTAATTCTCGACAAACATACATATATCATCGTTAAAATGCATATATAATCGACGAATTGAACAATATTTTCCTTTTATATACAAAAAGACCTCATTTTATTTATGAGGTCTTTTTATTAAATTAATTATAAATTCTACACTTGCTCCTCTAGTTCTTCAAATTCTGCTAACTTGTATAAATTGAGATCAGATGGTTCAAAACTATTGATATATTCATAACGTTCCCTGTTTTCTGAGTTTGCTAAATTGACAAACAGTTTTGCAGATTTTAAGAATCTTTCTTCTCGCTGACCACTCAATACCAATAAATAACCCATAACAATATTACCAGCCATTTCTACTAATCTTCTTGAATGAAAATCTAACAATTCGTTATTATCTAGATCAATGACTCGGCTAGAAATTGATTCATATGCTTCGGTCATTTTATGAAGCTTCGTTCTTATTTCACAATTTTTATCAGAAACTTCTAAATCATATTTTTTAATTTGATCTAAGAAAATACCAGTTGTTACACCTTTAATGGCTGCTACAGCTTGTAACTGAGTTGTACCTTCATAAATCGAGGTAATTCTGGCATCACGATAAATTCTCTCAATTGGGAAGTCCTTCATAAAACCTGTTCCGCCATGAATTTGCAAGGAGTCATATGCAATTGAATTGCAAGCTTCACTGGCAACCAATTTAATAAGAGGTGTAAATACATTAGACAATTTTGCAAAAGCTTTCATTTCTAATCGTTCCTCTTTTTCTAGAGACCGTTCTTTCATAAGATCTTCATATACCTTCTGCATATCAACAAATCGTGTAGTTTCATACAATAGAGCTCGCAAAGCATCCACACGAACTCGCATATTAGTAATCATTTCATATACTGCTGGAAACCTGACAATCACCTTTCCAAACTGAGCGCGATCTTCGGCATATTTTAAAGCTTCTCTATATGCTGCATCAGCAATCCCAACAGATTGCGCTCCAACGCCTAACCTAGCTGAATTCATTAAAGCCATCACATATTTTATCAGTCCGAATCTTTCCTTACCTACTAACTCAGCCGGCGCATCCTTAAATACCAATTCACAGGTAGGCGAACCCTTTATGCCTAATTTCTTTTCAAGGTGACGTACTTGAACGGCACGACTATTTCTGTCATAGATAAACATGGATAATCCTCTAGCATCGATAGTGCCTTCTTCAGATCTTGCCAAAACCAATGAAATGTCTGCATCACCATTGGTTATAAATCGTTTTACTCCATTCAATTTCCAAATGTTTTCATTTTCATCAAAAGTTGCTTTTAATTTAACAGATTGCAAGTCTGAACCAGCATCAGGTTCGGTAAGTACCATAGCAGCAGTTGCTCCATCACGATTGAAACGGGGTAAATATTTTTCTTTTTGCTCCTCTGATCCGAATTCATAAATTGTTTCTGCACAGTCTTGTAAACCCCAAATATTGGCAAATCCAGCATCAGCTCTTGCCACCATTTCTGCAGCCATAACATACGGAAGTAATGGGAAATTCAAACCTCCATATTTTCTGGGCAAAGCCATTCCGATTAATCCTGCGTCATATAAAGCCTTATAGTCTGCATTGGTACCTTCAGCATAAATTACTTCGTTATTGACTAAATGTGGCCCTTCTAAATCAACACCTTCTGCGTTTGAAGCTATTATATCTGCACATATTTCGCCAACAATTTCCAAGATCTTTTCATAGGTGTCAATAGCATCATCATGATTTAACGGTGCAAAATCAAATGATTCAGATTCATTAAAATTCCGTTCTTTGAGACTTACTATTTTTTTTACTAAAGGATCCTCTAAATGAAATTTGAAATCTGGTGTATCGGTATAAAAGTTATCCATAATTATTTTTTAACGTGAGTCCTAAATAAACTCTATTTCTTGATTGATTAATTACTTTGCGTTCTTTTTGTAATATTTTATCATCTTAGGAAGAACTTCTCCACAATCTCCATGAATGACGTAGTCGGCAATTTTATTAATTGGTGCTTCCGGATCATTATTTATTGAAATGATCATAGATGCTTCCTGCATTCCAGCTCTATGCTGAATAGCCCCAGAGATACCAGCCGCGATATATAATTTAGGTCTAACGGTAGTTCCGGTTTGTCCTATTTGTCGGTCATGATCTATAAAACCGGCATCTACTGCGGCTCTGGACCCACCTACTTCACCTCCTAATAATTCGGCTAAATCAACCAGATGCTGAAAATTCTCCCTGGATCCAATTCCATAACCGCCAGCAACAATTATAGGTGCCTCTTTTAAATTAACTCCAGAATCTTCTATATGCCGTTCAATAATTTTAACTACAAAGTCTTCTTCTTTTACAATGTCATTAACTTCTACTTTTCTCACCTCAGTTTTATAGTTTGCATCGAATATTTCCTTTTTCATGACTCCTTCTCTCACTGTTGCCATCTGAGGATGCATATCCCAGTTAATGATGTTTGCCATTATGCTTCCGCCGAAAGCTGGCCTCATAGCGTATAATAAACCGGTGTATTCCTTTTTTTCCTTCTTATCAAAATGATCACCTATATCTAATATGGTGCAGTCTGCAGTTAATCCACAGTTAAGTACAGAGGCTATTCTTGGAGCCAGATCGCGACCCACGGAAGTAGCACCGAATAATACAATTTGCGGATCTTCCTTTTTTAATAAATGTTCAGCTAAAGCTGCATGGGGTAATGTCCTATATGGTTCTAACCTGTCATCATCTGCTATATAAAGTATATCGACACCATAAGGAGCAATTTGTTTATCAATATTATTTAGCTCCTTTCCAAAAACCATGGCCTCCAGCTTGCATTCCAGTTTAGTTGCTAATTTTTTACCAGCTGACAGCAACTCCTGGCTTATTTCTGCTACCTTCTGATTTTCTACTTCGCAGTATACAAATACATTTTTCATTTCTATCTGATTTTTATTTAACCTGCTACCCTATGGTATGTTTTTCAATTAATTCCTGGATCATCATTTCAATATCGGCATCATCTTCACTCAATTGTTTTGATTCTTTAGCCGTTAACACAATACTTTCAACGCTTTTTACTTTCGTTGGAGAACCAGACAATCCAATTTTTTCCATTTCTGCGCCAATATCTTCAACCGACCATTCTGGTATAGTCAAATAGCTTCTTTTTTTATGTAAATCAATTAGAAAATCTTCAGTTCCTTTCGAATTCAATTCTGTGCTCGTTCTGGCATACTTGTACTTCATAACTCGTTTAGCATGTCTTGATCGGCATGCCGGAGCAGAACCGTGAACAGTCATCAGACAAGGCATAGGTGAAGAAACAGTTTCAACTCCTTTTTCCAGTCGTCTTCTTGCAATAATTTCATCATCCTTAATTTCAACAATCTGATCGACGTATGTTATTTGAGGAATCTTAAGTTTATCTGCACATTGAGGTCCAACTTGAGCCGTATCTCCATCTATTGCCTGGCGTCCACCAAGAATTAAATCGAAATCTCCCAATTTTTGAATGGCCTTAACTAAAGTATAACTGGTCGCCAAAGTATCAGCTCCACCAAATCGTTTGTCGGAAATCATAACACCATAATCCGCTCCTCTATAATAACCCTCTCTAATTATATCTGCGGCTCTTTTAGGACCCATAGTTAGCACAGTTACCTTAGTTTCTGGTATTTGATCTTTTATATGCAACGCCAATTCTAAGGCATGAAGATCATCTGGATTAAAAACGGTTTGAAGTTTTGGTCTATTCACGGTGCCATCTGGTCTCATAGCATCCGGACCAACATGCCTTGTATCTGGAACTTGCTTTGCCAGAACAACAATTTTGAGTGCTCTCATGTATTTACTTAAATTGAAGATTTATTATAATTCTTCAAAAATAAATCAAAATATTCAGTAAAATGATGATAAAACTCATGGTTCATAAATAATAAAAAACAGATTTAATAGTATAGCCCAAAAAAAGAGAACAAAAAAAAGGGTGATTTAATAAATCACCCTTTCGAAAATTCTATTATTTACTTCTTTGATGCTTTAGGTTCCTCATCTGATTCTGGCTGAGGTTGACTTTTCATAAAATCTTCCATGAGTGCAGTACTGACTCCCATGTTTGAGAATCCTCCATCATGAAATAGGTTTTGAAGTGTTACTTTTTTTGTTAAATCAGAAAATAAACTAATTGTATAATCAGCACATTCTAATGCAGTCGCATTTCCTAAAGGTGACATTTTCTCAGCAAAAGCAATAAATCCATCAAATCCTTTTACTCCACTTCCTGCAGTTGTTGGTGTAGGAGATTGAGATATGGTATTTACTCTTACTTTTTTATCTCGTCCAAAGAAGTAACCAAAACTTCTTGCTACAGACTCTAAATAAGCCTTATTGTCAGCCATGTCATTATAGTCTGGAAATACACGTTGGGCAGCCATATATGTTAAAGCCACTAAACTTCCCCATTCATTCATGGCATCTCTTTGATACAAAACACTCATCAATCTATGAAAAGATAAAGCAGAAACATCCCACCCAGTTTTTGTAAAATTATAGTCTTGATGTGTGTAATGGTTTCCTCTACGGACATTTACTGACATGCCTATTGAATGCAAAACAAAATCAATTTTACCACCTAAAAGTTTCATAGACTCATCTATTAAATGTTCAAGGTCCATAATTGAAGTTGCATCAGCAGGAATAATTTGAGAACCAGTTTTTTCTGCCAATTCTGAAATTGTACCAAGTCTCAATGCTACTGGAGCATTTGTTAAAACCAATTTTGCTCCTTCTTCATGTGCTCTTTCTGCAACTTTCCAAGCTATAGATTTTGAATCTAATGCTCCAAAAATAATTCCTCTCTTACCTTTTAATAAATTATGCATATGTTTGTGTTTCTATTATAATTCGGTAAATATAAAGTTTTTATTGCAATAGTGATTTCGCATGAATTACTGCTGAATCAGTCATTTTATTTCCTCCCAACATTTGAGCAATTTCTACAATTCTCTCATCTTGATTCAATCGCACTAAATTAGTATGAGTCTTATTATCAGCAACTTCCTTGAAAACCCTAAAATGAACATCGCCTTTTGCCGCAATCTGCGGAAGATGTGTTATCGTAAATACCTGCATTGATTTACTCATTTTTTTCATTATCTGTGCCATCATATTAGATATTTCCCCTGAGACTCCAGAATCTATTTCATCAAACATGATTGTTGGCATTTGTACATGTTTTGATAAAATGTATTTAATGGCCAACATAATTCTTGATAACTCTCCTCCTGATGCTGTTTTTTTAAGCTCATTAAGATTTGAACCTTTATTTGCAGAGAATAGAAAAGACAATTCATCGCTACCATTGTTATAAAATTCATCCTTTTGTTTTAATTCTAACTCGAATTGTGCATTTGGAATTCCTAAATTTACCAAAATTTCATGCAATTGATCTACCAATTCTGGAATGGCTTTTTTTCTGTTTTGATTAATTTGTTTAGCCAAATCAATAATCATTTTCCTGACTCCATTTATTTTGGATTCTAGTTCACTAATATCAGAATCTATATTTTCTGTGACTTGCACCTTTTGTGAAAGGTCGGTTTTAATAGTTAATAAATCATCAATTGTATTAGAATTATGCTTCTGAAATAAATTATGTATTATTTGAAGTTTAGAGTTTACTTCTTCCAGCCTGTTTGGGTCTGCATCAAGTTGATCTTGCATGTTTTCAATCTCTAAATAAACATCATCTAACTCAATTAAACTGCCATTAATTCTATTAAATAACTCCTGATATTTATTAGAAATATTTGATAGCTTTTGAATTGTATTTTTTAAGTCAGTAAGTGACGATAATATCCCTAATTGGTCATCATTTAATAATTGATTTGCCTGAGATAATTTTTCTTTAATTTCTTCTACATTATTAAGAGATTCATACTCCTCTTCTAAAATTTCAAGCGCTCCTTTAACCAAATTCGCTTCCTCCAACTCATTCATCAAAAACAAATTATAATCTTGTTCCTTGATCGCTTCAGACTGAAAGGATTTCAGATCTTTCAATTCTACATTTAAAGCTTTGAAATTTTCAAGGTTATGCTTATAATCACGCAATAATTCAGAGTTTTTGGCCAAGGCATCGATTACCTTAAACTGAAATTGGTTATTTGTCAATTCTAAAGTTTGATGCTGTGAATGTATATCTATTAAATAATTACTTAATGCCTGCAAAGCATCCAAATTAACTGGAGTATCATTAACAAATGCTCTGGATTTTCCCGATGGAAGAATTTCTCTCCTAATAATCGTTTGAGGCTCATAGTCAAGATCCTGCTCTAAAAAAACTTGTTTTAAATTGTAATTAGCTATATCAAAAACAGCTTCAATAATACATTTTTCTGACTTATTCTTAACACTTGACAAATCTGCCCGTTTGCCCAATACCAAAGATAAGCCACCAAGCAAAATTGATTTCCCAGCACCTGTTTCACCTGTTATTATTGATAAGCCATTATTGAAATCAACCGAAAGGTTATCAATTAATGCATAATTTTTTATTGACAGAGAAGTTAGCAATAGATCAAATAATTAGAGATAACTAATATAGACAAAAACAATAAAACGTTAATCCTTATTATCTTATTAAAAGGTAATATTTCTCCATTTAGAGGAATGCATTGGCGCAATCTTATTCAAGGTCTCAATGGTCTCAGTTATATTAATACTTGGGCCACCAGTGAAAATCTGCTCAATTTCATCTGACTTAGCATCAAAGAAGGTTCTTAATAAAAATGAATTTGGTCTGCGACTATTCATCAATTTTAACTGATTAAATGAATTCGCTATTTTTTCTTTTGCAAGTTTGGGATTTTCATGCATTTTATCTAATCCTTCAAAATGATATGAATACAATGCACTACGATATTCTTTGTATGTTGGAGATAATAAATTAGATATTAAAATATATCTCGTTTGTCTTCCATCTGCAAGATTCCATCCTTTAAAATTCTCTTGTTGAGAATAATTAAGTATGACCTCAGCCTGCTCAAAATACTTTTCACCACCATTTAAGGCAAAAGTATCAGCATCTATCCCTAAAATCATATAAATATGGAAGCTTATAACCGAAACAAGATTAGATACAAACTGATTTTTATTAAATATTAGATCCTGATATTCAACATATTTGAAAGAAAAATTTGGATCATTATAGTTATAGACAGGTGTAACAAAAGTTGAATTGAAAACAGGTCTTGAAGATTGTATCTGCAAACTTGCAACAAAAGAATCATTATTATTTGCAGTTACGTTAATAACCATACTACAATTAATCCGTTCCTGTGGCATAAAAGTTTTATCGGTCCATTTGGTATTATTTATGAATTCCCTTAATTGCTTTTCCAGAGTTTTAAAAACCGGTAAATTTTCATTCCCGGTTTGCTGCGCATTTACAATAATATCACAGGTTAATTCTTGTGAGAACATATTAACACTAAAAAAAAGAAAAACAACTAATACAAATTTACGCATGGAGTTTACCTATAATAATTTTTAAAATATCTTGAGCTACTTCCTTCTTAGATTTTAAGTCAAATTTTACAAAATTTTCATCCCTGTCAATAATGGTCACTTTATTAGTATCAACAGCAAATCCGGCACCTTTATCATTTAAAGAATTTAATACAATTAAATCCAGATTTTTTCTATTCAGTTTAGATTTTGCATTTTCCAATTCGTTGTCAGTTTCTAATGCAAACCCAACTAAATACTGATCTTTTTTAATTTTTCCCAAAGATGCCAAAATATCTTTGGTTTTAACCAACTCTAATATTAACGTATCATCTGACTTTTTTATTTTTGACTGAGATACTTTTGCTGGTCTGTAATCTGAAACTGCCGCTGATAAAATAGCAACATCAGCCGAATCAAATTCACTTAACGTAGCCTTGTACATATCTTCAGCACTTACCACTGATACTGTTTTTATAAGAGAATGTTCTACATTTTGATACGTTGGTCCGGTAATTAAAACAACTGTGGCTCCAAAATTTGCTGCAGCCTTTGCAATTTCAAAACCCATTTTACCACTAGAGTGGTTTCCTATGTATCTTACAGGGTCGATGGACTCATAAGTTGGACCTGCAGTTATCAGAACTTTCTTGCCTCTTAGAGGTAGTGAATCTATTATATTACATTCAATAAATTTAATAATCTCTTCCGGTTCTGACATTCTTCCTTCACCAATCAAACCACTGGCGAGTTCACCTTCAACCGCTGGAATAATAATATTATCAAAACTTTTCAGGATTTTTAATGTCCTTCTGGTTGTTTCATGTTTGTACATATCCAGATCCATGGCTGGTGCAAAATAAACTGGACATTTTGCTGAGAGGTATACTGCCAGCAACAAATTATCACAGACGCCATTTGCCATTTTTGACATGCTATTTGCAGTAGCAGGAGCTATAACAAGTAAATCGGCCCAAAGTCCAAGGTCAACATGGCTATTCCAAACAGCATTATCATCTTCTTCATCTGTAAAAGTAGAATAAACCGGATTTTTGGATAAGGTAGATAATGTTAAAGGTGTGACAAACTCTTTAGATGCAGGTGTCATCACTACTTTAACACTTGCACCAGCTTTAATAAATAGTCTTACTAACGAAGCGGATTTATAGGCAGCAATACCGGCCGTAATGCCTAAAAGTACATTCTTCCCGCTTAATATTGACATTTGCTATTATTCTTCTGGAGATTCGTCCTCAGTATTTCTGTAGTAGATCTTATCTTCCAACCACTCTTGAATTGCTAATGCATGTGGCTTTGGAAGTTTTTCGTAAAACTTTGATACTTCTATTTGTTCTTTATTTTCAAATATCTCTTCCAGGCTATCTGTGTAAGTGGCAAATTCTTCTAATTTTTCAATCAATTCTTTTTTAATTTCCGAATTAATTTGCTCTGCTCGTTTAGCAATTACTGATATTGACTCATAAATGTTTTGAGTTGGTGCATCTATGTTATTTCTGTCGTAAGTAAGAGTTTCTATAGGAGCCTTGCTTTTTTTGAAATCCATATTTCTTATTTATTAACTTTTAGTATTTACTGTTTCAAGTTGATTGTTTACCTCTTGTAACATGTCTTTGGTTACTTGCAATTTATCTGAATTTGGAAAAGAACCAATAAAAGAATCCAAATAGATTTGAGCAGTCTTTAATCTTGCTGCTTTTTTATATTCTACACTATTAACAGCCAGTTTATAGGCTGAATCTGATCTTACATACAACGCTTCTTCCCTTAGAATTGAACCAGGATATTCTAATAGAAAATTGTTAAAAGAATTAATTGATGCCTTATAATCAGTAATCGTATTGTATTGTTTTGCTATTTCAAATGCTTTTCTTTCAAGTTTAAAATCCAATTCCTTAACCATTACATTAGCCTCGCTTATATATTCCGATTCAGGGTACGTGTTTATAAAAACTTGGAGTTTCTCTATTGCATCAACTGTATCTTTCTGGTCCTTCGTGTAGATCGGGCATAACAAATAATAGCTTTTCGCAGATAAATAAGCTGCTTCTTCAACTTTTTCACTTTTTGGATAGGAAGTTACAAATCGTTCAAACTGGTATCCTGCTAAGTAAAAGTCTTTCATTTCGTAAAAAGACTTAGAATACATGTACATAAGCTTTTCAGCTTGCGGCTTGCCTCTGTAATTAGGTACTATTTGCACAAATAAGCGGTTTGCCTTAGCATACTTTCCGTCTTCATACAGCTGTGTTCCAAATTTAAATTTCTCAGCAACGCTCTCGCTTTTAAGAGCTTTTTGGAACTCATTGCATGAGCTAAATCCAATAAACAATAAAAGTATTAATAAATATTTCTTCATGAATTTTAAACAGAATGCAAAATTAAGCATTTATAACGGAAATTAAAAACAAATATTTTAGACTAATATATAGCTTGTTTTAAGCGTAGGATAATGATTATGAATTATTTAACAATTCGTGAAAATTAAAACTGTTTTAAAAAGTCGTTTATTTTATTTTTTAATTCCTCTGATGCAGGTACTAATGGTAGTCTTACTTTATCTTTACACATGCCTAAAGCCTCTAATACACCCTTTATTCCTGCTGGATTATTTTCTGAGAAAATAAGACTTGTAATTTCCAAAAGTCTAAAATGCAAATTGTAGGATTCTTTGGCATTTCCTTGCAAACCCAGTTTTATCATTTTTGAGAATTCTTTTGGAAATGCTTGTCCTATAACAGAAATAACACCAGAGCCTCCTGATAATACAACACCCAAGGCAAGATCATCATCACCTGAAATTATTAAAAAATCTTTTGGCTTATTCTTTAAGAGTTCTAAATATTGAGCCACATTATTGCCAGCTTCTTTTACTGCAATTATATTTTTAAAGTCCTTAGCCAACCTTAAAGTTGTGCTTGGTTCCATATTTTTAGAAGTCCTCCCTGGAACATTATATAAGATTATTGGAATTGGGCAAGATTTTGAAATGGACTTAAAATGCTGATATAATCCTTCTTGAGTTGGTTTGCTGTAATATGGGGAAACAGATAAAATTGCTGAGATCCCATCAAGATCTGTAGACCTGATCTCCTCTATGACCTGAGATGTATTATTACCTCCAATTCCCAAAACCAAGGGAACTTTTGCATTGTTTTCTTTTTTAATGGTGGCTATTATATCCTTTTTTTCCTGTTTTGTTATTGTAACACTTTCTCCTGTTGTACCAGATATTACAAGATAATCAACACCATTTTCTATATTGAATTTCACTATCCTTTTAAGCGCTTCATGATCAACCGTTAAGTCATCCATAAATGGTGTGACCAAAGCGACCCCAGTTCCTATTAATTCTTTCATTTATAATTTTTTTAGTATGGTTAAGTACTTAATAAATTCATTTTTAAAAACTTCAAAATTATTGGTATAAACATCTAAAATTAAATCATGTAATCGCTCATCGTAATTTGAAAGTCCAACCTTGAAATTAGCCTTAGAAAGAGCGGTCACTAAGTTTAGTTCCAAATTATCCTTCTTGTAAAAACTAACCAAGACATCAAAGTTTGTGTTTATAAATGAAATCAATTCATTATTTTTAATTTTTCCCTTCCAACCAATTTGCTTTTCGGAGTATAACAACTCTATCGATGACTCAACTAAATCTTTATCTTCTGTAAATCCAACAATTTTAATCTTGTTTGGATTTATTTTTAAACTTTCATAAAAAATCCTCAACGTTTCAAAATCATCAAACTCGCTTAGATTCACTAATATACCAACAGATTCTATTTTTTTTGATGATAGCCCAGCCTTGCGAGAATCTATTAATTTGTTAATAAATTTTTGATTTGATTTCTCTTTAAAACCCTTTAAAAACATTTATATTTATTGCTTTGTACAAATGTAATAAAGTACAATTAATAAATCTTAGAATTAATGAGACATAAACTAATATTGTTGCTATTGGCTTGTTTGGTTTTTCTGACATGTAAAAAGCATCCTAATTACATGACAAAGATTGAAGCAGTAAATATTGATATTACTGATAGTTTAGGGTCGACAGCATCAATAGATGAATTTGTTAAACCTTACAGGGATCATATAAATAAGGATCTTGATAGTGTTTTAGCGTATTCTGTTGACACTTATTCCAAGTCTGATGGAGAATTGAATACAGCTATTGGTAATTTTATGGCAGATTTAGTCTATGTTCAGGCTAATCCGGTTTTTAAATCAAGAACCGGGAAGGAAATTGATTTTGTTTTATTAAACCATGGCGGAATAAGATCAATTATCTCAAAAGGAAATGTTACCACGCGTACTGCTTTCAAAGTAATGCCATTTGAAAATTCTATTGTCGTTTTAGATCTTCAAGGGCAAAAAGTGAAAGAATTAATTGAATACTTAGTAAGAAACAAAAGAGCACATCCTATTTCTAAGTTAAACATAGAATTAGACACAGATCTTAATTTGAAGACTGCTTCATTAAATGAAAGACCTTTAGATTTTAACAAAAACTATTTGGTATGCACAAATGACTATTTAGCGAATGGCGGAGACAGAATGAACTTTTTTAAAGAACCAGATAGCCTTTACATTTTAGATTATAAGATAAGAAATGCACTCATTGATTATTTAAAAAATACAGATACTATTCGTCCTGTCCGAGATAATCGATTCATTCAAACCAATTAAAATGAATAGAAGAAAATTTATTGAACAATCGGCAGCCTCAGCTGCTTTGGTAACCATTGGTGGTTTAGGTTTGCAATCATTTACTTCTGTTAGATCTAAACATATTACTATTCTACATACCAATGACGTACACAGTCACATTGATCCTTTTGGGCCTGATGACGGAAGAAATGCTAATCAAGGTGGTGTTGCCAGAAGAGCTGCATTAATTAAATCCATCCGTGAAGAAAACCCTAACACTTTATTGCTGGATGCTGGTGACATTTTTCAAGGTACTCCATATTTTAATTATTATGGGGGTGAATTGGAATTTAAGCTCATGAGCATGTTAGAGTATGATGCTGCAACAATCGGTAATCATGATTTTGACAATGGAATTGATGGGTTATTTGCTCAGTGGCCCCATGCAAAGTTTGAGTTTATTTCTGCCAACTACGATTTTAAGAATACCGTTTTAGATACTCTTGTAAAACCATATAAAATTTTTAATGTAGGAGGAATTCGAATAGGTGTTTTTGGAATGGGTATTCAGCTTGAAGGTCTAGTAGATAAAAGGCTTTATAAGGAAACTGTTTATTTGGATCCTATTGAAATCACTCAAGACATGAGTAGGATTTTGAAAGAAGAGAAAAATTGTGACATTGTTATTTGTTTATCCCACTTAGGATATTATTACAAGAATTATTCACAAAAAATCAGTGATCTTAATTTGGCCAAGGCTACAAAAGATATTGATTTAATAATTGGTGGTCATACCCATACTTTTTTGCCAAAACCTACTGTAGAAAAGAATTTTGAAGGCAATAATGTATTGGTAAATCAGGTAGGTTGCTACGGTCTTAAGCTAGGAAGGGTTGACTTCTATTTTGATGAAGATCAGAAAAAATCCGGCAGCGGTACTTCAATAATTGTTTAGGGCATCAATTCTTTAAATCTCGGATTTGAATTCGACCTGTAATAACCCGATACATATAAATAGAAGCAATAGAATGTAGCTATATACAAGGTTTTACTCAGCAATTCAAATACCCATAAATACAGGTAATATTCATTTATTAAGTATAAGATATCGGAAAAAATCAGACTAATAGACATTAACAATAACAAAATAGACTGTTTGGTTTCTGAACTTAAATAAACAGTAAATGAAAACAAGGCAAACAATAAAAGAGAGACCAATCTAACCACAATTAAACTAAGTTCAAGATTATTTACAATGACTTCTCTAAAAATATCATACAACTCATAAATGAAATAGATATTGACTGAAAAAACAAATATTAAGTAAAGAGCAATGATAAAGCTTATTTTGAACTTCTTAATTTTATATATTGCTTCATAGATTAAGCAGAGATAACCCAGGCAATAAGCTATTGTCTCTAATTCTATTCCTTTGATTTGCATTGCAAATAAACCCGATACATCCCCTAATAATGCAAATAATATAAATCCCTTTAATACAATACTTATTTTTCGATATTTATAAATAAATAGAAACAGAATAGATAAAAGCACCCAGGGTTCTGTAAAACGTAAGAAGTTCTCACCAACAGTGAAAAAGGAAATAAGCTTTATAAAAAACAATAGCAATACAAATAAAAGTAATTTATTATCAGACTGCTTTATCCAATTAATAATCATAATAACATAAGTAGGTTAGACAAAGATAAATCTTTTAATCGATTAAAAAGTGTATTTCATCGATTTTTATGTTAAAATTAATTGCAATTCACCCTATTTATATAGAAATTTCTTACAATTTAATAAAATCACTTTGATTTAGGCGATAACCAAAACTTCTTCGTATTCTAACTTGGACTGTGAATAATAAAAGTAGAAACCTAGTATTAAAAATAGAGAGTAGGAAACATTAAGTAGATTTGAATCAGACTTATCAATGACATAATAATAGGCAATTTGAATAACTTCAGATACTGCAATAGAAAGAGAGCCTAGAAATAGCATTAGTGCTTTATTATCGTCTCTATAGAAATAATTGAGCAGTGAAACAGATACTAGAATTAAAGTAGCGATGTTATAGAACAATTCTAATGTAAAATCTGTTCCGGAGAAGTAATTCGGCTGAAATTTTACTAGTACAAAGTTCACATAGATATTTAAAATGATTAAAACGAAAACATGAATCTTAAAATGCTTTAAAATATGTGCCATGTTTATAGATCGCAATATCTCATAAGCCAGTGCAAAATAGGCAACTATGTATAAAGCATTGCCTATATAATACTCCCATTCTAAATTTAACTTAAATCCAACTATTGAAATGAGATCAGAAATAGAATAACAGATCAAAAAAAGTGAGAAATACGTGCTAATTTCTCTGGAATTAATGAAATATAAGACTGCAAATAACGGAACAATAAACGCTCTGGACGCGTTGGCCAGCCATTCATTTCCATTAACATGGGAAATAAGGAAAATCATGCTGCAAAGCATGATAAGACTAACTACATGTTTAGGTTTTATATAGCTCAATTTATTAGATTTGGAATTCAAAGGTATGTAAAAAATGATATTTGACGGAAAAAATCAACCTTTAATCGATGAAATGCACTAATAAAATCTAGGATATCATTTTAAGGAACTCCTGCTCAGAAATAATTGGAATGTTTAAAGTTGTTGCCTTTGCTCTTTTGCTTGGTCCCATATTTTCTCCGGCAACTATATAACTGGTTTTAGATGATATTGATGAGGCTACCTTTCCTCCATTATCTTCAATGAGTTTTTTGAGTTCATTTCTAGAAATCGTTTCAAATACTCCAGAAACAACAAATGTGCTTCCCTTAAGTTTTTCTGTTTGATTAGCCAGTTTTTCAGCTGATATTTCCAATTGAACACCAAAATTTCGCAATCTTTCTATAATAATTCTGTTTTGTTCTGATGAAAAGAATTCCAGAACACTTTCCGCAATCTTTTCTCCAATTTCATCTACGTTAACCAGATCATCTTCTGTAGCTAAAGCCAAAACATCAATACTCTTGTAATGCTTTACCAGTTTTTTAGCAACCGTTTCTCCAACATAGCGAATTCCTAATGCATAAAGTACACGCTCAAAAGGAATTTGTTTAGACAAATTAATGCCTTTAATCAAATTGTCAGCACTTTTTTCAGCCATTCGCTCTAAAGGAATCACTTGTTCTTTTGTTAATTCATATAGATCAGAATAATTATGAATTAATCCTTCATTGACCAGTAATGCAACAGTTTCTCCTCCAAGACCTTCAATATCCATGGCTTTTCGTGATATAAAATGCTGAATTCTACCAATAATCTGTGGTTGGCACCCATTATAATTAGGGCAATAGTGCTGCGCCTCACCTTCCTTTCTAACCAATCCGGTTTCACACTCTGGACATTGTGTAATATATTTTGTTGGTTCTGAATTTGCTGGGCGCTTATTTAGATCAACAGCTATAATTTTTGGAATGATTTCACCTCCTTTTTCAACATAAACCTGGTCACCAACTCGAATATCCAACTTTTCAATTTGGTCTGCATTGTGCAACGATGCTCTCTTCACGGTTGTACCTGCCAATTCTACTGGCTCCAAATTCGCAACAGGTGTAATGGCTCCTGTACGACCAACCTGATAAGAAATACTGTTTAATTTGGTAGAAACCTGTTCTGCTTTAAACTTGTATGCCATTGCCCAACGTGGTGCTTTGGCTGTATAACCTAATTCTTCCTGATAATGTAAATTGTTGACTTTTATGACAACTCCATCAGTTTCATAAGGTAAATCATGACGATGTACATCCCAATAATTAATATAGTCTAAAACCTCCTCAATTGAATTGGACAATTTTGCTTCAGTTGGTACTCTAAAACCCCATTCTCTTGCCTTCTCAAGACTACTTAACTGGGTTTCAACTGGTAATTTATTACCTGCTAAGTTATACAACAAACATAACAAGGGACGCTTTGCTACTTCTGCACTATCTTGTAATTTTAAACTTCCTGAAGCAGTATTGCGTGGATTTCTGTATGGCTCCTCTCCTATTTCAACCCTTTCCTCATTCATTTTATTGAATCCTTCCCAAGGCAATACGATTTCACCTCGAATATCAAATTTGGGAGGATAATCACCTTTTAGTTTTAATGGAACCGATTTTATGGTCTTCACATTAGCCGTAACATCATCACCTTGAAAACCATCACCTCTTGTGACTGCTCGAAGTAAACTTCCATTTTCGTAAGTTAAACTAATGGATGCCCCATCATATTTGAGCTCACAAATATATTGAATATCTCCATCTACTAATTTTTTAATTCTGGTTTCCCAATCCAATAAATCTTCTTTGCTGTATGAATTGTCTAAAGAATACATTCTGTGTTCATGAACAATGGTTTGAAAATTCTTTGTTATTTCACCTCCAACTCGCAACGTAGGTGAATTGGCATCATGGAATTCTGGATGATTGGCTTCCAGTTCCTGAAGTTCTTTTAACAGTATATCAAACTCATAATCAGTTATAGTTGGACTATCAAGCACATAATAGTTATAGTTGTGCTGACGTAATTCATCACGAAGTTGATTTATTTTTTGTTCGATATTCATTTTAAACTTGCTCTTTGTTCAACCATTTTGGAACTGGCATTGGTTTGAATGCTTTCATCTTTTCAAGTAATCCATCAATGGTGTCATCTACCAATACAGCATCGAGATTAGCTTGTTTTAAAAAGCCTTTATCCACCATAGTTTGTGACAATTCCAGCAAATCATTGTAAAAACCATTAATATTCAAAATACCTATTGGTTTTTGATGCAGACCAAGTTGTCCCCAGGTACTGATTTCAAAAAACTCATCCATTGTACCAAATCCACCGGGAAGTATCATAAATCCATCACTATTCTCGTACATAACAACTTTTCTGTCATGCATGGTTTTTGTAATGATAAGTTCGGTTAGATTAGGATGTGCAATTTCCCTGTTTCTTAAAAAATCCGGAATGACACCAATGGCTCGTCCATTATTTCCCAAGACACCGTCAGCAATTAGTTTCATTATACCCAAATTGGCTCCACCAAACACCAGAGTTATGCAGCGTTTAGCAAATTCACGACCTAACTTACTTGCCGTCGCAATAATTTGTTCATCATTACCTTCACTGCTTCCACAAAAAACTGATATTGATTTCATATATATCCTGTTGCTTTTATCATTCGGTCTTTACCAAACATATCTTTTCTGAGTTCAACAATATTAAAATTACTCTCTCTTAACAATTTAACCATTTCCGCACCAAGATACTCATTGATCTCAAAAAACAACAGCCCTTTTTTAGTTAAATTTTTCAACCCAAATTGAACTATCGCTTTATAAAATTGTAGAGAATCGTCATCTCTCACAAATAAGGCTAAATGTGGCTCATTTTTCAATACATTATTTTTGATTTCTTGCTTCTCTTGTTGCCTTACATAAGGTGGATTGGAAACTATCACATCAAATTTGGATTCGTCAAGAGCAGTATTACTAATCGATAATATATCAACTTCAATAAATACGACCTCAACATTATTTAATCTGGCATTTTCTCTTGCAACTTTTAGTGCTTCAGTTGAAACGTCGATGGCATAGACTTTCGAAATTGGTAAATTTTTAGCCAATGAAATAGCTATACATCCGCTACCGGTACCAATATCCAATATTTTAAGAGACTTCTTAACTGCACTCGAAGTGACAGTATCAAGAATGAGTGCAACAAGTTCTTCCGTTTCAGGACGTGGTATTAAAACCTCACTATTCACTTTAAATGGCAATCCAAAAAATTCTGTTTTCCCTAGTATATATTGTATTGGCTTTTCCTTTTTTAATTCATCTAAGGCTTTAAAAATAGGTTCTTGTTCTTTTTTAGTTATAGAAGTTTCTGGTTGCAAGGCTAGTTCGATTCTATGGATTTTGTAAAATTCTTCAATAAGTATAAAAAAGAAATTATTCACTTCTTCTTGTCCGTAGAGACCATCTAGTTCTTCATGAAATATGTTTTTCAAGTCATTTAGTCTCATATCTCCTTAATCATCCATATTCCACATGAAAAATGTCCTGTATTTCCCAAAGGTTCTTCTAAATGTTGAAACCCAAATGATTCATAAATATGAATGGCAGCTTTAAGCTGAGAAGCCGATTCCAAATAGCATGTCTTATAGCCCAATTCTTTTGCCTTTTTCAAGCATTTTTGCAGCATCTTTTTTCCAATTCCTTTACCTCTGACTGTTGGAGAATAGTACATTTTTTGAAGCTCACAATATTCCTTGTTAAAATCTTTCAATTGCTTTATTCCTGCACCGCCAACTATCTCTCCATTATATTTTACAACAAAATAAACTTCATTTTCCTTTTGATAAGATTCAAACATTTGTGTTGTTTCAATATCCTCATAGGCCGTCCCTTTTAAAGGAATGTTAAACTCATGAAAGCAGGCTTTTATAATTCCTTCAATATAAGGGTTATCATCCTTATTGATTTCTCTAATAACAATATTATTTTTACTCACATTAAAGTATTATTTTTATTGCCAAACTGAGGGTTGAAGATACATTAAATTAGAAAAAATAATAATGAAGAAAGTTATAATCTTATTAACAATAACACTAACTGTTTTTAGTTGCAAAGTAAAAGAAAAACCAGAGTTTTTAAGGTTGGAAAACATCAAGGTTCTTGAGTCTACTTCTGATAATGTTACTTTGGCAGCTGATGCATTTTTCCTGAATCCAAATGATATAGGTGGTGAACTAAAATCAGATGGCATAAAAGTTTTTGTAAATGACAATGAAATGGCTACTGTATCATCAGAAAGCTTTAAAGTGCCTGCAAAAAAAGAGTTTAGTATTCCATTAAAGGCAAAAATCCCTGCAGATAGAATATTTAGCGGAAAGAATATTGGGGGACTAATAGGTGGTTTGCTTAGCAAAAAATTAAAAGTACAATATAAAGGTAATATCAAGTATAAAACTCTGGGATTTACATACACCTATGACATTGATAAAACTGAAGATGTCAAAATCAAACTTTAGTCTTGACCTTGCACGAAACTTATATTAAACGATGTTTACAAATTGCTAAAAATGGTCTAGGAACAACCAGACCAAACCCAATGGTAGGTTCTGTAATTATTTACAAAAACCAAATTATAGGTGAAGGGTATACGAGTGCTTATGGAAGGAACCATGCAGAAGTAAACGCCATAAATTCTGTTAATGATAGATCGCTTTTAAAGGAATCCACCTTATATGTTACATTAGAGCCTTGCTCCCATCATGGAAAAACGCCTCCTTGCAGCGATCTGATTATTAAAAATAAAATTCTTAAAGTAGTAATTGGTTGTTTAGATGAGAATGAAAAAGTGGCTGGAAAAGGCATTGAGAAATTGAGAAATTCTGGATGCGATGTAACTGTTGGAGTTTTAGAAAATGAATGCAAAGAGCATCATAAACGTTTTTTTGCTTTTCATAATAAAAAGCGGCCTTACATTATTTTAAAATGGGCTGAAACCTTGGATGGATTTATTGCTCCAATATCAAAAGATGAATTAAAACCTGTATGGATTGCAAATTCTATTTCAAGGCAGCTGGTCCATAAATGGCGAGCAGAAGAACAAGCCATCCTGGTTGGTTCAAATACGGTTATACAAGATAATCCAACGCTTACAGTTAGAGATTGGACAGGTAAGAATCCAACAAGAATTGTTTTGGATCACAAGCAGAATTTATCAAGAGATTTCAATGTGTTCAATTCAGATGCTAAAGCAATTATTATATCAGAAAAAAATATTGATTTCTCTAAAAAAATAGCTCATCAAATTTGTAAATACTTATATAACATTCAAATTAATTCCATAATCATTGAAGGAGGTTTACAAACCCTGCAAACGTTTATTGATGAAGACCTTTGGGATGAGGCTCGAGTATTTACCGGAAATATTGATTTTAAAGAAGGTATAAAAGCTCCAAAATTTAAAGGAAAATTGATTTCAGATCAAAAAATAGATCAGGACATTTTAAAATGCTATGAAAATGATTAAGAATTTAATTTTTGATTTTGGAGATGTCTTTCTAAATCTGAATAAACCAGGAGCGATGAGAAATGCCTTAGATGTATTTCAAATTGAGAAGCTTACTGATGAAATGGTTGCTATCAATTGTTTATATGAACAAGGGCTGGTTTCTACTTCAGTATTTATCAATTTCTATTTTAATTATTTCCCTCATATTTCCAGAAAAGATGTTATAAAAATATGGAACTATGTTCTTGTTGAATTTCCAAAATACAAATTTGAATTCCTGCAAAATCTTAGAGGGCAAAATAAATACAAACTAATTTTGTTGAGCAATACCAATGAATTGCATATGGAATGGGTTAAAAATCAGGTGCCTTTTTATATTGACTTTAAAAACTGTTTTGACAGATTCTATTTATCACATGAAATAAACTTAAGAAAACCTGATAGAGCAATCTTTGAATTTGTAATACAAGAAAATAATTTAGTCCCTTCTGAAACGCTTTTTATTGATGATACAAAGGAAAATACAGATGCAGCCAATCAAATTGGTATTCATACTTGGAATATTGATGAAAATTCAGAGGATATTGTTAATTTATTTACAGTTAATAAAAACTTGTTTTGATATATCTCTTACTAAGTATAGCGGCTTCCACTATAATACTTATTCTATTTAAATTATTCGAAAGATACCGCGTTAATACGCTTCAGGCCATAGTTGTAAACTATATAACAGCTTGTTCTTTTGGATTAATTAGTTATAATGCCCCTATTAACGTTGAAGACATCGTATCTTCAAAATGGTTTTTCGGTGCGTTTGCGTTAGGATTTCTCTTTATAGCTATATTTAATGTAATGGCATTAACTGCTCAACGCAATGGCCTTTCTGTAGCTTCAGTTGCAGCAAAAATGAGTGTGATCATTCCCGTAATATTTGGGATTTACATGTATAAGGAAAGTGTAGGTTTCCAAAAAGTGCTGGGGATTATACTTGCCTTGGTTGCGGTTTATTTAACATCAATAAAATCCAAATCGTCTATAAATACAAGTAAAGGTCTTCTTTTACCTGTCATACTTTTTTTGGGTTCCGGAATTATTGATACATCCATAAAATATCTCGAGACCACCTATGTTGCTCAAAATGGGATTCCCATTTTCTCCGCCACTATCTTTTGTTTTGCAGGAATCATTGGTATTGGAATTCTAATTAAAAGGTTAATAGTTAGTCCTATTAAATTAGAATTCAAAAATCTATATGGCGGAGTTGCATTAGGAATTGTGAATTATTATTCAATTTATTTTCTTTTAAAGGCATTGCAGTATGAAGGAACTGAAAGCTCAACTATATTTACTGTCAATAATGTTGCTATTGTTATGTTATCAACTCTAATAGGCTTAGTGCTCTTTAGAGAGACTATTTATGCAAAAAATTGGATAGGAATAGCTATAGCGGTGGTTTCCATAACTTTGGTAACATTGGCTTAACAAATTATGGACAAGGATACTTTTAAAACCATAATAAAACCTTCGGAAGAAGTATTGTTTAAGGAAAAGAACAGTAAGTTTCATGGTCTTGCATTTCCTGTGAAAACTAAAGATGAAGTCAAATATCATCTTGGAAATTTAAAAAGACATCATCATTCAGCTCGGCATTGGTGTTATGCATACCCAATTGGAACAGAATCCATAATATTTAGAGCAAATGATGATGGAGAACCTGGCAATTCTGCCGGAATGCCAATCTATGGTCAAATTCAATCATTTGATGTTACCAACATCCTAATTGTTGTGGTTCGTTATTTTGGTGGTGTTAAACTAGGTGTTGGTGGATTAATAAATGCTTATAGAACTGCAGCAAAAATGACTCTTGATGCTTCTAAAATTGTTGAGCTAACCATAAATATTGATTATTTAATTTCCTTTGAATACAAAAACATGAATAAGGTCATGCGGATCATCAAAGAAAAAAAATTGAAAATTTTAAATCAAAAATTGGAGTTAGATTGTCAAATTCAAATTTCTGTAAGAAAAAATGACGCAAAAAATGTTTTAAAAAATTTCAATTCCCTTTTTGACGTTAAAATCGCTACATTATAACGATTAAATCTGCAGTTTATCTAAAATATAATTTGGGCACCTCATTGGCCTTTTTGTATGCATATTTACAAAGGCCAAAACAGTACTTGCTGAAGTAATAATTTCGCCTTGTTCATTAGTCAATTCGTATTCAAATTCAATACGGGCAGAGGGCAATTTATGGAGTTGTGTTTTTACATTAATTACATCATCATAATAGGCTGATTTTTTGAAATTTATACTTAATGACAGCACAGGCAGCATGATGCCTTCTTCTTCCATTTTTTTATAAGAAATTCCCAACTTACGCAGCCATTCAATTCTTCCCATTTCCAGATATTGTGCATAGTTTCCGTGATATACATACCCCATTTGATCTGTTTCACCATAACGCACTCTGATTTCAATTTCATCAGATTTTATCATCTACTTTAAAAATAAATTTTGTATTTTCATCCTAAATTAAACATGCGAAAAAATTTCTTAATAATCAATAGCATTTGAATTTTTTTTTTAGAAAATTGTTCACATATTTGTCGAGTAAAATCTTAACCAAGAGAATTGCCCTTTTCTCTTTTTTTACGAATTAAACTAACTGTTAAAACTTAAGAATTAATAATGACGATAACTGCTCAAAAGGTATGGAATAATTGTCTGACTTTTATAAAAGATAATATCCAGCCTCAAGCATACAAAACGTGGTTTGAACCAATTGTGGCAGTTAAACTGGAGAATGGTGCGTTAAGCATTCAGGTTCCAAGTAAGTTCTTCTATGAGTGGTTAGAAGAACATTATGTCAAAATTCTTAAAGTAGCTCTTACAAAAGAGTTAGGTGAGCAGGCCAAACTGGTTTACATTATTAAAATGGAAAATACCTATGGCAACAAGCAACCTTTTACAGAAAAGATCCCTAGCTCAAATAGAGGTGGCGTAAAATCTCAGGATATCGACATTCCGTTAAAAAATAAAAGTCCCGAATTAAAGAATCCATTTGTGATTCCCGGAATTAGAAATGTAAAAATAGAATCACAATTAAATCCTAATTATAGTTTCGAAAACTTTTTAGAAGGAGATTCTAATAGATTAGCCAGAAGTGCAGGTCTTGCTGTTGCAGCAAAACCTGGTGGTACATCTTTCAATCCTTTATTAATATTTGGAGGTGTAGGATTGGGTAAAACGCATTTAGCTCATGCTATTGGAGTGGATATTAAAGACAAGTATCCTGAAAAAACGGTCCTCTATATTTCAGCAGAAAAATTTACACAGCAATATATTGATTCGGTTAAGAAAAACAATCGAAACGATTTCATCCACTTCTATCAATTAATTGATGTGTTGATTATTGACGACGTTCAGTTTTTATCTGGTAAAACGGGAACTCAGGATGTATTCTTCCATATCTTCAATCATTTACATCAAAATGGGAAGCAGGTTATTTTAACAAGTGATAAAGCTCCTGTAGATATGCAGGATATTGAACAACGATTATTATCTAGATTCAAATGGGGTCTATCGGCTGAATTGCAGAGTCCAAATTTTGAAACTCGTGTTTCTATATTGAAGAATAAATTATATCGTGATGGTGTTGAGATGCCAGATGATATAATTGACTATGTTGCTAAAAACATAAAATCTAATGTTAGGGAGTTAGAAGGTGCAATTATTTCTTTGATAGCTCAGTCGTCATTTAATAAAAAGGAAATTACTCTCGACCTTGCAAAGCAAGTTGTTGAAAAATTCGTCAAGAATACAAAACGTGAAGTTTCCATTGACTATATTCAAAAAGTAGTATCAGATTATTTCCAAATGGATGTTGATACCTTACAATCTAAAACAAGAAAACGACATATTGTTCAGGCCAGACAGCTTGCAATGTTCTTTGCTAAAAAATTCACCAAAGCTTCTTTGGCCAGTATTGGATCTCAAATAGGAAAAAGAGATCATGCCACTGTATTACATGCTTGTAAGACTGTTGACAACTTATCGTCGACAGATAAGCAATTCAGAAAGTATGTTGAGGATCTTACTAAAAAACTTTCTGTTTAACTATATTAGATCATGACTAAAATACTAATGGTTTGCCTCGGAAATATCTGTCGCTCACCACTGGCTGAAGGCATATTAAAATCAAAATTACCTTCAAATAAGTTTTCTATAGATTCTGCAGGAACTGCCGACTATCATATTGGTGATCCACCTGATCCTCGTTCTGTAGATATTGCGAAAAAAAATCAAATAGACATTTCACACCAAAGAGGAAGACAGTTTGAAGTTTCTGATTTTGACAGATTTGATATAATTTATGTTATGGATAATTCCAATTATCTAAATATTATTCACTTAGCCAGAAATAAAAAAGATGCGCTAAAGGTAAAACTCATTTTAAACGAACTGTATGCTAATGAAAATATGGATGTGCCTGACCCTTATTATGGTGGAAGCTATGGTTTTAAAAATGTATTTGAAATGTTAGACGAAGCCTGTAATAGAATTGCTGATACATTATTAAGTGAGGCTTAGCTTAATTTTGTAGCCACAAACTAATTATTCATTTCGTCGATATTCTTTGTTTCAGGTCAAGATATCCAAAATGGTTTTATAAATTAGAAGTCAGTTAAAAAGCAGCCCTATAGATTCTTGTAAAAGAAGATTCAGAATATGGAAAAAGGTAAACTTTATCTAATACCCACAAGACTTGGAGATAACGCACCTCTTGAGGTACTGCCTATGTCAATTAAAAAAATAATTGAGTTGGTGAATGATTATATAGTCGAAAATGAAAAGACAGCCAGAAATTTCATTAAAAAAATAAGTCCCAAGAAATCGCAACCTTCCTTAAAAATTAATGTTTTAAATAAATTCACACAACCATTAGAACTGGAAGACTTTTTAGATGCTTGTGATGAAGGAAATCCAATTGGACTATTATCTGAAGCTGGCTGCCCTGGTATTGCTGATCCCGGAGCAGAAATAGTAAGGATAGCTCACAAAAAAGGGATTCGAGTTGTTCCATTAGTGGGACCTTCTTCTATTTTACTTGCTATGATGGCTTCCGGAATGAATGGACAAAAATTCACTTTTAACGGCTATTTACCAATCGATAATTTTGAACGAAAAAAAGCTATAAAAGCGCTTGAAAAAGAGTCATTCAAAACAAATACTTCTCAAATATTTATAGAAACCCCATACAGAAATAATAAACTATTAGAGGAAATGTGCAAAGCTCTGCACCCGGAGACTAATGTCTGTGTTGCGAGTGATATTACGTTACCAACTGAATATATTAAAACAAAAACTGCGGCTGAATGGAAAAAAGTAAAAATAGATCTTCATAAAAGACCAACTATTTTTATAATTCACAAAGATTAAATTTTGGAAACTTTGGCTTTTTTATTCGGAATTATTTCTGATGTATCATAACCAGAAAACCGTTTCATATAATGAGAAATGGAAGTGCCATAGGCATCAGAAAAACTATTTCTTCCATAACTTCTTAAAAACTTCTTTACGCTTCCTGGTCCGGCCAAATGTGCAGCTGCTAATATACCGGACTCGGTAACCTCAAATTCATTTATATTTTTACCAACAAAACGATTGATATCTTTCCTAAGCACCCATTTATTTCTTTGGGCATTGGCTAAAAAGGCTTTTTCCTGTAATTCCGGATTATAAAGGAACTGATTAGGTGTGTAAATTCCGATTAGTTTTAAAGTTTCCTTTCCAAATTGATACTTCCCCAAATATCCAAAATCATTTACAGAAAAATAATTCCCTCTCGATTCTTTGAAACCAAGGGCTTCCTTAAATCCTAAATATGATTTACCCAGATAAGGTAAATATTGCTTGTGAATCTGCAGTTCAATATTTTCGACCTGATCAACATTGTAGCAAAGATCCAGTCCGTGTGTAGAATAGTCATTAATATCAAGAGTTGTATCTGTAGATAAAAACAAATTAAGGAGTGCAAAAATTGATAACGGGATACCAAAACAAGATATAATGTTCTTTATCATTATTTTTGATTTGTAAGACTAAATAGCTGTTATAATTCTTATCTTAAAATTTGGTACAAATTTAATTCTTTAAATAGTGCATTTCTTACATGTTAAAAAGAACAGAATTAAAAATATAAATAATGAAATTTTATCTTTCCATCACTATTAATTTCAATGGCAGGAGCTGGAATCTTTATGAAATTGATAATTTTGAATATAGTTTTCAACAGTTTTGATTTAGATTCAATTCTCTCCAAATCCATATCTAAACTCAAATAAAACTGTCTCATTCGTTTTTGTTCAAAGAATTGTGAACCAGTTATTGGTTCATCACCTGTCAGCATTCCATCTGCTCCATAACCAAAAGCTAGGTTTAGCCATTTGGGTAGTTTACTTTTCTTAATAAAAGAGTTGACATTTGCACTCAGCCAATAAGTTTGTCCGTTATAATCTTTCAAGGATTGTTCAAGAAGGTTTTCTCCTAATCGTTCTGGTCTTAACTCTGAATATTTTGTTTGATGAAAGGAATATTTTAAAGAAATGCGTTGCTCATCCCAAAGCAATTCCTGACCAATAAATATTCCGGATCCAGCTGCATTAGATGCAAAATCACCCCATGAAAATCCCCATTCTTCTGAATAGCCATCGAAAACCTCAACAATTGTTAAAAACGATAAGCCTAATGTGGCGCCATAAATGAGTTGATCCTTTTTGCTTACACCACTCCAATTTAATACATCTGCTCCCAGTCTGCCTATATGGTAAGAACTTGCAACATGACCCAGCTTATCTAACTGGAACCATTCACTGTTATCATTGATAGTGTGAAATTTGGACTGCTCATAATCGCTGTACCAAAGTTGATTCAAACCTATAAGTGCTCCCGTTCCTAATGCAGCTTCACTAATTACAACCGCATTCCTTCTTTGTTTGTTTAAAGTATCGCTAGGAGTTAAAAATAATTCTGATTTTGATTGACAAAGAGCAAAATGGCTTATTAAATAAGATAGAATAATTAGAATGCTTTTATCAATACTACAGCGAATCATTACCTGTTAATTCGTTGCTTGTTGATCCATCTCACATATTCCTGCTTATTCCTGTTGTGCTGAGATAGAGTCTTTGCAAATTTATGATAGCCAAAATCATCAACATTAGCTACAAAATAATAATAATCATGTTCTTCAGGATTCAGAACAGCATCAATCGAAGAAATATCCGGCATTGCAATAGGACCTGGTGGAATTCCGGCATATTTATATGTATTGTAAGGAGAATCAATTTCCAAATCCTTGTATAATACTCTTTTTATGACGGTATCGAAATCATTAATCTTCTTTTTGATAGCATATATTACCGTTGGATCTGCTTGTAATGGCATTCCTCTTTTTAATCGGTTTAAATAAACTCCGGCTACCCTTGGTCGTTCATCTACCTTTGCCGTTTCTTTTTGTACAATTGACGCTAAAGCAATTATCTTTTCCGGCTTTAATCCTAAGGAACTTGCTTTTTTTAGCCTTAATTCGTTCCAGAAGTTATGATATTCCTTGAGCATTCTATCCCGGAACTTTTCTGCAGAAGTATTCCAAAAAAATTCATAGCTATTGGGAATATACATTCCTAAACTGGTTTCACTTGAAAATCCGTTTTTACTTAAAAACTGATCATCTGAAAAAGCATTTAGTAGCGAAAGACTGTCTGCTTCAATCTGCGAAGCAATCCTGCCTGCAAGAAGCTCAAGTCTTTCCTGATTATTGAAAGACAATTTGATTGGTCTGTTGTTACTTCTAATGGAATTAATAATATCATTATTATTCATTCCTTTACTAATAACATACCTTCCTGCTCTAACATTAGTATTATACTTCTTCCTTGCTGCCAGGGCGTCAAACTTATCAATATCCTTTAATAAGGGTATAAGTTGTTCCCTCACTTCATCATATTTAGCATTGGTTGGAACAAAAATGAAGGCTTTTTCATTCTCGAAATTTGTATTGGTTTTAAACATTGCGGCATATACATAATTTGCCAATAAACCCGCAACTACCAGACCTAATAATACAATAGCTAATAGAATTTTTTTTATATACATCTAGGGATTTATTTTTTGATATAAATATTCGTTTTTATAATTTCCATCAACCAGATTCCAGTCCTTTTTTAGTCCTACCTCTTTAAATCCTAACTTTGAGAACAAGTTCATACTTGCGTCATTTCCTTCGGTAATATTGCAATACAATTGATGTAAGTTCAAATGTGAAAAACAATAATCCATTAATAATTGCAGTGCCTCTCCACCATATCCTCTATTTCTATCTTCAGAATTTTCAATTAAAATTCCTATTCCAGCTCGTTTATTTTTAAAATCAAAGTCGAAAATATCTATGAGTCCAATTGGTTCATCGTTATAATTCGAAATAACGAGCCTTAACTGTTTTACCTGATAAATATCTTTATGAGATTCTTCTATATACTGTTTTATTAAATATCTGGAATAAGGTGTTTCGGTATTACTAATTTCCCAGAAAGATTCATTATTTTCTATTTCATGAACAAATTCAAGGTCATCTGGTTCTAAAGCACGTAAGTAAATTTTTTTTCCTTTTAATGTTACCATTCTATTGTGCCTTTAAAAACCATTTTTGCCGGTCCAATTAAACAAACCTTTTTGTAACCTTTTTCATCTCTTTCAAAGGACACTTGCAAATCTCCACCTCTAGTATTAAGAGTTATGAGATTCTTTTCTGTTTCTCCTATGTAATTCATAGCTAAGGCTACAGCAGTCACTCCTGTTCCACAAGACAAGGTTTCTGCTTCTACACCGCGTTCATAAGTTCGTACAGCAAAAGTGCTGTCATTTATCTTATTCACAAAGTTTACGTTTACGCCAACCTCAGTATAGGGTTCACCATATCTAATTTTAGACCCTTTTGTAATTATGTCCAAGTCTTCAAGATTATCCTCTAATTGAACATGATGCGGCGAACCTGTATCCAAATAAACATGATTATCAAATTTTTGAATTCCATAAACATCCTGCATTTCCAGTATAACCAAATTGTCCTTTATTGAAGCATGATGGATACCATCAATAGCCTGAAACTTTGCCTCATGATCAATTATTCCCAGATACTTTGCAAAGGCAGCTAAACAACGTCCGCCATTTCCACACATAGTGCTTTCACTACCATCTGAATTAAAATATACCATTTTATAATCAAGCGATTCATGATTCTCCAGTAGTATTAATCCGTCAGCACCTATGCCAAATCGTCTGTCGCAAAATAATTTGACCAAATTGGTATCGTTTTTGCTTATCAAATTATGTCTGTTATCAATAATAATAAAGTCATTGCCAGTGCCCTGATATTTATAAAAGGTGTACGTCATAAACAAAAATTATAACAGCAAATATAGTAATAAAACATAGCAATACTGGAGATGTTAAATTGCAGTTAAGCACGTTGTTAAAAGTAGTTAAAGTTAAATTTAAAACTCAATAAATTTTTAAATTTAAACGTTAACCTTAAAAGTAAAACTGAAATAAAATGAAAAAGTTATTTGTATTAGTCTTGGTTTCAGTTATCGGAGGAGCTATTACTCTTGGAGCCTACAAACTATTTTTAGAAAAAGAACAAAAGGTTGTAATTGAATCTACTCAAAGTCAACCCACATATTTTCCAACAAATTTAAGCACAGTCAATACAAATTCTTTAATTTCTGCTAATGCCGATTTTGTTGAAGCAGCTGAAAAAACGGTCGATGCGGTAGTTCACGTTAAAAACACAACAATATCCAGAGCTCCGGTGACCATTCAGGATCTGTTCTTTGGACGCAGTACAGAAAGAGCTCAGATAGGAACCGGAAGTGGCGTAATTATTTCTCCTGATGGCTACATTGTGACCAATAATCATGTTATTGATGGTGCGCAATCAATAACAATTACAATGAATGACAATAAAATTTACCAGGCGGAACTAGTTGGTAAAGACTCTCGTACAGATATTGCATTATTAAAAATTGAAGCAGAGGAGAATCTACCATATACAAGATTTGGAGATAGCGATCAGGCCAAAATAGGAGAATGGGTTTTAGCAGTAGGTAATCCATTTAATTTAACATCAACTGTTACGGCAGGTATTATTAGTGCTAAATCCAGAGATCTCTCAGGACAAAATTCCCAATCATTCATTCAAACAGATGCGGCTGTGAATCCTGGAAATTCAGGTGGCGCCCTGGTTAATATAAATGGTGATCTAATTGGTATAAATACCGCTATAACTTCTCAAACAGGTTCTTACATTGGATACTCTTTTGCAGTACCAAGCAATATCGCAAGAAAGGTAATTGAAGACATCATGGAATTTGGAAATGTTCAAAACGGAATTCTAGGTGTTACAGGAGGATCACTAAATAGTGCATATGCAGAAAAATTAGGACTTGATGAAACAGAAGGGTTTTACATTGATGATGTGGAAGAAAAATCAGGTGCTGAAAAAGCTGGTCTTAAAAGTGGTGATATCATTAAGAAGTTAGATGATATAGAAATTTCTAAATTCTCAGATCTAAGTGGATACTTAAGCTCTAAAAGACCTAATGATGTTGTAAAAGTGACTATACTTAGGAGAGGAAATCAAAAAGTGGTACCGGTTAAATTAACTAAAAAAGGATTGGAAAAAGTAGAATTTATAGGGCTGGAATTAAGAAATCTGAGTAGAGAAGCAAAAAGGAAATATGATATTGACGGCGGAGCCTATGTGTTTAAGTCTAATAACTATGAATTGTACAAAAAACTAGGTCTTAAAAATGGCTACATAATAACAGATATCAATGATATCCCAATTAATAATATAGAGGATATTCAAAAATTAAAAGAGAATATTGGCAACAATGCCTTAGAGAGAAGCATTGATAAAATGGGAGTAATTAATGATGATGGTCAGCGGGAAAGATTTATTTTCAAGTAATTACTTAATTTCAATAGAATCTGGTATTTACCAAATCCAAAATAATATTTAATTACGTATATAAATTAGCCTCACACAGTGTGAGGCTAAAAATATTGGTTTATGATAAAATTATCATACTTTATTGCTAAATTCGCAGTGTTAATTAACTAACCTATTTAAACTATTAGTAAATGATTATTAAAAAGCTAACTTTCCTACTTTTTCTTTTAAATCTCTCCATTTTAACAGCTCAAAACCCACCGCAAGAAAAATTATCGCTTAATAGTGGTACTATAGACAATCAATTTGAGTTTGTAATAACCAAATCTAATCGCTACCAAGAGTATAAGGTGGTAAAAACAACATGGTTATATGCATTAAAAGCACATACTATTGATTCGTTAAACGCTGTCAAAGCCCAACTTAACAGCACAAAACAATTGGTTGAAAACCAGGATAAAGAAATTGAAGTATTAAAAACAAATTTAGCTGATACGAATGCAACCTTAGATCAAACCAATCTGGAAAAGAACAGCATGTCATTGTTTGGCATTTTAATGAGTAAAACGGGATACAATTTATTAATGTGGTCTATAATTGCAGGTTTATTGGCATTTTTGCTATTTTTTATCTATAAGTTTAAAAATAGTAATGCCATTACCAGGCAAGCTAAATTGTCTCTTTCAGAGACTGAAGAAGAATTTGAAGAACACAGAAAACGCGCTTTGGAAAGAGAACAAAAAGTGATGCGACGGCTTCAGGATGAGTTGAATAAACAGAAGGCAAAAACCAAATAATATAAGACATAACTAAAAAATCTGTAATTTCGATTACAGATTTTTTTTTATGACCATAATTCCAGCTACGATCGATCATCTTAATGACCTGATTCCATTATTTGATGGATATCGTATTTTTTACAGGCAGAAATCAAACCCAAAAGCAGCCAAAGAGTTTTTGTATAAACGTCTTACCAAAAATGATACAATTATTTATATAGCTTATATCGATAAAAAAGCGGTTGGTTTTACCCACTTGTTCCCAAGTTTTTCATCTGTTAGCATGGAGCCCTTGTATATTTTAAATGATCTATTCGTGGATACCCAATACCGAAATCAAGGGATTGGTGGAGCACTGTTAAATAAAGCAAAGGAGTTGTGCAAAGAAAAGAACTATAAAGGATTAGCTCTACAAACCGAAAAAAGTAATCCGGCACAATATTTATATGAAAGTATGGGCTGGGAAAGAGAAAAATACTTACAGTATTTTTGGAACATTGATAGTTGACTTTGCAA
>JABDOZ010000066.1 GCA_013043005.1 Flavobacteriaceae bacterium | reverse complement strand
AAATTAGCCGTATCAATAAAAAACTTCATTCTCTATATTTTTTGATTCTTAAATATTAATTGCAGCGAATTTACAACTTATTCTGTACTCCTTTTTAGAATCTTATAAACATATTATTAGAACTTATAAACTATTTTTATTATAATTTATAATGATTAATTAGCAATTTTTCGTAAATCTTATCTGGTAGAATTCGCTTTAAAACAATAGAAAATTTCTGCATAAAGGCGCCTACTTTATGATGTATTTTTGGATTTTTTGTTACAATGATTTTGTGAACAACTTTAGCCACCTCGATTGGATCTGCAGCATTATCAACATCTTCATCTATCGTATTTAAAACCGCTCCATATTTTGAATATGGAGAATCGTTCTTCACAGGTGCATGAAAACGTCCAGCAGCAATATTGGTCGCGAAATCACCCGGTGCAACATTGGTCATATGGATATTAAAATCCTTAATTTCCATTCTAAATGATTCAGTTATTATCTCTAAAGCACCTTTGCTTGCGCTATAAATTCCCCTGTAAGGCAATCCCATATAACCGGCAATGGACGTCACATTTATTATCAATCCAGAGCTTTGATTACGCATTTGTGGCAATACTGCTTTTATAACAGCAATAGGTCCAAAGAAATTTGTTTCAAAATTCTTTTTTATTTCCTTATCTGGTGTTTCCTCAATAGGGCCTGTGATGCCAGCTCCGGCATTATTAATAAGAACATCTATCCTTCCCTCTTTTTTTAACGTTACATCAATACATTCTTTAATTGAAGTTCTATTGGTTACATCGAGAGCTAATATTGGGAACTTACTGTTTTTATATTTATCAGGGTTTCTGCTTGTCCCTAAGACTTTATAATTTTTAGCCAATAAAAATTCACCTATCGATTTACCAATTCCTGACGATCCCCCAGTAATTAAAACAACTTTAGACATATAACTAATCGGTTTTAACCAAAAATAATTAATTATTGTGAAGAAAAATAATGCACAAAAAAAGGCAAGCTACCTACATCACACCGCTACGACCATATACCTTTGCTGCGTTCCCGCCCTGGAGGATTCAACAGGAGCTGGTTGTGTAGGACTTGCCGATTGCAAAGATACGACCTTTTAATTTTTTCACAATGTTTTTTTAAACTGAATTTTAATAAATATCTTGCTGAATATTTAAAAATACAATGAAAGTTTTCAAGCGTTTGTCCATTTTTTTCATGTTAATTTTGGTAAGTTCTTGTGGTAGCAATTCAGCACAAAAAAAGAGCGACTTTAAAATAAATTTTAACAGCAAGAGTAACAAGGTAAGTCTCAATGATGTTTTAGCGGTATCTATTGAGAATCCAAAATCCCACATCATAGATTCAGTAGTATATACATTTAACAATAAGGTGGTTGCTGATACCATTTCTTTTAAAGATTCAAAACTAGGTAAACAGGTAATTTCAGCCACTGTTTATTATGAGGGAACCAAACAAAACACATCTAAAAAAATTACCGTTTTAAATAATGCTCCACCCAAAGTTTACACTTATAAAATCATAAATGAATACCCACATGACATTGAGTCTTATACACAAGGCCTAGAGTTTCATAATGGGGCTTTGTATGAAAGCACCGGACAGCGAGGCGAATCTAAACTAAGAAATGTCAATTATAAAACTGGTGAGGTTTTAAAAAATGTAGATTTAGCTGATGAGTACTTTGGAGAAGGTTTAACTGTATTAAATGACAATATTTATCAACTTACCTGGCAAAAAGGAACAGGATTCATATATGATATTAATACTTTGGAGAAAACATCAAGTTTTAAATATGGCAAAAGCAAAGAAGGATGGGGAATATGTAATAATGGCGAGGTCCTTTATAAAAGTGACGGAACAGAAAAAATATGGATTCTGGATCCAGGGACTTTAGAAGAAAAGAATTACATTCAAGTTTACACCAATAAAGGTAAAGTAGTAGGCATTAATGAACTGGAATGGATAAATGGAAAAATTTATGCCAACAGATATCAAAAAAATGGTGTAGCCATAATAAATCCCAATAACGGAGCTATTGAAGCTGTAATAGATTTTAGTCCGTTAAAAAAATTGGTCAAGCAACATCCAACCCTTGATGTGTTAAACGGAATTGCATATAATGATGTCACAAATACACTTTTTGTAACCGGAAAACGATGGGATAAATTGTTTGAAGTCCAAATTATTGAAAAATAACATTAACCATTCTTAACAAACTGTTTTATCGTTGTCAATTATTTCAACTAATTTTTTCTATTCATACTAATTGGTAATTTCAAAAGTTTTAATTTAGCCCGGAACATTATACAGATATGAATCGTTTTGTTTATTTCATTCTATCATTGCTTGTTATTACTCTTTGGAGTTCATGTAGAAATGACTTCGAGTTTTCACCAAGAACAGGTCAACTTGAATTTTCAAAGGATACGGTTTATTTAGATACCGTTTTTACCAATATTGGATCGAGTACTTATAATTTAAAAGTCTACAATAATACCGATGATAATGTTTTAATTCCTAATATTAATCTAGGGTTTGGTGAGTCTTCAGAATATAGATTGAATATAGATGGTGTTCCCGGAAAGACATTTGAAAATGTTGAATTACTGGCTCAAGACAGCATGTATGTATTTATTGAAACAACTATTGATATAAATTCCTTACCCACTTTAAATAATGAATTTTTATATACTGATTTCATAGAATTTGGTACAGGCACAGATGCACAAAAAGTAGAATTGGTTACACTAGTAAAAGATGCTGTATTCATTTATCCTGATAGAGATGATACAACAGGTATTATTGAGACACTTACTTTAAACATAGATGGTGAGTTCGTTGATACTGAAATACAAGGAAGGTATTTACGTGATTTTGAATTAACCCTCACTAATGAAAAACCCTATGTAATTTATGGATATGCGGCTGTACCACCAAATAGAACTTTGGAGATCGATGCAGGTGCCAGAATTCACTTTCATGCAGATTCAGGTATTATTGTTACCAATAGTGCTTCAATACATGTTAATGGCGGATCAAGCATTGATCAGGAAGCACTTGAGAATGAAGTCATATTTGAAGGAGATAGACTGGAACCATTATTTGAAGATGTTCCTGGTCAATGGGGAACCATTTGGTTATTTGAGGGTAGCACAGACAATATTTTTAATTATGCTACTATAAGAAATGCGACTGTTGGAATTTTGAGTGATGGCAACGATGAAGATATCACTGACAAGTTAACTATTTCAAATTCTCAAATATATAATTCTGGTAATTTTGGAATTTTAGGACGAGCTACTTCAATCAAAGGATCAAATCTTGTAATAAACAATTCAGGTCAGTCTTCATTTGCAGGCACAATTGGCGGTAAATATAATTTCACCCACTGCACTATTGTCAATTTCTGGAACAATAGTTTTAGACAGTTTCCATCAGTTTTGATTAATAATTTTTTAGTGGATGCAGATAATAATGTTCTGGTAAATGACCTTGAAGAAGCTAATTTTAATAATTGCATCATTTATGGCAATGACAATCCTGAATTCTTAATTGAAAAGGAAGGAGAAACCTTGTTTAATTTCAAGTTTACAAACTGTTTGATACGTTTTGATAATTCAAACAATGCCTTCAATGCACCCGAATATGATTTCACCAACATTGCCTTTTACGAAAACAATATTTTTAATGCGGATCCTGACTTTTTAGATGTAGATAACAACCAACTTATCATTGGTGAAAATTCAGCGGCCATCAATCAGGGAAATTCTGTTTTCGCATTGCAGGTTCCTCTTGATATACTGAATAATGACAGGACTTCATCACCAGATATAGGAGCTTATCAGCATATTATTTTTGAAGACTAAATCTAAATTACAATTTAATTAAAAGATAAACTATAACTAACAATGACTACACTTATTTTTCAAATTGCATGCATTTGTGCCGGACTATTATTGGCTGTAACCCATTTAGATATAATAGATGGAGAAAGTAATTTTTTTAATAAAATAGCTTCTAAATTAAAACCTTTCAATACTATTATTGGTGTTGCAACCTTAGTAATAGGAATCCTGTTTTTGCTCAAAGTGAAATGTGTTATTTTTAGTATCGTTGGTATTGTCTGCGGACTCTTATTATTACCACAACAATTGGCAAAATTTCCATTAATTGGTGATTTTCTTGTTAAATTGTCTAAGACAATAAATCCTTACAAGGCAATTGTAGGTGATGCCGCTTTGATTCTTGGAGTTTTAGGATTGTTTAGAATGAACCCTTTTTGTTAGAATAAATTATCATAATATTGATAAGCCATTAGAATCAAACCACAGACGATTTAGCAAACAAAGGTAAATCCTTCATCATGGTATTTACTTTATTCGCAATTTCTTCTAGCAAGTCTTCATTTTCAAAGTTATTGATGACTTGATCGATCAGATCTACTATTTTTTCCATGTCGTCTTCCAACATTCCACGTGTTGTAACAGCTGCAGTACCTATTCTTATACCAGAGGTTACAAACGGACTTTTATCATCAAACGGCACCATATTTTTATTAACAGTTATATCAGCCTTACCAAGGGCATCTTCGGCTTGCTTACCAGTAATGTTCTTATTTCTTAGATCAATAAGCATCATATGGTTATCCGTACCTCCCGAAATAATGTAGTAGCCTCTGTCTACAAATGCTTTAGCCATAGCTGCCGCATTTTTCTTGACTTGAATAATATAATGAAGGAAATCATCCGTTAATGCTTCACCAAAAGCAACCGCTTTTGCAGCAATAATATGCTCTAATGGTCCACCCTGGTTACCTGGAAAAACGGCAGAATCCAGTAATGAAGACATTTTCCTAAGATTTCCATTTTTAAGTCGTATCCCGAAAGGATTTTCAAAATCCTTACCCATTAAAATTAAACCACCTCGAGGACCTCTCAAGGTTTTATGGGTAGTTGTGGTTACAATATGACAGTGAGGGATAGGATCGTTTAAAATTCCTTTGGCTATTAATCCAGATGGGTGAGAGATATCTGCTAATAACAATGCATTTACACTATCCGCAATTTCTCTAAATCGCTTAAAATCAATATCTCGGGAGTATGCTGAAGCACCTGCAATAATCATTTGAGGCTTTTCTCTATTAGCGATTTCCTGAATATTATCATAATTAATAACTCCCGTCTCCTTTTGAACACCATAAAAAACTGGATTGTAAAGTTTTCCTGAGAAATTAACAGGAGAACCATGAGTAAGATGACCACCATGGGAAAGGTCGAAACCTAATATCTTATCACCTGGTTTTAAACAAGCAGCATAAACTGCTGTATTGGCCTGACTACCTGAGTGCGGCTGCACATTAGCCCAGGCAGCTCCAAAGAGTGATTTTGCTCTGTCTATAGCGATTTGTTCAACTTCATCAACCACTTCGCAACCACCATAATAGCGTTTACCAGGATAACCTTCTGCATATTTATTAGTAAGAACCGAACCAGCAGCCTCCATAACCTGGTCACTGACAAAGTTCTCTGAAGCAATAAGTTCTATTCCGTTAAGTTGTCTTTCTTTTTCAGCTTGGATTAATTCAAAAATTTGTTGGTCACGTTGCATGCTTTCTAATTAATTTTTTCCAAAAATAGTGAATTGATCATATTAATTTGACAAAAAGAATAGTTTTACTCAGTACTTTATCCATAGGTTATTAACCAAATTAACGTTACTTAGATTTTAAATTATAAATTAGTATTAAAATTAAAAATTATGTAGGTTTGATGTAATAAATAATCAACTCAAATTATTATGACCATAACAGCTAATGATCCGGATAGAACCTCTTGGTTACATGTAGATAAGAATTCAGATTTTCCAATTCAAAATATTCCTTTTGGAGTCTTTCTAACGAGAGATGATATAATCACTATAGGAACTCGTATTGGAGATACGGCGATTGACCTGGGTGCCTTACACCAATTAGGGTATTTCGATGGTATTCCTCTTACGGATGATATTTTTTTACAGGATACCTTGAATGATTTCATAGCTGATGGCAGGAAAACCTGGAGAGCTGTCAGAAAAAGAATAGCAGAAATTTTTGATAGTAAAAATGAGGCGTTAAAGAATAATAAAAAACATAAAGAAATTGTGCTCTTCCGTTTAGATGAAATAGAAATGCAACTTCCGGTTCATGTGGGTGACTATACTGATTTCTATTCTAGCAAAGAGCATGCTACTAACGTAGGATCCATGTTTCGCGACCCCGAAAATGCATTGATGCCCAACTGGTTGCATATTCCTGTAGGTTATCATGGAAGGAGTTCATCGATCATTCCATCTGGAATACCAATACACAGGCCTCAAGGTCAAAGCCTACCAAATGGCGCTAAAAAACCCGTTTTTGGGCCTTCAAAATTGGTTGATTTTGAATTGGAAATGGCTTTTATTACAACAGACGCTAACGATCTTGGTGAACCAATTCCAGTTGATGAGGCAGAAGAGTATATTTTTGGTTTGGTTCTGTTTAACGATTGGAGTGCAAGGGATATTCAAAAATGGGAGTATGTCCCATTAGGTCCATTTTTAGCAAAGAATTTTGCATCATCTATGTCGCCTTGGATTGTAACTTTAGACGCTCTGGAGCCTTTCCGCGTTGCTGGACCTAAACCTCTTAAACCTCAACTGTCTTATTTAAAATATACAGGTAAAAAGAGTTTCGATATTCAATTAGAAGTAGCAATAAGACCTAAAGAGGCAAAAGAAACAGTTGTGAGTAGATCCAACTTTAAATATATGTATTGGAATATGTCTCAACAATTAGCGCATCATACTGTAAATGGTTGTCCGGTTAATTCCGGAGATATGATGGGAAGCGGAACCATTTCTGGACTCACACCAGATTCCTACGGCTCAATGCTAGAAATTACCTGGAAAGGTGAAAAACCAATAAAAATGAAGGATGGTAGTAAACGAAAATTCATTGAAGATTATGACACAGTGATCTTGCGTGGTCATTGTGAAAAAGATGGAACAAGGATAGGATTTGGTCAGGTAACAACACAATTACTTCCTGTTTTTAATTCGAAAAAAAAGAAATAAGTAATAATGCAATTCAACAAATAAACCCTTACTTTCAACCGAGTAAGGGTTATTTTATTTAATTTTGGCATCAATATTGAAATACTACCTGAATAACCAATACCTACGATTATGAAAAAACTATTACTTTTTTCGTTAATACTTGTGCTACTTGCAGGATGCAGTAGTAAGAAGCAAATAGAGCAACAACTACACAGTGGTAATTACGACCAGGCTATAACTAACGCTTTGCGACAATTACAATCCAAAAAGACTGAAAAACGCAAATCTAAATTCATCAGTATTTTAAAGGATGGTTACGATAGAATTACTAAACGTGATCTTGAGGATATTGCCTTTTTAAAAAAGGACGGAAATCCGGCGAATAATGTTAAGATTTTTGAAATGTACTCTACCCTGGATGCAAGACAGCGAGCTATTGAGCCTGTATTGCCTCTTTATTTAAATGGTCGTGAAGTTAAATTCAACTTTAATGATTACACATCTGAAATGATCTATTATAAAAATAAGACGTCAGAATATTTGTATGGCAATGCATTGAATTTATTAAAATCCGATAATAAAAATGATTTCAGGCTGGCCTATGATGATCTGGCTTATATAAATAGTCACAATCCCAACTATAAGGATGTGGATGATCTAATGCAAGAAGCCTATCATAAAGGAATTGATTATGTAATTGTTTCGATTAAAAATGATACACAACAGGCTATTCCTAATCGATTAGAAGAAGATCTATTGAATTTTGATACTTACGGACTAAATGAATTTTGGACTGTTTATCATGCAAATCCTAATGAAAGCTTTAATTATGATTATACTATGCAATTGCAGTTGAAGCAGATAAACATCTCACCGGAACAGGTTCGTGAAACAGAGTTTATAAGAGAAAAAGAAATAAAGGATGGTTGGGAATACCAGCTGGATAGTAATGGAAATGTTGAGAAGGATAGCTTGGGCAATGATATTAAAATAGATAAATTCATTAATATCAGAGCTCGATTTTTAGAATCGCATCAAATTAAATCAACCCAAATTCTTGCTGACGTTGTTTACACAGATTTAATTACCAATCAGGATTTGGATAGGTTTACAATTGACAGTGGATTTGTATTTGAAAATGTTTTCGGAACGTTTAGGGGTGATAAAAGAGCCCTATTGGATGAAGATAGAAGAATCATCAGAAACAGAATGGTTCCGTTTCCATCTAACGAACAAATGATCTATGATACAGGTGAAGACTTAAAGTTAAAATTAAAGGAAATTATTAATTCTTATAAATTCTAACTAAGCGTTATTTCTTAAGGATCTTAAAAGTAGAAGCCTCACCATCTTTTTGAAACCTGATAAAATAGATTCCGGATTTATAACCAGACATATCCAGGATTAAATTGGTTTCTTTTTGCTTAAAAGAAGCCATTTCTTGTCCACTAATTGAATAAATTGTTGCTCTTGAACCTCTTAAATTATTAGGTAAATCAATATTCAATGTATCTGAAACTGGATTAGGAAATATTTTAATATCATTATTCTCTAAATCATAAACAGACAATGCACTCT
>JABDOZ010000065.1 GCA_013043005.1 Flavobacteriaceae bacterium | reverse complement strand
ATTATGCCCATTTAGATGGTAATAATGATGGTAAGATAGATGATACTGTTGATAGTGATGGTGATGGTCTTGTAAATTCTTTTGACACCAATGATGCTGCCTTTGGGTCTCCAAGAGATCTGCAAGGGAAGTTCGATCTGTTCTTCGATGGTCGTAATGATTATGTTGAAGATACAGCTGTTATAGACGGCTGGAGTGAAGCTACTATAATGGGTTGGATTAAAATTGACCCATCAGCTTCTGGAGATCAAATTATTTTTGGTCAGAACAATTTCTATGTACAGTTAAATTCAGATAAAACAGTTTCAACTTTTGCTAATGGCTATTCTAATAGTGTAACTACAACATTAAATACCGCTCAATGGACTCATGTTGCGGCTTCATACAGCAATACTAACAATAGTTTAAGATTGTATATAAATGGTAAAATAATTGATAATGTATCTGCTTTTGGTTCATTACCTGCTGACACCTCCAGTTTTACTATAGGACGACAACCTGATACAGATAGTAAATATTTTGATGGATATATAGATGAGGTTCGCATCTTTTTTAAAGCACTTCATATCAAGGAGCTAAAAAAATTAGTCTGTCAGGAAATTGAAGATAATTCTGGTACCGTAAGAGGTCTTGTAATTCCAACAGATGTCGAGGGTGTAACCTGGGCTAATTTAAGGCGTTATTACAGGATGGATGCGTATAAAGATAATGTTCTTGATGATTTGACTACTCCAACTATTGATGAAGGATCAGGAGCAAGAATTTATAATATAAAATTGATCGACGATCAGTCTGCACCACTACCTTATATTACCAAACAAAGTGGAAGACTTGATGTGGCTGTTAATGATGCCTCAAAAGGAATAAGCGGTGGTGAAGCTCTGCTTAATGAAGGTGCTATCGTTAAAATTGCACACAATGATGTATATATTGATAGTGAACTTAAACATACTGGGCTTATAATTGATGCGCAGGATGCTGGATCAAACCCAATAGAATTTAGCGTTAAAAATGATTCTGAACTTAACATAAGTTTTTATTTAGAATTAGACGGTAAACTTGACCTTGAAGGTGAATCTCAGCTTGTGCAAGGCAAGGGTAGTATTCTAGATGCAGATAGCTCAGGTTATATAGAAAAAGATCAGCAGGGAACAGCAAATAGTTACAACTATAACTACTGGTCCTCATCTGTTGGCCCAATAGGTGTTACAGGAGCAAGAGGAACGGCCAGCACAAATAATGACTTTACCCTATCCAATGCATTGCTTGATGGTTCGTCTGCAGATGATGGTGTTTACCCAAAAACTATAAACTTCCAATCATCGTATGCTGCTGCTGATTCAGGTAGTTCTGATCCAATAACTCTTAGTACTTATTGGTTATGGAAATATCATGGTGCCAGTGATGATTATTATGCTTGGCAAAAGATCTATCCTAGTACTCCATTGTTACCAGGTGAAGGTTATACAATGAAAGGATCTTCTGGCTCAGTTCCAATTACTAGTGAGCAAAACTATGTGTTTAGAGGGAAACCTTACAATGGTGATTTTACATTGCCTTTAACACCTGGGAATGATAGATTAATAGGAAATCCTTATCCATCTGCAATGGACGCAGAAGAATTCATTAAAGATAATTTAGGTACAACCGATGGCGGAAATAATACCAACGGAAATGTTTTTAATGGTGCCCTGTATTTCTGGGATCATTTTGGATCTGTTGATTCTCATCACCTGGAAGACTATGTCGGTGGTTATGCCACTCGTAACCTTATTGGTGGTGCGCCAGCAATTGCCAACGATACTAGAATTAATGCCACAGGAGGTACAGGTACAAAAATACCTGGCCGATATATACCTGTAAACCAAGGATTCTTTGTCCTGACATCTCTTGATGAAGATCTAACAGGTTTAACAGAGGTTAATGGTGGTGATATCGTCTTTAAGAATAGTCAGCGAATATTTAAAACTGAAGCTACTTCAAGTTCGGTATTTATGAGAAATGCAGTTACTGATAAGAAAGAAGATACTAAGAGTCCTTCTACAAGTGCAAGGGTAAATGGCAATGATGCAGAAAATGAAAGTGATGCAAGGCCACTAATTAGATTAAACTTTGATTCACCAAAAGGTTATCACAGACAAATAGTAGCTGGAGTTGATAAAAATGCAACCAACTCATTTGATCTTGGATATGATGCACTGTTACCTGATCTAGGTTCAGAAGATCTTTTCTGGACTATTAATAACACACAATTTGTTATTCAAGGTGTTGATAATTTTGATAGTGATCAGGAATTACCTCTCGGTTTAATTGTAAGTGATTCTGGCATTGCAAAAATTGCAGTAAACAAGCTTGAAAATATTGATGCTAATGTGAGACTTTATATCAAGGACAAATCTAATGATGAAACCTTTGAGATCACTAATAAGTCTTTTGAAATTGAACTTGATCCAGGTGAATACTATGATCGATTCTCATTAGTATTCCAACCTAGGTTAAAAACTTTGGACGAAGTCACTCTTGAACAGGGAATTAATATATTCATGAACGAGTCAAACACATTATTACAGGTTAACAGGCTTGTGGACACTAAAATAGAAAGTGTAAGACTGTTTAATTCATTAGGTCAATCGCTTAATGCCTGGGATTCTAATCTAGAAAATAGAAATCTATCATTAGAGGTTAATAACATGAGCACCGGACTGTACATTGTACAATTAGAAACCATTGATGGAGACATAATTAAGAAAATGCTTGTTGAATAATCTTGGAAGAACAAGTTAAACCCGTTGCAATTGCAACGGGTTTTTTTATACCTATTCTTTAAATAATTGAGGTTCTGAATAAATCTATTTGGTAATAATATATTTATATTTGGGTATAATAAAAACGGTAAGGCATGTCCGCTAAAAAATTATGGGAGGGTGGTGACAGTTTTAAAAAGAACAGTCATTTATATGATTTCCAGCATTGGTTGCTAATCCATAAAAATTTAAAATTTAATACCTATCACGAGCTGTGGAAATGGTCTGTAGAAAATATTGAAGATTTCTGGGAAAGTGTTTGGGATTACTTTAATATTCTATCACACAGTCCTTATAAAAATGTTCTTTCCAGTTTTGATATGCCACATTGCAAATGGTTTGAAGGTGCAACCCTGAATTATGCAGAACATGTTTTTAGAAATGCAAGCCCTAATAAAACGGCTATTTGTTTCGGAAATGAATCGGGAGAAATAACCGAAATATCCTGGAAAGAATTAAAACAGAAGGTGGCTTCCATGGCTGCATATTTAAAGTCTGTTGGTGTTACTAAAGGCGATCGTGTTGTGGCTTTTTTACCCAATGTTCCGGAAGCAACTATATCGTTTCTAGCCGTCAATTCATTAGGTGCTATTTGGTCCAGTACTTCTCCGGATTTTGGTACTGAAAGTGTTGTTGACAGATTTGCTCAAATTGAACCCAAAGTTCTTATAGCTGTTGATGGATACACTTACAATGGAAAGCCATATGATAAAACTGATATAGTCCATAATATTGTTGATGCATTACCAACACTTAAAAAAGTCATTGTTCTTCCCAATTTAAACAAAAACGCTTTAGATAATTTTCCTGAAAGTTGTGAGGATATCAATTTTGTCTTCAATTCTGCTTCACAAGATCTCATATTTGAGCCCGTTGAATTCAATCATCCAATTTGGGTGTTATATTCTTCAGGTACAACAGGACTGCCAAAAGCCATTGTGCATTCTCATGGAGGTATTTTGCTGGAACATTATAAGTATATGGCATTTCATAATGACGTCCATAAAGGTGAAAAATATTTTTGGTTTTCAACAACCGGATGGATGATGTGGAATTTCGTTCAATCGGCTTTATTATTGGGAGCCTCAATAGTGTTGTATGACGGTTGTCCGACCTATCCAGACTTTGAAGCATTATGGAATTTTTCAGATAAAGTAGGTGTCAATCACTTTGGAACAAGTGCACCATTTCTTGTAGCCAGCATGAAAAGAAATATTCAGCCTATAAAAAAGCATGATCTTTCTTCCATCAGGTCCATAAGTTCTACTGGAGCACCATTGCCTTATGAAGCGTTTGAATATGTTTATGAAAATATTAAAGACGACGTTTGGTTATGTTCTATGGCTGGAGGCACAGATGTTTGTACAGCTTTTATAGGAGGAAATCCTTATTATGCAGTACATGCAGGAGAAATTCAATGTCGGGCTTTAGGAGTTTCTCTATTTGCATATGATGATAATGAACAACCCGTGGAAGATGAACTGGGAGAAATGGTCATTGATAAACCTATGCCTTCAATGCCAATATATTTTTGGAACGACGAAGATGATAAACGCTACAAAGCCAGTTATTTTGAACACTATTCAGGAAAATGGCGGCATGGTGATTTCATTGAAATTAATTCAGAAACAGATGGCTTCGTGATTTATGGACGCTCTGACGCTACCTTGAACAGACATGGAATTAGAATTGGTACCAGTGAAATTTACAGAGCGGTCAACAAGATTGAAGAAATTGAAGATTCACTTATCGTAAATCTGGAATTGGATGAAGGCAAACATTACATGCCTTTATTTGTAAAAATGAAAAGTGATCTTAAACTTAGTGAAGAAGTAAAAACCAAAGTCAATCAAAAACTAAAAACAGAATACACCCCAAGACATGTGCCCGATGACATTATTGGAGTTGATGATATTCCCTATACCATTAGCGGTAAAAAAATGGAAGCTCCTATAAAGAAAGTACTCTTAAAAATGTCTTTGGAAAAATCCATCAATTTTGACTCGATGCGGAATCCTGAAAGTGTTGATTTCTTTATTGAGTTTGCAAAAAGCATCTAATATTGTCATTTCGTACAAAGTGTGAAATCTCATTATATAGGGATTTCTAGTCGCGGAATTTATACTGAGCACAGCCGAAGTAATGGAAATGACAATTGATCTATAAAACATTTAAAAGTCTAATTCATCGGGACCATATTCAATCACAGGTTGATCTTTTTGAGAATCCTCTGAATCTTTATCACATTCAACTCTAATAGTTAAGTTCGCTGGTTCTTCGAAATCCTCCATAGAAATATTCAAATCCTCATCTGCATAACAACTTTTCATATACATTCCCCAAATAGGCAAAGCCATTGATGCTCCCTGACCATAGGTAATGGTTTTGAAATGAACAGATCTGTCCTCTGCGCCTACCCAAACACCCGTTACTAAATTTGGTACCATTCCCATAAACCAACCATCGCTCTGGTTTTGAGTGGTTCCTGTTTTTCCCGCAATAGGATTCGTGAATCCATATGGATATCCTGTAATTATTTCCTTGAATTCCGGTTTGTGCTTATCCGCACCATAAGTTCTAAGTCTTATCCCAGAACCTCCAAGTGTAACCCCTTCCAACAATTTAACCGTTACAAAAGCAGCTTCTTCACTTAAAACATCTCTGCTCACAGGTGAAAACTGATACAATACTGTATCGTTCTTATCTACAATACTGGTTACCATAACCGGTTTTGTATAAACCCCCTTATTAGCGAAAGCGCTATAAGCAGCTACCATTTCGTAAACACTCAGATCTGCAGTTCCTAAAGCGATTGAAGGTACAGGCAAAATATCAGACTCAACACCTAACTTTTTTACCAGGTCAACCACAGGCTGAGGGCCTACCTTATCCATGACTTGCGCTGTAATGGTATTAACAGAATTTGCTAATGCGTTCTTTAATGTTCTTGTTCCTCCATACTTTTCTCCAGAATTCTTAGGACACCACTCTTCCATATTCCCATATTTCATCTTTTCTATACAAAACGGAATGTCAGGCAACTCATCGCAAGGGGAAAGATGTAATTGATCTATGGCAGTTGCATAAACAAATGGTTTAAAGGTTGAACCCACTTGACGTTTTCCTTGTTTCACCATATCATATTGAAAATGCTTATAGTCCATTCCTCCAACCCAGGCTTTGACATGCCCAGTTTGTGGATCCATTGACATCATCCCTGGTTGTAAAAAGGATTTATAATAACGCATCGAGTCCATTGGCTTCATAACGGTATCAATTTCTTTATTTGGAGCGTCCCAAGAGAAAATTTTCATTTTAATGGGTGTGTCGAAGGATTTGATGATCTCTTTATCTTTCTTTCCTTCCTTTTTCATGACTCTCCAACGTTCAGATCGTCTCATAGCCCGATTCATCAAATCTTTTATCTCTTCTCTTTCTAATTCTAAAAATGGCGCCGTAGGATTTCTTCTTGGAGTATTTTGGTGAAAAAACTCCGCCTGAAGTTTAGGCATGTGATTAGACACAGCTTCTTCTGCATAGGTTTGCATTCTGGAATCAATGGTTGTATGAATTTTTAAACCATCACTATACAGATCATATTTAGAGCCATCTGGTTTTCTATTACTCTTATCTTCCGCCCAATTCTTCATAAATTCCCTTAAATATTCTCTAAAATACGTCGCAATGCCTTCTCTATGGGATTCTGGTGTATAGTTTAAGCCCAAATCTAATTCTTGAATGGAATCTTTTATCGTTTCATTGATGTATCCGTACTTATTCATCTGTGCGAGGACAACATTTCTTCTATTCGTAACTCCTTCAGGATTTCTTCGTGGATTATAAAGTGATGAATTTTTGAACATACCGACCAGCATTGCAGATTCCCTAAGGTCAATTTCATTAGGTTCTTTGCCAAAATATATTCTTGAAGCACTTCTGATGCCATCAGCATTATTTCCGAAATCGTAGATATTGAAATATTGAGCAACAATTTCTTCTTTTGTATACTGTCTCTCCAATCGTAAAGCAATGACCCATTCTTTTACTTTTTGAGTAATTGCTTCTAAAATACTCTTTGATCTAACACCTACAAATAGTTGTCTTGCTAATTGCTGTGAAATGGTACTTGCACCTCCTTTTTTTCCCAGAAATGCAAAGGCTCTGATTGTTCCTCTTGCATCAATTCCCGCATGATCGTGATACCTGGTGTCTTCCGTCGCAATTAAAGCATCTACAAGATGCTCAGGTAGCTCATCATATCCTACAGGAGTCCTGTTATCATTAAAGTAAAACTTTCCTAAAGTAACACCATCTGCCGAAATGATCTCTGTTGCTAGATTGGTCTCCGGGTTCTCTAATTGCGTGTGATCCGGCATTTCTCCCAAAGCTCCCATTGAAGCTAATGAAAATACTAGGATAACTCCAAGAATCACGGTTAAAAAAAGAATCCAAAACCAACGAACGTATTTCGTGTAAGTTTTTGTAGTATCTGGTTGTTTTTTTGTTGCCATATTTAATTTTGACTTTTCTCAATTCTTAATCCCACATCTGTAATACCTTGAAGATCAATAATACCATCCACTTCATTATTTTCTCTCATTGCATGCTGAATGCTAAATTTATATTCCCCGGATTCTTCAAAAACAACTTTCTCCTTATACCAGAATTTATTCTCCTTCAAATCGGTGAAGCCAGAACCTAGAAATTTTCCATTTTGATCTGCCATCCTGTATTCCAAAGTATCTGTGATTACTTTTCCGTGAGGAAATTTTGTTATGACTATTAAAAACAGATTACTGTATTTATAATCGATCGTATTTCTCAAATTCACAAAAACATTATATGCGTTTATTGAGTCTGGCGGTGTTACATTAAACGTAATTAATGAATCTTTATTCCACTCAGCGGGAATGGATCGATATTCATCAAAGACCCTATCAGGATCACAAGAGAATAATATCATACATGCAAATAAAGAACTTAATATAAAGTTAATTCGCATTATTTTTTTTGTTTTGATGAGGTTTTCTTCTTCTATTTCGGTTCTTATTATTCCTACGTTTAGATCTTCGTCCTGGACTATCAAAACGTGTTAAACTATCTTGTCCAACAACGTTTTCAAACACATTTTTAGTGTCGGCTATTAGCTCTGATGCATATTCTTCCAGGCTTGAAACCTTTTGATCTTTCTTATTTAGCCCTATTATTTCATTAGCCTGCGAGGTGGTTAATTTATGCCAATTGGTCCACTCTCCTTCATATGTAAACCACATGTAGCCCTGAAAAATATCAATTTTTTGACAAATTGCTTTTCCCTTTTCAGTATATAGTTTAACGTCTGTTTTTGGAAATTCCTTGAGGGCATCCATATACGCGTCTAATTCATAATTCAGACAACATTTTAGTTTACCACATTGCCCTGCAAGTTTTTGTGGGTTTAACGATAATTGCTGATACCTTGCCGATGAGGTACTTACAGATCGAAAATCCGTCAACCAGGTAGAACAACATAACTCACGACCACAAGATCCAATGCCTCCAAGTCTGGCAGCTTCCTGCCTAAAACCAACTTGCTTCATTTCAATTCTAGTTCTGAATTCTCTGGCAAAAACTTTGATCAATTCTCTAAAATCCACTCGCTCCTCCGCAGTGTAATAAAATGTTGCTTTGCTTCCATCTCCTTGATATTCAATATCGGAAATTTTCATTTGAAGTTTGAGGTCTATCGCAAACTGTCTTGCCTTTACCTTCATTGTCTCTTCTTTGTCTCTTGATTTGTGCCAAATATCAATGTCTTTTTGAGTCGCTTTTCTATAAATCTTTAATACCTCTTCGCCATCAATTTCTATTTTTTTACGCTTCATTTGAACCCTAACCAATTCTCCTGTAAGCGTTACCATTCCAATATCATGACCAGATTGAGCCTGAGTGGCAACAATATCGCCAATAGCTAATATTATATTTTCGGTATTCTTGTAGTATGATTTTCTACCGTTCTTGAAACGAACCTCAGCATAATCAAATGCTTTTTCGCCTGCAGGAAGAGACATGTTTGCAAGCCAGTTAAATACAGTTAATTTGTTACAACTATCGGTTCCACATGTTCCATTATTTTTACAGCCTTTGGGTAGACCGCTTTTCTCAGTTGTACAACTGTTACAAGCCATTTGTTTAGATATATATTGATTCTGACCAACCTATTGGTTCCCAGAAGACGATTATTAAATTATTGATGTAAAGATAAGATTATTCTAATTACATAAAAATAAAGAAATCACAATACCTTTTTTAAATTGACTTTACACTGATTATTTTAACTGGACACGCTTTTGCTGCTTTGTCGCAATCCTCAAATATAAACTCGTCATTCGATTTTATTGTAAAAAATCCTTTTTTGTCCTGGGAATGAAGAAGCACCGATTTTCCATCTTTTTTAGACATTTGAAACTGATTTGGAGCTAATTCAACACAGTAATTGCAGCCAATGCATTTGTTTCGCTGAAGGGTAACAACTACCATTAAACTTCCACTTTATTTTCAACGATCTTATATAGCTTATCTGAAGGTCTTATTCTGAAATCTAGTGGTATTGTTACAGAGTCTCCTTTCGTGCCTTTTTCAAGTTTTTGATCATTGACCAACATCTCCTTTACTTTTAATTCCTGAGCACCAGTAGTTGGGCCAGTCACCAAAATAGTGTCTCCAAGAGCAATGTCGTACGCTTCTATTTTAAACTCCCCAATTTTCGATCTTGTATAAAAATGCATCCCCTTGCCAATGTATACTTTCTTTTGGGTAGCATGAGAGCCGGACCCTTTGCTCCATTCTCCTAATTTTTGCCCCAAATAATAACCGTTCCAAAATCCGCGATTATAAACTTTTTCAAGTTCAAGCATCCATCCAATAACTTTTTCTTTGTCATAGGTTCCATTAGCTACACTATCAATGGCATCTCTATAGCATTTAATAACCTTAGCAACATATTCTGGCGCTCTTCCTCGTCCTTCAATTTTAAGAACTTTAATTCCTGCATCTGCAACTTGATCAAGAAAATCAATGGTGCACAGATCTTTAGGTGACATAATGTATTCATTATCCAGTTCCATTTCAAAACCTGTTTCCTGATCTATAACTGTATATTTCTTTCGGCAATTTTGTTTGCACGCACCTCTATTTGCTGAAGAATTCTGTGAATGCAAACTCATATAACATTTCCCGGAAACTGCCATGCAGAGTGCACCATGTCCAAATATCTCAATTTCTACCAGTTTACCTGACGGTCCCTTAATTTTTTCTTTCTCAATTTGTTCAGTAATCTTTTTAACCTGTCTTAAACTTAACTCTCTGCTCAATACTATAGTGTCCGCAAACATGGCATAGAATTTTACCGTTTCAATATTGGTAATGTTTATTTGTGTGGAAATATGAACCTCCATTCCAACTTCTCTGGCTGTAGCAATTACAGCCTGGTCCATTGCAATAACAGCAGAAATGTCATTCTCTTTTGCTTTTTTTACTAAAGTCTTTACAACAGAAAGATCATGATCATAAATAATTGTATTGAGGGTTAGATAGGTTCTAACATTTTTTTTCTTACAACGTCTAGATATTTCGGCAAGGTCATCTAATGTAAAATTTATTGACGCCCGAGCTCTCATATTTAATTGCTCTATTCCAAAATATACTGAATCAGCACCATTATCCAAGGCTGCTTGTAATGATTCGAAATTTCCTGCAGGAGCCATTAATTCAATAGGTTGCATGTCAATTATTTTTTTGCAAATGTACTGTTTTTATAATATTCGGGAAGTTTAGCTGCTAAGCACGAAAAAAAAGAAGCATTTTGCTTTACAAAATGCTTCTTATAGACTAACTCGTTATTAAACTTTTTTAATTTTTTGATCAAATAAGTTAACGAGCTAACCACCATCGGCTTTACAATTGCCATTCACATTCACAGCAACTGAAACACCTAATTTCTTATTAAATAGCGTCCTTTTAAAAAATTTCATAGCAACTTTTTCCTTTGACAAAAAGTAGATGCAGAAAGTATAAAAAGGTTGCGTCAAAAAAATTGTTATAAGAAAAAAGAAGTAGTATTTTAGCACGAATTAGAATAAATATCAAGATGAGTAACGAAAAAGATGCAAAATTAAAAGCCCTTAAATTAACACTGGATAAGCTTGACAAAGCTTATGGTAAAGGTACTGTAATGAAAATGAGCGATCAAGCCGTTGTTGATGTTGAGGCTATTCCTTCAGGATCGCTAGGTCTGGATCTGGCTTTAGGCGTTGGTGGTTATCCTAGAGGAAGAGTCATTGAAGTTTATGGTCCTGAGTCGTCGGGAAAAACCACTTTAACATTACATGCCATTGCAGAAGCTCAAAAAGCCGGAGGAATCGCTGCTTTTATAGATGCAGAACATGCTTTTGACAGATTTTATGCTGAGAATTTAGGTGTTGATATAGAAAATTTAATTATATCTCAACCAGATAATGGCGAACAAGCTCTGGAAATTGCAGATAATTTGATCCGTTCCGGGGCTATTGATATTGTTGTTATAGATTCAGTTGCAGCCTTAACCCCACGAAGCGAAATTGAAGGAGAAATGGGAGACTCTAAAATGGGTTTGCATGCAAGATTGATGTCACAGGCTTTAAGAAAATTGACGGCATCCATAAGTAAAACGAATTGTACGGTCATGTTTATTAACCAATTGAGAGAAAAAATTGGGGTTATGTTCGGAAATCCAGAAACCACAACGGGAGGTAATGCTCTTAAGTTTTATGCTTCCGTTCGGATAGATATAAGACGTTCTACACAAATCAAAGAATCAGATGGTAACGTTGCTGGAAATAAAACCAGAGTCAAAGTTGTAAAAAATAAAGTGGCACCACCATTTAAAATGGCTGAGTTTGACATTATGTATGGAGAAGGGATCAGTAAAGTGGGTGAAATTTTAGATCTGGCCGTAGAGTTTGATATTATAAAAAAGAGTGGTTCATGGTTTAGCTATGACGATACAAAGCTTGGTCAAGGACGTGATGCTGTAAAATCTCTGATCAAGGATAATCCTGATTTAATGGATGAACTTGAAGAAAAGATCAAGGAGGCCATAAAAGCCAAAAAATAATTTAAAATCCCGAAAAATCGGGATTTTTTCATTTTATACGCAACCTTTTTATACCTTTTGTATCTATACAACTACAAGAACACAATAAATTCTATTTTAAATGAAAAAACTGTTTTTCTTTGTCTTTATACTCTATTCGTTCTGGTCTTGTAGTCTTGGTGATGATACTGATAGTTTTAACTATGAGTTTGTACCTATTGAAAATGTCACTATAGCAGACACATTGGTATTAGATGCGGTTCATACAGTGGTTTATTCGTATTATAGACCAACTTCATGTCACGGTTTTCACGATCTGTATTATAGTGCAGAAGATAATGAAAGAACTGTTGCCGTAATAAATGCTGTTTATGACAATTCTGATTGTGAGCCTTTAGAGGAGAATTCAGATAATCTAATAGAGAGGACTTTTAATTTTAAACCTCTGAATACCGGAACATATGTTTTTAAATTCTGGCAAGGCTTAGATGAAAATGATGAAGATCAATATTTAGTATTTGAAATTCCTGTTGAAGATTAGCAGAAATTAATTTAAAACAAAAGAATTTGAGTTTAGAACAACTCATAAGTAATTGTAAAAAAAATGATACTAAAGCACAAAGTCAACTATATAAGCTCTTTTCGGGCAAATTGTTTTCTATTTGCTTAAAGTATTCAAGAAGTTATGCAGAGGCGGAAGATAATCTGCAAGACAGTTTTGTGACTATTTTCAAAAAAATAGATCAATACAATAAAAAAGGTTCTTTTGAAGGTTGGTTAAAAAGAATAACGATAAATACGGCACTGCAGCGATATAGAGATAAAGGTGTCTATAGTCTTATTAATGAAGAAAATATAAAAGATGTTTCTGTTGAAATTGAAGATGATGATATTGATATAGATTTTTTACTGAAGATCATTCAGGAATTACCAGACAGATACAGGCTTGTTTTTAATCTTTATGTATTAGATGGTTATTCCCATAAAGAAGTAGCAAAAATGTTGAATATTTCTACTGGTACCACAAAGTCAAATCTGGCGAGAGCCAGATTAATTTTGAAAGAAAAAATTGAAAATTATAAACAGAGACAAAAGTCTCAATTATCATAATGAGTGATAAAAAACATATCGACAGAATTTTTCAGGAAAAACTCAAGGATATTGAGTTTGAACCAACTAATGCTGTTTGGAATAAAATTAGCAAGGAGCTAACCAAAAATAAAGAACCCAAAAAAGTAATTCCACTTTGGTGGAAACTAGCAGGGGTTGCGGCAGTTTTAATTCTCCTCCTAACTGTTGGCAACTTAATTTTCAACAACTCTGATTCAAATGAAAATATACCTGTAATTGTTAAAAGTGATATTTCTGAAAATGAAAAGAAGGACGCTGCAATTACTGGAATTGATGTAGATAAAACTAATAAACCTTCAAAAGTAACTAAGCCTGAGACCACTAAAAGCAAGAATGAAATAGTTAAATCAAAGATTCTTACAAATAACAATTCTATTGCAGATACTCCGGTAAAGGGTGTATCTGACAAAAATCAAAATGCTGGTAATTTTAGTGATGAAACTAAACGTTCTAAGTTAGCTACTGATACGAAGAATTCTGTTCTAGAATCAAATGACCCTAATAGCTATGCATCGAATAAGGATAATTCCAGCTTGATAAAGGATCCTAACCGAATGGTTGAAAAGACTATTAAAACAGTTAATGCTTCTGATGATGCTTTGGTCATGACAGATGAAAAAATGGAGAAATCTAACAAGATAACTGATAAGGCCAATTTAGACTTAAGTAAAAATCTAAAAGAAATAATTGAAGAACCAATTCAAAAGGTTATTCCTTCTGACGAGGCTTTGGTTTTAAATGAGGATAAAACAGAGCCAATTAAAAAAGACTTGGAAGATATTTCCAATGTTGAATCCAAAGATCCTTCAATCATAGAAAAAGAAAAAATACCATTAACAGAGGAAGTTATAGTAAACAATGAAGATATTAATGAAGAAGAAAAGGAAAATATAAACAGGTGGCAAGTTTACCCAAATATTGCCCCTGTTTATTTTAATTCTCTGGGCAAGGGATCTTCTTTAGATGGTCAGTTCAACAATAATCCAAAGACAGGTGAATTGAATACCAGTTACGGCGTTAATGTGGGATATGCAGTAAATGATAAGATTACTTTAAAGACAGGTTTTAATGCATTGGCTGTAAGTTATGACACAGATAACGTTATTCTCTATCAAAATATAGGGGCAAGTCAATTATCTCCGGCTTTTAGAAATATTAAAATGGATAATAATTCTGAAGTAACAATGATAAGTGCAAGCAGCGTCAATGCACAGCAAGTAAATAGTGTTTTAGGTGCAAATTCCAATGCGGCAATTAGTCAAAGGCTGGATTTCTTTGAGGTGCCTCTGGAATTAGACTATAACATAATAAATAAAAAAATGGGGTTGAATCTATCTGGAGGGTTTAGTACGTTCATCTTAAGAAATAACGAAGTAGTTTCAGAATTTGACGGTTTCAACACTTATATTGGAGAGGCCACAAATATTAATAATATTAGCTACAGTTTGAATTTTGGTTTAGGTTTTAATTTTCCTCTATCCCAAAGAATGAGTTTTAATGTAGATCCTAAATTCAAATATCAAATAAATACATTTAAAAATACTTCAGGTAATTTCAGACCATATATAATTGGTCTGTATACCGGTTTAAATTATAAGTTTTAAGTTTTTTAGTTGGTTAGATAGTTATTGTGACAGCAATAATGTGAAAAGCTACTCAGTGCCATGAGTAGCTTTTTTTTGGTCGGACAATAGTAAATCATTGTGAATAATTTTCCAGGCTTTATCCTTTAGTGCTTTAGTGTCTACAATTTCTAATTCTTTTGTTTCTAAAAATTTATGAACCTTAACTCTCATTATTCCAGGTCCTCCACTAAAAAATGTATAAGAAAATCGCTTTTTATTATCAAGGAAAGTTATTGGTACTACTGGAATACTGTGATTAATTGCTAACCTAAAAGCACCATCTTTAAACTCATCCAATAAGATGTGCTCCTCTGGAACAAGTCCTTCCGGAAAGATACATATGCTCAATCCTCGTTTTAAGCGTTTTTGAGCACTCAGGAAAACAGCTTGACGACTTTTAGCGGAACTCCTGTCTACTAAAATACAAGTCTTTCTATAAAAAAATCCAAATAACGGAATTCTGGCCAATTCCTTTTTACCAACAAAAACAAATGGATTTTTAACTGAAACCAGCATTAGCATGATATCAACCATAGAAGTATGATTGCCGATGAACATATAGCTTTTTCCCTTTTCTGGTGTTTGTTGGCGTTCAATCTTCCAAATAAATCCCATTCCTATTAGAATAAATTTTGCCCAAAATCGCGCTAACCTAAAAAAGAAAGGATACCACTGGTTTCGGGAAATAGATATCAATAGTATTGGGAATAGTCCAATTATAGGCAGTGCAACAAGTATATAAAACCAGATTCTGTATAAAAGCCAGAAAGGATATCCTAAAAATTTCATAGAAATCAAATCTACTAAATTAATTGAGCTATTTTATCAAAAAAATTACCTTTGCTGATATTAAATTATTAATTAAACGGATTCCTGCTTTCACAGGAAATTGATATGGCCAGAATACTTACGGGAGTGCAAAGTACAGGAACACCACATTTAGGCAATTTGCTGGGAGCCATCATTCCTGCAATAAAAATGTCTAAAAATTCAGATAATGAATCCTTTCTGTTTATTGCAGACATGCATTCATTAACACAAATAAAAGATGCCGAAACTTTACGTCATAACACCTATTCTACTGCTGCAACATGGTTGGCTTTTGGATTGGATATAAACAAAACCGTTTTTTACAGGCAAAGTGATGTGCCTCAAGTAACAGAATTAACATGGTATTTAAGCTGTTATTTCCCTTACCAGCGTTTAACACTAGCGCATAGTTTTAAAGATAAATCCGATAGGTTAGAAGATGTCAATGCCGGATTGTTTTCTTACCCTATGCTAATGGCTGCAGATATTTTACTTTATGATGCCAATATTATTCCGGTTGGGAAAGACCAATTACAACACATAGAAATGACACGTGATGTAGCTTCACGATTTCATGCTAAAGTTGGTGAAACCTTTGTGATGCCGGAAGCTGAAATACAAAAACATACAATGTTAGTTCCTGGGATTGATGGCGATAAAATGAGCAAAAGTAAAGGCAATGATATTGATATATTTATTGATGATAAAAAGCTACGTAAACGTATCATGTCTATTGTAACTGATAGCACTCCCTTAGAAGATCCAAAAGATTGGAAAGCCTGCAACTGCTTTGCTATTTACAATTTGTTAGCCAATGAAGATCAAATAAAAACCATGAAGGCTAATTACGAAAAAGGTGGCTATGGTTATGGTCATGCCAAACAAGCCTTGTTTGATTTAATAATTGAAAAGTTCGCAACAGAACGTGAAAATTACAATTACTACATGAACAACCTTGATGAAATTGATAAAGCATTAAGTGTTGGTGCAGAAAAAGCAACTAAAGTTGCTGATAAAGTCTTAAAACGGGTTAGAGAAAAGGTTGGGTATTAATTAAATAACCTCAAACAACTTCCCGGGAAGCGGTCTGATCATACCTTTTAATTCCATATTTAATAAAATACTGGCAGTTTTAAAGATTGGTATACCACACTCCAATGCAATAACATCCAATAGTTGCTTATCGCTTTGTTTAAGATAATTATAGATTACTTTTTCATCATGATCCAATTCAACAAATAGTTGTTTTTGAACTGTAGGCTTCTCTTTATCTTCCAATTGCCAATTCAACATGTATGCTACATCCAAAGGGTTGGACAACAAATATGCTTTCTGGTATTTGATCAAATTATTGCACCCTACACTTTGGCTGTCTGTAGTGCGCCCTGGAACTGCAAACACTTCTCTGTTATATGAATTTGCAATATCTGCAGTTACCAGACTGCCTCCTTTTTCAGCAGATTCAATGACTATGGTTGCTTCACTTAAACCGGCAATAATCCTGTTTCGTTTTAAAAAATTTTCCCTTTCTGGATTTGAATTGCTCCAGAACTCAGTTAAAAAACCACCGTTTTTTTCAACCTCAGCAACATATTTTTTATGCACTTTTGGGTAAACTTGATTCAACCCATGGGCTAAGCAGCCAATGGTTTGCAAATCGTGTTTTAATGCAGATTTTTGAGCTGTAATATCCGTTCCGTAGGCAAAGCCCGAAACTATTATCGGATCGAATGGAGCCAGTTCTTCAACTAATTTTTCACAAAAAACCATTCCCATAGTTGTGATCTTTCTTGTTCCAACGATACTAATAATGTGTTTTTCCTTTAAATCTATTTTCCCAGATTTGAATATTACTATGGGGCCATCAATGCAATGTTTTAATTTATCAGGGTAATCCTCATCTGTAAAATGAAGACATTCAATTTTATTCTCTTTTATGAATTTAAGTTCTTTTTCTGCCTGTTCCAGATGATATGAATCAAAAAGTTCACTTAAAATTGTTGTCCCGATACCATCAATTTTAAGAAGTTTATTCTTCTTCTCTTTAAAAACAGCTTCTGCAGAACCACAATTGGCTAATAATTTCTTTGCAGTTATATCACCAATTTTGGGCACGTGTTGTAAGGCAAGTGAATAAAGTAAATCTGTTTCCTGCATTATGTAGAATTGAATTTAAGTTTGCAAGAAAGCAATTTTTGTCTTGTTAATAAATAGTTGGGTTTAAATTTTAATAGAAATCAAATTATTTTAACTTTGTTTTAGTGCAACTAGAGACTTACATAAGCGATTTATTATACAGATATGAATGTGTTGTCATACCTGATTTTGGAGCCTTTTTAACACAAAGGGAATCGGCAAAAATTCAAGAATCAACAAACAATTTTTATCCGCCAAAAAAAGTTTTGTCCTTCAATGAACAAATTCAAAAAAACGATGGTCTTTTAGTTCATTATATATCAGATGTCGAAAAAATACCATTTGAAACAGCTTTAAATAAAATTGAGAAGCGGATCAAGTCATTGAAGTCCTATTTAATACAAGGTGAAACCCTGACTTTTGAAAATATTGGAGATATTTATTTAAGTAAAGAAGGTAAAGTTCAATTTGAACCGTCATATCACTTGAATTATTTAACGGATTCTTTTGGATTGTCACAATTTGTTTCTCCAGATATTAGCAGAGAGGTTTATAAAGAAGAGGTTGAAACATTAGAGGAGGCTGTTCCTCTTATTATTACTCCAGAAAAACGTAAAGAACGACCATATTTACGTTATGCTGCGATAGCTTTAATTGCCTTAACTATTGGTAGTTTAGGAATGTCTAAATACTATGTTAATCAAATAGAAACTCATAATCAATTGGCTCAGGAAGAAGCAAACAAAGAGCTAGACAGTCGAATTCAGGAGGCAACTTTTGTAATTGCCAATCCGCTGCCGGCTATTACTTTAAACGTTGATAAACAGGAAGGAAGGTATCATATTGTTGCCGGTGCTTTTAGAATTGAACAAAACTCCTTTAAAAAAGTAAAACAATTACAAAAATTAGGCTATAATGCCAGAATAATTGGTGTTAATAAATATGGCTTACATGAAGTCGTTTATCAAAGTTTTGAGGATAGGATAGAAGCACTTCGTGCGCTTCGGAAAATACGATATAACCATAACAGAGATGCCTGGTTACTGGTTAAAGAACTTAACTAGTCCATAAAACCCACTGCAGTTTTTCAATTGCATTATAAATATCTTCTTTTAGGAATATGAGCTTCTTAAATCTAAATTTATTCTAAAATGATAGGCTCATGATTTTAAATCGATTTATATTTGTTCTCTGAAAAAACCACAGAAGATGGAAGCAAAAACTCCGGAGGAATCCAAATCCATAATGACGGATTTGGTTTTACCCAGTGAAACAAATCCTTTAAACAATTTGTTTGGTGGTGATTTATTGGCGAGAATGGATCGTGCGGCAAGTATAGCAGCTAGAAGACATAGCAGAAGAATAGTTGTAACCGCGTCTGTTAATCATGTTGCATTCAACAGGGCAATTCCGTTAGGGAGTGTTGTAACAGTTGAGGCAAAAGTGTCTCGTGCGTTTAATACCTCAATGGAAATTTACATTGATGTTTGGATTGAAGATAGATTTTCTGGAGACAGAACTAAAGCTAATGAAGCCATTTACACATTTGTTGCGGTTGATGACGCTGGTCATCCTGTTAAAATTCCACCACTCACACCAAAAACAGACTTAGAGAAACTTAGGTTTGATGGCGCATTGAGGCGTAGACAATTAAGTCTGGTTTTGGCTGGAAAAATGAAGCCACATGAAGCCACAGAGTTGAAGGCTTTATTTATGGATTAAAAAAATCAAATAAACTTTTTGGATAATTCTGGGTCTTATAGTAAACCTAAATTTTAATACTATGAGAACTTTTGTATCTATTTTAACCTTATTATTAGTAATGAATGTGTCATCCTGTGCCAGCAGAATAGTCACAAGGCCTGCAAGTGTTACAGTAATTAAAACCCCTCCAAGACAATATAAAATTGTAACTGTTAAAGGACATCGGTATTATCTCTGGAATGGAAAACACTATAAAAAAACAAGACGTGGTTATGTGTTTGTTAGGGTTTAAATAACCTTTTTAGATATTCTGAAATGAGTTTAGGTTGATTTCGTTACATCCTATAGATCCATTCGGCTGGATTTTGAGTTTTGTCATCTTTGTAAACTCCAAAACCCAGGACTGTTTCGCCTGTTCTTTTATTAGTAAAGACTTCCCCAATATTTTGCTTGGTTTTTATTTTATCGCCTTTCTTTACATAAATTTTAGAGAGGTTTTTATAGATAGTTACGTAATTTCCATGTCGTAACATAACCACAGGATTGGCGTTTGGAATAATCATGATTTCTGAAACTACGCCATCAAAAACTGCACGCACCTTTGCTGATTCTTCGGTTGCAATTTTAACACCATTACTTTGAATAGTAACAGTTTTAACAACTGGATGAGTTTGTTTCCCATATCGTAATTTGACAACACCTTTTTCTACTGGCCAAGGTAATTTCCCTTTACTTCCAACAAAATTGGCTGCTAAAGCTTTGGCTTCAGCGGTTAATGCGAATCCTGTTGAAGATGATTTCCCTGCTTCTCTATTAGAACTTGCAATAGCATCACGAATTATTTTGTCTATTTGTCGGTCAATTCTTCGGGCTTCTCTCTGTTTTTCCTTGATTTGAGCCGCGTATTTGTTCATGCTCCTTTTAACAGATCTCATTAAATCTTCTTGTTGCGTTAGTTCTTTTTCTAAGTTCTTCTGCGCCTTTCGATTGTCATTAATTAATTTTTGCTTTTCTTTTTTCTGCGCCAATAAATTAGTGTTGATCTCTTGCAATTCCAATGTTCTCCCTTTTATTTCCTGCCCTTGTTTTTTCTGATAATCTGCAAATTGTTTTATGTATTGTAAACGTTTATAGGCTTGTTGAAAATTATCAGAAGACAGTAAGAACATAACTTTGTTTTGCTCATTCTTACTTTTATAGGACTTCACGATCATCTTGGCATAATTCTCTTTTAAAACCTTCAATTCATCTCTCATTCTCGATATGTCATCCTGATTCTTATTAATTTGCCGTGTCAGTAAATTTACCTGCTGATTGGTGATTTTTATTAGATTTTTTCTGACACTTACTTTGTAATTAACGTCTTCTACCTTAATAATTAGGGATTTTTCTTTCTTTCTGGCTTTAAATTGCAGCTCATTGATATAATTAAGCTCTTTTAAAATTTCCTGCTTGCGCTGTTCCAGTTGTTTCTGTTTCTGGTTTTGAGCATTTATAGTAAAACTGAACTGTAAAATAAAGACAAATAAACTTGTATGTATTAATTGTCTTAGACTCATTTAATCTCAATTTCTTTATACCCTGAAGGAATCCTAAATGGGAAGCGAATCTTTTCGTTTAATGCGACCGATCTATATTCCAGATCTATAATGGTTTCATCAAATTTTTCTACGGCAATTATTTTTATTGTTTGAGGTAGTTTTTGTTTGTTAACTTTTTGATAATTTTGATAATCAATCTGAAGAATTCTGTTCTCATTTGGTTGAGCAAATTGCTGAGAATCCATCTTGAAATGAGCTGGATTTAGCAAGTAGAAGATTTCAAATAATTCTCTTTGATATTTTGGCTGTAACAAATATGATTTCTCAAAAGTAGAAGCTACATATTCTTCTTCTTTAAGATCATATAAAGCTTCGCCTAAAAGTATGTTCTGAACTTTATTAAAATCCAGATTGGTTCCAACAAAATCACTTAAAAATTTAAAGTCCCCAACGAAATACGTGTTATCCAACTTGTTATAAAAACTAACTTTTTCCGGAGTAATCAGTACTTTTGCCATTGAAAAAGGAGCGCTCATCCAGATAGTCTTATCCTTTTCCATTCGCAGATTAATGGTCGTTCCTTTTGATTCATCATTATTAGAATAATCAGCTTTTACTCTGGCTGTTAATGTTTTAAAATTTGCAATATTCTTGGTATTATTCCTTATTAATTGTTTCGCGGACAGATCAGTATTAATTTCACCTTCTGTTGATACGGTTTTAGCGGTTTTACAACTAAAGACCAATAATAATAGTATTAACGATATTTTGAGGCTAAACTTCATTTTTATTCTAACAATTTACTTGCTTTTTTAGCGAATTGATCTGCTTTTGTGTTATTATTAGTTTTAGTATATGCAGAACTTAATTGCTGATAAAAATCTGATAACATTTTATTATCATCTATTATATAATCAATACCATCATTTAATACCTGAATTGCCTTTTCGGGTTTATTCAGATTGTTTAAAGACACACCACTTACCAGATATAATACAGGTTGTGCCGGATATTTATCTATAGCTTCAATGCCCTTATCTGCAGCATTTTGATATTGGTTTAGATCGATATAAAGCAATAAAATATTTCTAATTATCCCAAAATTATCTCCCTCATATTTTAAGGCAGTTTCGTAGTATTTCAAAGCCTGTTCCTTATCCCCTTTTTGAAGATAGTATTGAGCTATTTCAACATTGGTTTTCCCATTGTCTGACTCACTTACCAATGCCGTTGCTTCTAAAAGTTCATCTTCATACTCAGGATTACTTCCAACAAAACGGATAAAATCATTTAACACTTTAAATTTTGAATCGGCCTTAATTTTTGCGCTTTTTAAAACTACTTTCATTGATTCTACAGCCTTTTCAGGATCATTGTCATCTAGGTAGAATTTGTACAAAGCCAAATGCGCTAGTTGTGATTCTGGATTTACCTTTAGTAATGTTTTAGCTGTCTCAAATGCTTTTTCTTTTTCTCCACTTTCGCTGTAGCGATAAATTAGGTTCAAATAGTTTGATTCTTTATCCGGGTCATTTTCTACACGTTCTTCAAGATTCTCAATTCTGTCTTTAGTTTTTCCGGTTGCATTGTAAATTTGGTTTCTCATCCTGTCACGCGCAAAGGTAACGCCTTGTTCTTCATCTAATTCATCCAAAATCTTAAGTGCTGCATTATATCTTCTCATCCTCAAATAAAGTGATGCCAGGTCTTCTTTATAATCAGGATGATACTTTACCAACTGTTTAACGGTTTTTACTGCCTTATCATAATCCCGTTGCTGATAATACACATCATAAAGTTCGTCAAGGTACCATTCATTGTCCGGCTCTTTCGATATAGCCTCTTTTAAAGCGTCTTCAGCTTCTCCAAAGTTTTTAAGTTGCTTATAATTTTTACCCAATTCATAAAAGAGAACAGCTTGAGAATCATCAATTTCAATACACTTTATTAAAGCATCTGCGGCTCTTTGGTAGTTTTCAATTGCTTTCTGTTTTAACGCCTCGAAAAAAAGTTCCTGGTATTCATCAGACACATCACCTAAATCATCATCCGGATCCTGACCAATTTGAGCAAAAATGGTATTAGGAACCATAAGAATTCCTAATAAAATGATTAATATATAGTATTTTAATTTCACACTATGGTTTTTATTAACACCTTCGTGAATACGATTCAAATTCTATTCCAAAATGGAATAATCACCGATACTAATTTTTGTGAAATTCCCGTCATATGTCACATAATTTCCAATCATTGCATTATCTAAATTAGCATTTTTAATAGTTGATCGTGTTTGAATTAAGCTGTTTTTAACAGTTGAATCTTCTATTACACAATTTTCTCCAATTGATACGTTTGGACCAATGCTTGCGTTTTTAAGTGTGACATTTTCACCGATAAAACAAGGTTCAATTATTTTGGAATTATGCAGTTTTAAAGAGCTTGCGATCAATTGCTCCGTCCCATCATTTTTCAAAAAACCTAACATTCTGGAATTTGTCTCTATAGTCACAGGTTTATTGCCACAATCCATCCACTCATCTACTTGTCCTGTTTTAAAAACTTTCCCTTTAGCCATCATGCCTTTAATACCATCATTTATTTGGTATTCTCCACCATTAATAATGTTATTATCTAATACATGCTGTAATTCCTCCTTTAGAACGCCAACATCTTTAAAGTAGTATATCCCTATAACTGCCAAATCACTAACATATTTTTGAGGCTTTTCAACTAACTCTATAATTTCATTATTATCATTCAATTTTACAACACCAAATGCTTCTGGTTTGTCCACTTGCTTAACCCAAATAACCGAATCTGCTTCATGGTCTAAATCAAAATCGGCTCTAATTAAAGTGTCAGCATAAGCAATCACAGCCGGCCCAGATAATGACTCCTTTGCACACATAATAGCATGACCAGTTCCTAAAGGCTCTAATTGTCTGTATATTGATGCTTTTGCACCCAAATTTATTGCCAATTCTTCTAAGCTGGCAACAACTTCATCCCCAAAAAATGCCGGATCCCCTAAAACAAACGCAATCTCATCCACAGGTTGCTTAACCACTTTAACTATATCTTTAACCAATCGATGCACAATAGGTTGCCCTGCAATAGGGATTAAAGGTTTTGGTACTGTTAACGAATGTGGTCTAAGACGTGAACCACGACCTGCCATTGGTACTATTATTTTCATATTCATGCCTGCAAAAGCAGGTATCTGTTTAAATTAAACTTAATTTCTTATTCTTCCATAATTTAACTCCCAATTGATACTTAAATCTGACCAATTCGGATTCATTTCTTCGATGAGTTCGATTTTCCAATCTCTTTTCCATCTTTTAAAAGTGCTTTTCCTTTTTTCAGCAATACTTCCATTTTCAAATTCTTCAAAATATATTAGTTTATGCTCTTATACTCTTTCTTCAATGTCATCTGTAATGCCTATATATAATACACCTTTTGGTTTATTATTCATAATATAGACGTACCAATGCTTCATCTTTTTTAATTTAACCACTCATTTACTAAAATAATTGTCAGGTATTTGTTTGCTTTTAGGTCTGTTACTTTTTATTTAGAGATTCCTGCTTTCGCAGGAATTTGTTTATTTCATTCCCGTACTACCAAATCCACCTGTTCCTCTTGTTGTTTCAGATAATTCTTTTACTTCAATCCATTCAGCTCGATCGTGTTTATTTATTACCAATTGTGCAACGCGTTCTCCATTTTCTATTGTAAAATCTTCGTTTGAGAGATTTACCAAAATAACTCCTATTTCGCCTCTGTAATCAGCATCAATAGTTCCAGGTGCATTTAAAACTGAAATTCCTTTTTTGGCCGCTAAACCACTTCTGGGTCTAACTTGAGCCTCGTATCCTATAGGTAATTCTATAAATAGCCCTGTACCTACAATGCTTCGTTCCAATGGTCTTAAAACTCTTGCTTCTGATAAATTAGCACGTAGATCCATGCCTGCTGAAGCAATAGTTTCGTAATTTGGTAGATTGTGGTTTGATCTGTTGATTATTTTTATTTTCATTTTAGTTTAATAATAATTGTTTTAATTCTTTTTTCTCTAATAAATAAACCATAATTAAAAATAGGACTAATAAGGATATTCCAACAACATAATTTTCTCTAAAGTAATAGAATGATATTGTGGAAAATAAAGTAGAAATTAGTAAGTATAACCCTATTTTAGTAAGATTATACGGAATTGGATAATATTTCCTTCCAAAATAATATGATAATAACATCATACTGCCATATGCAGATAATGTGGCAATAGCGCTGCCTTTAAAACCAATTTTAGGTATTAGCCAAATATTGAGCGCTAACGTTACCAATGCTCCAAAAACTGAAATATATGCTCCAAACTTAGTTCTGTCAGTTATTTTATACCAAACTGATAGGTTGTGATAAATCCCTAAACAGAAGTTTGCCAGCAATATTAAAGGAACGATCCACATGGCTTCCCAATATGCTTCACTTCTAATGATTATTGGTTTTAATATGTCTGCAAAGACCACTACGGATAGAAAAATGATCGCTCCAAAAGCAACGAAAAATTCTAAAACTATAGCATAATTCTTCTGAGGGTTTTTGCTTTTTGCATGACTAAAAAAGAAAGGCTCGATGCCCAACCTATATGCCGTAGCAAATAAAGTCATGAATAATGCTAATTTATAACAAGCAGAGTACATTCCTATTTGAGTTTCTGCAATATTTTCGGGCAATAATCTTTCTAGAAGTATTCTGTCAAAGGTTTCATTTACTGAAAATGCTACTCCAGCTATTAAAACCGGGAAAGAATATCTTAACATTTTTTTCCACAAAACCGAATCAAAAGTGTATTTGATTTTAGTATAAAATGATACCATGAATAGCAATGTCAATGCACTCGCAATAAGATTTGAAATGAAGATATAATTCACTTCAAAATTAGGAAAATAGAGGTTATTGAAAAATGGGCTTCCCTCTGCTAAACCTTTTAACCATAATAAAAGAAATACATTTAATACTAAGTTGACTGCAACATTACATATTTTAATGATGGCATATTTCATGGGCTTCTCATTGGCTCTTAACCATGCAAATGGAATGATGACAAGAGCGTCCAATAGCAATATCCAAATCACTAAACTTATGTATTCCACTTTAATATTGGTGAATTGTGATATCTGGTTTTTGAGTAAAAAAGCCAGAATAAAGAATATTACTGATGTGATAATCAATGAAACTGAAGCTGTACCAACTACCTTTTCTTTATCATCTTCTTTATGAAAAAACCTAAAAAAAGCCGTTTCCATGCCATAAGCTAAAATAACATTGAATATTACGAACCACGAATATATTAATGAAACTTTTCCATACTCTGCAACTGACGAAAGAACTCCCTTGGTAGTGTATAAGGGCACTAAAAGAAAACTAAGCATACGTGGTAAAACCGTTGCTAATCCATAAATAAATGTTTGCTTAAATAGTTTATTAAGTGCAGCCAAGAGTTGGTTTTTAATCTGCTAAAAATACGTTATTAAAAAACGTTTTGCAACGCAATATATTATTGCCTGTTAGGAGGTCTACTCGGATAATGTACTGGTTTTTCTTCAACCACGTTTTCTATCAAAAAATACTTAGTCATATTACCTTCAATATAGCTCACAATGCATTCATCATCTTTAAGTTTAAAAGGTATTTTAGTATTGATTTGGGGCTCTACATTTCTATATTCAGCATAAGGCTCATTGCTCATGATTAAATCTCTTTGTTGATTTGTAGCTGTGGAAAATCTACCAATAAAAAAATCTGGCCTATTAAATTTGGTTTCTAAAATCGAAGAATGCCCTCTAAAATAAACACTGTCCAGCTCTATTTTATTTTGTGATATACTTTCTATAGGAATGAATATGTTTATTCCAGAACCCCCTCCTTTAACTCCTGCTACCCAACTTTGAAAATAGACCTTTCCTATTTTAAATGGAGCTTCTTTCTCTAACTTTTGGGCGCTTGAACATTGGGTAAAACCAATCACAACTATAATTAATAATATCAGCTTAACTAATAATTTCATTCGAATTATTTTGTTTAAAGATATCAAATCAAAATCTATTCCATAAAAAAGCCTCACGATTAATGAGGCTTGTTTAATTGTTTTTACAGATTTTAATTTTTCAAAGCTTCTGCTTAGTAATAATTTGGCTTCGCCTAATTATTTAGTGCTTCCGCACCACCAACAATTTCTAATATTTCATTGGTAATGGCTGCTTGTCTTGCTTTATTGTAAGTTAGCTTAAGTTGATCTCTCAATTCTGTAGCATTGTCTGTTGCCTTATGCATTGCGGTCATACGAGCCCCATGTTCACTTGCAAAAGAATCTCGAATAGCCTTATAAATTTGAGTTTTTAAAGATTTAGGTATTAAAGTTTCAACTATTTGGCTTTGTGATGGTTCATAGATATAATCAACATTAATGTTTGTTGTATTCTCAACTGGAACAATTGGCAAGAATTGTTCATTCATTATGATTTGAGTAGCAGCATTTTTAAATTTATTATATACTAATATAATTTTATCAAAATCTGCATCGACAAATTTATCCATTAACATTTGTGCTATTTCAGAAGAATTCTCAAAAGTCAGATCATCAAAAATTGTACTATGATTTCCAATCACATCATATTTTTTTGATAAGGCGTCATTCGCTTTTTTGCCTATAGCCAAAAAAGAAACTTCCTTGTCAGAATAGGTTTCGTTCGCCAAATTATAGGACTCTTTAATGATATTGGAGTTAAAAGCACCACATAGTCCTCTGTTAGACGTAATGGACACAACAAGAACCTTATTGATCTCGCGCTGAGTGGAAAATTTATTCCCTTCATCTGCATCAAGGCTTGCGCTCAGACTTTGTAAAAGCTCGGTAAGCTTATTAGCATAAGGACGCATAGATGTAATGGCGTCCTGGGCTTTCTTCAGTTTTGCAGCAGATACCATTTTCATAGCACTGGTTATCTGCATAGTTGAAGAAACCGATGCTATTCTGTTGCGTATTTCTTTTAAATTTGCCATTCTGTTTTAGAATTAAGCGTTATATCTTGCCGCCAGATCTTTAGCTACTTTAGTTAAAGTATCTGTTACTTCATCTGTAAGCTTACCAGATTTTAAAGTTTTTAAGGTGTCGGCATGCTTCCCTTTGAGAAATTCTATATAATCACTCTCAAACTCTTTCACTTTGTCTACAGGAACATTTCTTAGCAGATTCTTAGATCCTACATAAATTATTGCAATTTGATCCTCTACAGTGTATGGATCATTTTGAGCTTGCTTTAAAATTTCAACATTTCGTCTACCTTTTTCAATTACATTTAAAGTTGCTGCATCCAAGTCTGATCCGAACTTGGCGAATGCTTCCAACTCGCGGAATTGAGCTTGATCTAACTTTAAAGTTCCTGCTACTTTTTTCATTGATTTTATCTGTGCATTTCCTCCAACACGAGATACAGAGATCCCAACATTAATAGCAGGCCTAACACCAGAATTAAATAGATCTCCATCAAGGAAAATCTGTCCATCTGTGATAGATATTACGTTTGTTGGAATATAAGCTGATACGTCACCTGCCTGAGTTTCAATAATAGGCAATGCGGTTAATGATCCTCCTCCTTTTACCATCGATTTCAATGGAGCTGGAAGGTCATTCATATTCTTAGCAATACTATCATCATTAATTACTTTTGCAGCCCTTTCCAATAAACGTGAATGTAAATAGAATACATCTCCAGGATATGCTTCACGTCCTGGTGGACGACGTAATAATAAGGAAACCTCACGATACGCAACAGCTTGTTTAGATAAATCGTCATAAATGATTAAAGCCGGACGACCAGTGTCTCTAAAATATTCCCCTATTGCAGCGCCTGCAAATGGAGCGTACACCTGCATAGGAGCTGGATCTGAAGCGTTAGCAGCAACAATAACAGTATATGCCAGAGCACCTTTATCTTCTAAGGTCTTCGCAATATTAGCAACTGTTGAAGCTTTTTGACCAACTGCTACATAAACACAGAATACTGGTTCACCTGCATCATAAAATTCTTTTTGATTTATAATGGTGTCTATACAAACTGTTGTTTTACCAGTTTGTCTATCTCCAATTACCAACTCACGCTGACCTCGACCAATAGGAATCATGGCGTCAATAGATTTTATACCCGTCTGTAATGGCTCATCAACTGGCTGTCTGAAAATAACTCCGGGAGCTTTTCTCTCCAAAGGCATTTCGTATAGTTTCCCGCCAATAGGCCCTTTTCCGTCAATTGGACTTCCAAGTGTATCAACAACACGTCCTACCATCTCTTCGCCAACACGAATAGATGCAATTCTGGAGGTTCTTTTTACTGTAGCTCCTT
>JABDOZ010000064.1 GCA_013043005.1 Flavobacteriaceae bacterium | reverse complement strand
AAGGAGCTGCATATGCCAGTGTAATAGCACAATTTATAATGGCAATATTAGCAGCATACTTTTTATTGAAAAAGACAACGATTCCTCTACTGATCACGTTTCCATTCAATAAGGAAATCAGAAAGTTTTTATTGATGATCCTTAATTTATTTGTCCGCACACTCGCGCTTAACGTTACGCTTTATTATGCGAGTGCCTTTGCAACCAGCTACGGAAAGCAATACATTGCCGCATATACTATAGCCATAAATCTTTGGTTTTTAGGAGCTTTTATTATTGATGGATACGCTAGTGCCGGAAATATCCTATCCGGAAAATTGTTTGGTGCCAAAGACTATAAATTATTGATGCAGCTAAATTATAAGCTGATAAGATATGGGATTGTTATAGGTTCTATTCTGGCTTTATTTGGCTTCATGATCTATTATCCATTGGGAACACTATTTACAAAAGATCCGGAAGTGTTAAAGGAGTTCTATAATGTTTTCTGGCTGGTATTAGCCATGCAACCTGTTTGTGCAGTTGCTTTTATTTTTGATAGCGTATTTAAGGGGTTAGGGAAAATGAAATATTTACGAAACGTTTTGTTGTTTGCAACGTTTGTGGTCTTCATACCAATCTTGTTTTGGTTAGATAATTTAAACTATAAATTATATGCTATTTTTATTGCTATTACATTCTGGATGATAGCCAGAGGAATTCCTCTACTTTATGCATTTAGAAGAAATTTTGCTCATTCAAACTAAATTAGATTGCGTATTTTTGATAAAAATTAAATGAATGTCTTCATCAGGTCTTCACGGTAATATTTCCTCAATAATTAATGACCATATTGCAACAATAGAGTTTGGCCATCCAGCAGGCAATTCATTTCCAAGTGATTTGCTTAAAAAATTGACCATTAAATTAAATGAACTGTCAGACAACAATGAAGTTCATGTTATTGTTCTAAAAAGTGAAGGCGAACGAGCTTTTTGTGCAGGTGCTTCGTTTGATGAATTATTGGCAATTTCAAATTTATCAGAAGGCAAAGATTTTTTTAGTGGTTTTGCAAATGTCATTAATGCAATGCGATCCTGCTCTAAACTCATAATAGGCAGAATTCAGGGAAAGGCAGTTGGCGGTGGTGTTGGATTAGCAAGTGCTTGTGATTATGTTTTAGCATCTGTAGATGCTTCAATAAAACTATCAGAATTTACAGTTGGAATTGGTCCTTTTGTTATTGCTCCTGCTGTAGAACGCAAAATGGGAAAAGCCGTATTGTCAGAATTGGCTTTAGCTGCTTCCGAATGGAAAAATGCGTATTGGGCTAAAGAAAAAGGATTATATGCTAAAGTATTTGACTCTATAAAAGAACTGGATAGAGAAGTTGATGTGTTAGCCAATAAATTAGCGTCTTACAATCCGGAAGCTTTGACTCAAATGAAAAAAGTTCTTTGGGAAGATACAGAACACTGGGAGAGTCTTTTAAAAGAAAGAGCGGAAATTTCTGGACAATTAGCGTTGTCAGAATTTACAAAAAATGCTCTAAAGAAAATTAAATAATGATGCATTCAATAATACTGCTTTTACATCAGGTTGATATTGAAGAAAAAATCAAGAACGCTCCGGATAAGGGTTATGAAATAGGTGTGTTTATTGGTTCAATGCTTCCATTTATTATTTTAGTGGCATTTGCATATTTAATTTATAGATACAACAAAAAACGTATTAATAGAAACAATAAATAATGGATATACTTAATTTTTTTAGTGGAAATGGTTTGTTTCTATTATTAGGAATAGCTTTAATTGTTATTTATGTAATTAATAGAAATAAAAAAAGATAATGAGTAGTATACGCATTACAAAACAATTCTCTTTTGAAACAGGACATGCTTTATACGGTTACGATGGTAAATGCAGAAACGTCCACGGTCACAGTTACAAATTATCTGTAACAGTCATTGGCACTCCTATTTCAGATACAACTAATGTTAAATATGGAATGGTCATTGATTTTGGTGATCTAAAAAAGATTGTAAAAGAAGAAATTGTGAACGTTTTTGATCACGCCACAGTGTTTAATAGAAATACACCGCATATCGAACTAGCTAAAGAACTTGAAGACAGAGGACACAATGTTTTGCTTGTTGATTACCAACCTACCAGCGAAATGATGATTATTGATTTTGCAAAAAAAATAAAAAGTCGTTTACCCGATAACATTAAATTACACTCGCTAAAACTTCGAGAAACAGAGTCATCATTCGCAGAATGGTACGCAAGTGATAATAGTTCATATCTTTAAACAATGCAAATCCCAAAAGGAAAGAAAATATACTTCGCTTCAGACAATCATTTAGGAGCACCCACAATGGAGAAATCCTATCCAAGAGAAAAAAAGTTCGTTGCTTGGTTAGATGAGGTCAAAAATGATGCTGCGGCTATTTTCCTTTTAGGGGATCTTTTTGATTTTTGGTTTGAATACAAAACTGTTGTTCCAAAAGGATATACAAGAACTCTTGGGAAACTTGCTGAAATAAGCGATTCGGGAATTCCAGTTCACTATTTCGTAGGTAATCATGATCTTTGGATGAATGGCTATTTTGAAGAAGAGCTCAATATTCCTGTTTATTACAAACCAAAAGAATTCATTTTTAATGACAAAATCTTTTTTATTGGTCATGGTGACGGCTTAGGTCCTGGGGATAAAGGATTTAAAAGAATGAAAAAAGTATTCACTAATCCCATCGCTAAATGGTTCTTTAAATGGTTACATCCTGACTTAGGAGTGAAATTAGGACAATATTTCTCTGTAAAAAACAGATTGATCTCCGGAGAAGAAGACATCAAATTTCTTGGCGAAGAAAAGGAATGGCTTATTCAGTATAGCAAAAGAAAATTAGAAGAAAAACACAGAGATTATTTTGTTTTTGGTCACAGGCATCTGCCATTGGAAATCAATCTCAGTGACGATTCTAAATACATCAATCTAGGCGACTGGATTCAATACTATACTTACGGTGTGTTTGATGGCAAAAAGTTTGAATTAAAAACCTATTGATTTTCATTTTCATGATCTTCAATATCCTTAGTTAAATCCAGTTTTCTAAAGGATGGCAATGCAATGCCAGTGGTAATCACTGTTATTAAGGTCATAGTGCCTCCAAACACCACAGCGGTTACTGTACCCATCAATTTAGCTGTTAAGCCACTTTCAAATGCTCCAAGTTCATTCGATGATCCTACAAACATAGAATTAACAGACGCTACTCGGCCTCGCATGTGATCTGGAGTTTTTAGCTGTAAAATGGTTTGTCTTATTACCATAGAGACGCCATCTGTTACTCCACTTAAGAAAAGGGCTAATAACGATATCCAAAATACAGATGATAATCCAAAGACTATAATACAAATACCAAACCCAAATATAGCTCCCAACAATTTTTTTCCAGCATTCTTACTTATAGGAATATACGCTGTGACCAGCATAGTTAGAAATGCACCAACCGCAGGAGCCGCTCTTAAAACTCCAAATCCTTCTGAGCCAACTTTTAAAATATCCTGAGCATATACAGGCAAGAGTGCAATAGCTCCACCAAATAATACGGCAATCATATCTAAAGTTAAAGCTCCAAAAATTGCTTTGGATTTATACACAAACTTCACCCCTTCTTTTAAACTTTTAACTACAGACTCTCCAATTTTAGGATTCAGAATTGGTTTTCTCTTAATTTGTAAAGTCACTATCAAAGCAAGAATAACAAGAGTAAATATTAGACATAATGTCCAGTGAACACCAATCCAATTAATGGCAAAACCAGCCAATGCAGGTCCTAAAACGGAAGCCATTTGCCATGTGGAACTACTCCATGTTGCAGCATTTGGATAAGCTTTTTTAGGAACTATTAGAGCTACTAAAGAAAAAATTGTCGGCCCAAAGAATGCTCTTAGAAAACCACCAAAGAAAACCAAAGCATATATTGAATACAGGATTGAGTTTTTAGTCCATTTAGCAGCTAATTCTGGCAGTGTTAAAAAGAATAATCCAAAACTAATTAAAGAAAATGCACTAATACAAAGTACTAATAGGTTGCGTTTTTCATTTTGATCCACTATATGTCCGGCAAAAAGGGCCATTGAAAAAGCTGGGATAATTTCCATTAGACCGATAATCCCCAATGATAAAGGATCCTTAGTTAAAGTATAAACTTGCCACTCAATGACTATAAATTGCATGGACCAGGTAAAAATCAAAAGAAATCTTACAACTAAAAAAATATTGAATTCTCTAAACCTGAGTGCTGCATAGGGATCATTATTAGCCATTGATTAAAGAATGTTAAGATTTTAAATCCCTTAGTTTAAGTTGTAAACTCACTTTTCCATTCCAATGGTTTTCATCTATAGAATAAGCTGCTTTAAATGGTTTTCTGTTTAAAATCAAATCTATTTTACTACCTAAGCCAAATCCAATTCCAGCTAGTTTTGAGTTATTTTGAGTCATAGTAACTCTTAAATGTTTATCATCTTCTCCAACACATTTTCCATAACCCGTATCTTTTAAGTCAGAAGACATAAAAACAGGTGTCATATTCCCTGGTCCAAAAGGCGCAAACTGGCTTAATATTCTATAAAATCTTGGTGTAATTGTGTCAAGATATAGTTCAGTATCAATAGAAATTTCCGGAATTAACATCTTATTTTCAATAGTACTTGCTACATATTTTTCAAAAGCTTGTTTAAATATATTGTAATTTTCTTCTTTAAGAGTTAGTCCAGCAGCATATTTATGACCACCGAATTGTTCTAAATACTCACTACAGGCTTCTAAAGCATTATATACATCAAATCCTTTGACTGAACGTGCTGAAGCAGCTAGTTTATCTCCACTTTTGGTAAATACCAGTGTTGGTCTGTAGTAGGTTTCTGTTAATCGAGAAGCGACAATACCAATAACACCTTTATGCCAAGTTTCATGGTAAACAACAGTAGTAAAATTTTCCTGTTCTTTTTGTTGTTCAATTTGTTGCAGAGCTTCTTTTGTAATTCTTTTATCTGCATCTCTTCTATCATTGTTAAAAGATTCAATTTCTTCTGCAAAATGTATTGCTGTTTCAAAATTGGTTTCTGTTAATAAATTTACTGCATACTGACCATGTTTCATTCGTCCGGCAGCATTGATTCTTGGAGCAATGATGAAAACTACATCTGTTACAGATAAGGTTTCTTTTTTGACTTGATTGATGATGGCCTTAAAACCAGTTCTAGGTGCTTCATTAATTACTTGCAATCCAAAATAGGTTAAGACTCTGTTTTCTCCAGTCATCGGAACAATATCTGCGCCAATTGCGGTTGCAACCAAGTCAAGATATTCGACTAAATCCTCAACAGATTTGCCTTCTTTTGAAGCTAATGCCTGAATGAGCTTAAAACCAACGCCACAACCACATAATTCCTTGAATGGATACTTGCAATCCCTTCGTTTTGGGTCTAAAACCGCAACAGCGTCTGGTATATTGTCTCCAGGTATATGATGGTCACAGATTATAAAATCGATATCTTTTTCCGATGCGTACTTTACTTTATCAATTGCCTTGATACCACAATCTAAAGCAATAATTAGAGAGCAATCATTATCCTGTGCAAAGTCAATTCCTTTATATGATATACCATAACCTTCATCATATCTGTCCGGAATATATGTCGCAACATTAGGATACTCATTCAATAAATAGGATGACACTAAGGATACGGCAGTGGTTCCATCTACATCGTAATCACCATACACAAGAATGTTTTCATTCTGAAGAAACGCAGTTTCGATTCTTGCAACCGCCTTATCCATATCTTTTATCAAGAATGGATCGTGTAAATCATCTAAAGATGGTCTAAAAAAAGTTTTAGCAGCTTCGTAGGTGTCAATACCTCGTTGAACTAAAAGGGAAGCAATCACTTCATCTACCTGAAGGGAGTCTTGTAATTGTTTTACTTTATCTGAATTTGGTTTAGGTTTGAGAGTCCAACGCATAGATTGGCAAAATACTATTTTTTATGCAAATGGATTTCCGTTTCCATTTTAGCGAAATGACGGAACATCTCGAATACCCCACAATATTTTTCTATGGACAAATTAACGGCTTTATTGATTTTCTTTTCATGTAAATCGTTTCCATAAAAATGATAATCAATTTTTACCTTGTTATAATATTTGGGATGTTCTTCAGTCAATTCCCCTGTTGTGATAATTTTAAAATCATCAATATTGACTTTCATTTTTTTTAAAAGTGAAACCACATCCAATCCAGAACAGCCAGCTAAAGATGACAACATTAATGCTTTAGGCCGTAATCCGGAATTTGTTCCTCCAAATTCCTCATTAGAATCAATTTTTATTATATCACCACTAGGATTATTAGATTCAAATACCATGTCTCTTTGCCATTCTGTAGTCACTATGTTATTCATATGTTGAAAATATTTTGTTAATTGAAGGTTCAAAAATACGACTTATAAACTTAAACTTTTGTAACATATGGCACTAGTTTCACCATTATCTGCAGACCACGATTTAGAGACCAAAAAATTAGCAGAGTTCTTCAATGAAACCCTTGGTTTTTGTCCAAATTCAGTTTTAACCATGCAACGTCGCCCGGCCATCAGTAAAGCTTTTATCAATTTAAATAAAGCGGTAATGGCTAACGAAGGTCGCGTAACATCAGCCTTAAAAAGAATGATTGCATGGGTAAGCAGTAATTCTACTGGTTGCAGATATTGTCAGGCACATGCTATTCGTGCTGCCGAACGTTATGGAGCAGAGCAAGAAAAGTTAGATAATATTTGGGAATACAGAATACATCCTGCTTTTTCTGAAGCCGAACGTGCTGCTTTAGATTTTAGTTTAGCTGCTTCGTTAGTTCCAAATGCTGTTGATGAATCCATTAAAAAACGTTTATACCAGCATTGGGATGAAGGTGAAATTGTTGAAATGCTTGGTGTTATTTCTCTATTTGGATATCTAAATAGATGGAACGATTCAATGGCAACTTCTATTGAGGAAGGAGCAGTTGAAAGTGGCGAACAATATTTAGGAAAACATGGATGGAATAAAGGGAAGCATTCGTAAAAATCTCATTTCTTACCAGCTACCACAATAACAATTTCCCCTTTCGGTGGTTTGTTAGCATAATGTTCTAAAACTTCTGTAGCTGTTCCACTAATGGTTTCTTCGAATAACTTAGTCAATTCTCTAGACACACTGACTGGTCTGTCTTCACCAAAATACTCACAAAAGTTGGTTAATGTCTTTATGAGTTTATGAGGGCTTTCATAAAAAATCATGGTTCGGGTTTCTTCTGCAAGCAATTTCAGTCGAGTTTGCCTGCCTTTTTTAACTGGTAAAAATCCTTCAAAAACAAACCTGTCGTTTGGTAAGCCACTATTGACCAAGGCTGGCACAAATGCCGTTGCTCCTGGCAAACATTCTACATTAATATTATTTTCAATACAGGCTCTAGTCAATAAAAATCCTGGATCAGAAATAGCAGGAGTTCCAGCATCGCTAATTAATGCAATTGTTGTTCCTGATTTAAGTTTTTCAATTAAAGCATTAACCGTTTTATGTTCATTATGCATATGATGGCTCTGCATGTTTGTGTTTATGTCAAAATGCTTTAATAATTTTCCGGAAGTACGTGTATCTTCAGCCAGGATTAAATCAACTTCCTTCAAAACCTTTATAGCTCTTAAAGTCATATCATCTAAGTTTCCTATTGGAGTTGGTACAAGGTACAGTTTGCTCATTAATTGAATTTAGCTTCAATAATTTCCATGAAACGCATTTCGTATTCTTCCTTTTCTTCCCAGTTTTTATAATCTGGTTTTACTATATTATTGATAAACCCTTTTGCCTCTTGAAATGAAGTAATTGTATTCAATTGAGAAAGTACACGATCGTAATCTTCTGCACTACCTTCAAATAAGTGCTTGATAAACGCTAACTTATCATTTAATCCAATGTTAATTGTGGATTTTAATTTATCATTTAAAGATCGCTTTTGCTTCAACCTGGCCTCGGCTTCTTCAATGGGTTCAAATTCTGGGATTTCTTTAAAATCTGCCGTGATCTCCTCTAAATCGTCCTCATGATATTTTTTCGTTGGAATAGCTTCCTCAAAAATTTTATCTACCTTTTGGGTCTCTGGAGGCATTTGGGCAACCATGTCCTTTATTTTTTCCATAACTGGTTCCATTATGCCATCATCTTCAACCTCATCCAAATTAATGTATACTTTGTCTTCAACTTCAATGTTGTCACTAACCTTGTTGTTAAATGCAACATCCAACATATCAAAAAATGAAGAGTCGCTTCCTATAGTTGGTATATCGCCTTCAAAATTTTCATGTGCAAATTTCAAAACACATAATTTTTCATAAAGCTCCTCTACAACTTTATGCATTTTTAATACATCTTCCTTCCCTTTTAGCTTTAGAATCCTGTGCGCAATACTCATCAAGTCCGATTCTAATTTCTTTTTCATAACTTTTAAATTTTATGCTATTTTGTGGCTTTGATTTTTAATAAATTTGATTCACCTTTAAACAAACGATTTTTATATTCGTTTAGTGCTAAAATTACGAAATGTTTCTTGAAAATACAGTAAATCAGAAAGAGCAATTTGGTTGGATAGAAGTAATTTGTGGATCCATGTTCTCTGGTAAAACCGAAGAATTGATTCGTCGATTGAAGCGTGCTCAGTTTGCAAGGCAGAGGGTTGAGATATTTAAACCTGCAATTGATGTGCGCTATGATGAAGACAAAGTGGTCTCCCATGATTCCAATGAAATTCGCTCTACTCCTGTTCCCGCCGCTGCTAATATTCCTATCTTAGCTGATGGTTGTGATGTTGTAGGAATTGATGAGGCTCAATTTTTTGATGATGAAATAGTTCGTGTTTGCAATGATTTAGCAAACAATGGTGTGCGAGTAATCGTGGCTGGATTAGATATGGATTTTAAAGGCAATCCTTTTGGTCCTATGCCAAATTTAATGGCAACGGCAGAATACGTAACTAAAGTTCATGCTGTATGTACTAGAACGGGAAATTTAGCACAATATAGTTTCAGAAAGGCTAAAAGTGATGATTTGGTTTTGCTGGGAGAAGTAGACGAATATGAGCCATTAAGCAGAGCTGCTTATTTTAAAGCAACTATGCGTGAAAAATTAAGAAATATAAAAGTAAAAGATCCTCAAGTAGTTCCTTCAAAATCAGAATAAGCCTATGCCACAAACACAGGAAACCGTACTTGAAATTGATCTAAAGGCATTAAAACATAACTTCGAGTATATAAAATCAAAATTAAATAGTAATACTAATTTCATGGCTGTAGTAAAAGCTTTTGGTTATGGTAGTGAAGCTATTGAGATCCCTAAATACTTGCAAGAATTAAATATAGATTATTTCGCTGTTGCATACGTAAGCGAAGGGATAAACTTAAGAAAAGCCGGTATAACTAAACCTATTTTGGTTTTACATCCGCAGCCTGTAAATTTTACACTTCTAATAGAGAATTGTTTAGAGCCTAGTTTATATAGTGCAAAAACTTTAAAAAAATTCATTGAATCAGCTGAAGAACTTCAACAAACGGATTATCCAGTACATATAAAATTCAACACAGGTCTTAATCGACTGGGTTTTTGGGAAAATGATGTTGATTATATCTCTACGCAAATATTGGCCTCAACTTCAATAAAGGTTAAATCGATTTTCTCTCATTTAGCAGCTAGTGAAGATTTAGAGGAAAGGAGGTTTACTATAACTCAAATTAAAAGTTTTAAGATCTCATCAGCCAAGTTAATTGATTTGTTAGGATATAAGCCCATGTTGCATATGTGCAATACTTCTGGAATAATAAACTATCCCGAGGCTCATTTTGATATGGTAAGAAGCGGTATAGGATTGTACGGATTTGGTAATTCCGAAGAAGAAAACCGAAGCTTAACACCTATTGCTTCTTTAAAATCTATCATCTCACAAATTCATATTATAGAAAAAGGAGAAACCGTAGGGTATAACAGAGGGTTTAAAAGTGATTCTTTTCAAAAAACAGCAACAATCCCAATTGGTCATGCAGACGGTATTGGCCGACAATATGGTCATGGAGTAGGATTCGTTACAATTAACAACAAAAAAGCACCAATAATTGGCAATGTTTGTATGGATATGATTATGGTAAATATAACTGATATAGATTGTAAAGAAGGGGATGAGGTTATAATATTCGATAAAAATTATACTGCCGAAGAATTAGGAAAAACTACCAATACAATTTCTTATGAAGTACTAACTTCTGTATCTCAACGAGTAAAACGAGTATTTTGTCGATAATTCACTAATAAAAATTGACTTTTCTGAAACTACTCAGTTAAATTTTTTTTTAAATTGCCAAAATATTAATACTAACTAAATTATTTAATTATGTTAAAAGAGTTTAAAGATTTTATTATGACTGGAAATGTGATTGATTTCGCAGTTGCAGTAATTATGGCTGGTGCACTTGGTGCGGTTATTAATGGATTTGTTTCAAATATTGCTATGCCGTTCATTGGCTACTTTGCTGGAGGTATGAATTTTGAAGATCTTCACTATGCAATGGATGGAGCAGAATATGCAAGTTTGGCTGCTGCTAAAGAAGCTGGAGCTGCTGTCATTGCTTACGGTTCGTGGATCAATACAATTATTAATCTCCTTATAGTAGGATTGGTTATGTTCTTAATTGTTAAAGCATACAACAAAACCAAAAAACCAGTTGAGCCAGCTGCTCCTGCAGGACCATCTGATAATGATCTATTAGCTGAAATTAGAGATTTACTCAAAAAGTAAAAAATCTATAAATCAGAAAAATCTTATAAATTTTATATGATTTTCAAAAAAGCCTTGTTATTAATATAAACAAGGCTTTTTTTGTGCTCAATTTTTATCAAAAAAACGGGTGACTAATAAATGTTTAAAGCAATAAATGCCATAATTTTGTAAACTAAATTTTAAAAAATGAAAGTAGCTGTAGTTGGCGCAACCGGAATGGTTGGAGAAGTAATGAGACAAGTACTAGCAGAAAGGAATTTTCCATTGACAGAATTCGTTCCAGTAGCATCAGAAAGATCGGTTGGAAAAGAGATAGCCTTTAATGGTAAAAACTATAAAGTCGTTGGTTTACAGACTGCTGTTGAAATGAAACCAGACATTGCCATTTTTTCTGCAGGTGGAGGAACTTCCAAAGAATGGGCTCCAAAATTTGCAGAAGTAGGAACAACTGTTATAGATAATTCATCTGCTTGGAGAATGGATCCATCTAAAAAATTGGTAGTTCCAGAAATTAACGCAGATGAACTAACTAAAGACGATAAAATTATCGCCAATCCAAACTGCTCAACAATACAAATGGTATTGGCTTTAGCGCCTTTGCATAAAAAATACAAAATGAAACGTGTTGTTGTGTCGACGTATCAATCGGTCTCAGGAACTGGAGTCAAAGCTGTACAACAATTAGATAACGAAGTTAATGGCATAAAAGGTGAAATGGCCTATCCTTATCCTATAAACAGAAATGCGCTTCCTCATTGTGATACCTTTGAAGAAAATGGATATACAAAAGAGGAAATGAAATTGGCTAGAGAACCTCAAAAGATTTTTAATGACAGAACCTTTTCTGTAACAGCAACTGCTGTTAGAATTCCAACTTCTGGAGGGCATTCTGAATCTGTGAATGTCGAGTTTGAAAATGATTTTGATTTACAAGATGTTCGTAAACTATTAAGCCAAACTTCCGGAGTTGTCGTTCAAGATAATACCGATACAAATACCTATCCCATGCCAATTTATGCTAATGGTAAAGATGATGTTTTTGTTGGAAGAATCAGAAGAGACGAAACACAATCAAAGACATTAAACATGTGGGTTGTTGCAGATAACTTACGAAAAGGTGCTGCTACAAATGCTATACAGATTGCTGAATATTTGATTAAGAACGATTTAGTTTAAGTTGATGAATATTTTAGCTATAAATTTAGGTCAGATTGAGTGTCTATTGTATGACAAGTCCATCCGATAACTTTGAAATAAAAATTCAGAACCTTATTAAACTTTAGACTAAATAAAAATTATAATTTTAAGCTTTTTCTTCTTTAGTTAAGAGCTTTTTTTGTTTTAATTTTATAGGTTACTTAAATCATTTCCTATGAAAAATATATTTCTTTATTTATTAACTCTTTCAATAGTTATGTCTTGTAAAACAACTTCCTATTTAAAGCAAAACGAGAATGTCAATTATCCGAATACAAAAAAGGGTGATGTTGTTACTAACTATTTTGGAACAGAAGTGAAAGACCCTTATAGATGGCTCGAAGATGACAGAAGCTTAGAGACAGAAGAATGGGTGAAAACTCAAAATGAAGCAACTTTTGGTTATTTAAAAAATATCCCTTTTAGAGAAGAATTAAAAAGCCGTTTAGAAAAACTTTGGAATTATAAAAAAATTAGTTCTCCATTTAAAGAAGGCGATTACACTTATTTCTATAAAAATGATGGATTGCAAAACCAGTATGTTATTTACAGACACAAAACAGCAGACAACTCTAAAAATGCAGAGGTTTTTTTAGACCCGAACAAATTTAGTGAAGACGGAACTACATCATTAGGTGGTGCAAGTTTTTCAAAAAGTGGAAACCTATTGGCTTATTCCATTTCTGAAGGGGGAAGTGATTGGAGAAAGATTCTAATATTGAATACCGAGACGAAAGAAATAATTGAAGACACTATTGTTGATGTTAAATTTAGTGGAATGTCGTGGTTTAAAGATGAAGGATTCTATTATTCAAGTTATGATAAGCCCAAAGGAAGCGAGCTATCTGCTAAAACCGATCAACATAAAGTCTATTATCATAAATTAGGAACATCTCAAAAAGAGGACAAATTAGTTTATGGAGGAACAGAAGCTGAAAAACACAGATATATCTATGGAAGTGTTACGGAAGACAATAACTACCTGTTAATTTCACCAAGGGTTTCAACTTCTGGAAACAAGTTATATCTTAAAGATTTATCAAAGCCTAATAGCCCATTGGTAACTATTTTAGACCATACCAATAGTGACACGTATGTAATAGATAATGTTGGCAGCAAACTATATTTAGTAACTAACTTGAATGCAGCAAACCAGAAAATAGTAACGGTTGATGCTTCTAATCCATCACCTGAAAATTGGGAGGATTTTATTCCAGAAACTGAATATGTTTTAAGTCCATCTACAGGAGGAGGTTACTTTTTTACAGAATATATGGTTGATGCCATCTCTCAGGTAAAACAATACGATTACGACGGGAAATTAGTAAGAGAAATAGAATTGCCTGGATTAGGAAATGCTGGCGGATTTGGTGGTAAAAAAGAAGAAAAAATAGATTTTTACTCGTTTACAAACTATAATACACCTACAAGCATTTACAAATTTGATGTAGAAACTGGAAAGTCTGAATTGTACTGGAAACCAGAAATTGATTTCAATCCAGATGATTATGAAAGCAATCAAGTGTTCTACAACTCAAAAGATGGTACTAAAGTTCCTATGATGATAACTCATAAAAAAGGGATAGAACTTAATGGAAAAAATCCAACTATTTTGTATGGTTATGGTGGATTCAACGTGAGTTTAAATCCAGGTTTTAGTATTACCAACGCTGTATGGATGGAACAAGGAGGCATCTTCGCTGTGCCTAATTTACGTGGTGGTGGAGAATACGGAAAAGAATGGCACAAAGCAGGAACAAAACTGCAAAAGCAAAATGTGTTTGATGACTTTATCGCCGCTGCAGAATACTTAATTGCAAATAATTATACATCATCAGATTATTTAGCCATTCGAGGTGGTTCTAATGGTGGACTATTAGTTGGAGCAACTATGACACAACGTCCAGATTTAATGAAGGTAGCTTTGCCAGCCGTTGGAGTTTTAGACATGTTGCGTTACCATACGTTTACTTCTGGAGCAGGTTGGGCTTACGATTATGGAACTTCCGAAGACAATAAAGAAATGTTCAACTATTTAAAAGGCTATTCACCTGTTCATAATGTAAAAGAAGGTGTTCAGTACCCTGCCACATTGGTTACAACTGGTGACCATGATGATAGGGTTGTTCCTGCGCATAGTTTTAAATTTGCAGCAGAATTACAAGACAAACAAACTGGAAACAATCCAACCTTAATTAGAATAGAAACCGATGCTGGTCATGGAGCTGGAACTCCTGTAAGCAAAACTATCGAGCAATACGCAGATATTTTTGGTTTCACATTGTTTAATATGGGTTATGATGTGTTACCTAGTAAGACAAATGAGAAATTATAAGGTTGATTATCTCAAAAAACAGAAAAAGACTTAACTATTAAATGTTTAGGTCTTTTTATTTTCTAAACTTTAAAGTTGATTAAATCAATCTTGATGACTTTCTGTAAATTACATTTCTTTCTTCTAAATATTTTAAAATAAAATTGAAACAAGCTTCATGTTTTCCAACCAATTCTGGAGGAAAGACTCCTTTTTCATTAAACAATCCATCTAAAAATAAATTTGCTGCTGCTGTAGCTGTATATCCAGTTGTACGAGACATAGATGAAGTTTTTGTTTCTTGGCAGTATTCATCATATAGCTCATAAATCACTTCTTCTGTTTTTCCATCCTGGTTTTCTCCTTTTAAAGTGATCCGCATTATGGTGAATTCCTCATCTTCTTCATTTAATTTCCATTCTTTGAAAAGCACTTTACTGGTAAAATCCAATACCGAAAGCTTACTTCTTTCATCTAATTTATCATTACTAAAAAATCCGCTTTCCTGTAGACCTTTAATAAACTCAATATGTCCCGGAAAACGTAATGTCTTTTCTTTCATGTTAGGAATGTGCGCCATCGTATGAATTATGGATCGCAATCCATCCGTGTTAAAAGATTCCAATGTCCCAATATTTTTAAAATTCAAATATTCACAATCAGTTAAAGCTTCTTTGGTAATCAATTTAAAATTTTCGACATAACGAGCTGGGCGAGTGTATTCTTCAATTACATCAATTGGAGAAAAAGGTGCTTTATAATAAAAAGGCCATTTTTTAATTTTAGGTAAACCACCAACCAGACATTCAAAGTCAGTCAATTTCATTTTTTCGTTATAATGGCCTAAAACGATATTATCCATACCTGGAGCAACTCCGCAATCTACAATTGCAGTAACGTCTTTTTCTTTAGCCAAGTTATCAAGTTCCAAAGCATTTTCAGGGAAAAAAGAAATATCAACTACATCTTTACCTGCTTCAATTATTGATTTTAAGGTGTTATATCCTAAATATCCGGGAACAGCACAAATAACCAATTCGAATGGTTTTAATGTTGATTTTAATAGGACTTTGTCGGTAACATCAAGACTTAAACAAGTTAATTCATTGCACTTGCTTTTAGCTTTTTCCAAAGCATTTTCATTAAGGTCTAATAATGTGACTTTATGGGTTTTTGCCATGTCAATGGCTATAGCACTTCCTACCATTCCTGCCCCAAGGACTACAACATTTTTCATTTTTTAATAATTTGGATTTGTATTAAAGGTAATGAAAAGACATAAAAAAACTCCGAAAGTAATTTCGGAGTTTTTATTTAACTTTCTTCTGGTTCGTCCATTTCAAAGTCATCCATAAACTTAGTGGTATAATTACCTGCTATATAATCCGGATGATTCATTAATTGCTTATGAAAAGGCAAGGTTGTTGCAATTCCCTCAATAACAAACTCATCTAAAGCTCTTTTCATTTTACTAATAGCCTCTTCTCTAGTTTGAGCAGTAGTAATCAATTTAGCTATCATTGAATCATAGTTTGGTGGAATTGAATAGCCTGCATAAACATGGGTATCAACTCTAACTCCATGACCTCCCGGAACATGTAAATTATTTATCCTTCCAGGTGAAGGCCTAAACCCATTATATGGATCTTCTGCGTTGATTCTGCATTCAATAGAATGCAATTTAGGAACATAGTTTATCCCTAAAATTGGCACACCTGCTGCTACTTTGATTTGCTCAAAAATCAAGTCAAAATCTATTACTTGCTCAGTAATAGGATGCTCGACCTGAATTCGGGTATTCATTTCCATAAAATAGAATTTTCTATGCTTGTCTACCAAGAATTCAACAGTTCCAACACCTTCATAACCAATATATTCCGCTGCTTTAACAGCAGCTGCTCCCATTTTTTTACGTAATTGAGGTGTCATAAATGGGGATGGGGCTTCTTCCGTTAGTTTTTGATGACGTCTTTGAATTGAACAATCCCTTTCTGATAAATGACATGCTTTTCCATTAGAATCCCCTACAATTTGAATCTCGATATGTCGTGGTTCTTCTATTAATTTTTCCATATACATTTCGTCATTGCCAAAAGCTGCTTTCGATTCTTGCTTAGCTGAATCCCATGCGTCTTTTAATTCTTCAGGTTTCCAAATTGCCCTCATACCCTTTCCTCCTCCTCCTGCTGAAGCTTTAAGCATAACCGGGTAACCTGTTTCTTTAGCAATCTTTTCACAATCTTCAAACGTTTCAATAACACCTTCACTCCCCGGAACAACAGGAACACCAGCCTTTATCATTGTTGATTTTGCAGATGCCTTATCTCCCATTTTATCTATCATTTCAGCAGAAGCACCTATGAATTTAATACCGTGTTGATCACATATTTTTGAAAACTTTGCGTTTTCTGATAGAAATCCATATCCTGGATGAATCGCATCAGCATTTGTAATTTCAGCTGCAGCAATAATATTGGACATTTTTAGATATGAATCAGTACTTGCAGGAGGGCCTATACATACTGCTTCATCTGCAAATCTAACGTGAAGGCTATCTTCATCTGCTGTAGAATAAACTGCCACCGTTTTAAGTCCCATTTCCTTGCAGGTACGAATGACCCTTAATGCTATTTCCCCTCTATTTGCAATTAATACTTTTTTAAACATAACTTCTGGTTTTAAAAATTTCAAATTCCACGTTCCAAATTCCAAATAATGGATTTTGAGATTTGATCATTGGAATTTTTAAATTGTTATGAAGGATCAACTAAAAACAAAGGTTGATCAAACTCTACGGGTGATGCGTCGTCGACTAATACTTTTACTATCTTGCCAGAAACCTCTGATTCAATTTCGTTAAATAGTTTCATAGCTTCTATTACGCATAAAACATCACCTTGATTTATTGATTGTCCTACTTCTACAAAAACAGATTTGTCTGGAGACGGTTTCCTATAGAAAGTTCCTATAATAGGCGACTTGATTGTAATATACTTTGAATCATCGCTGTCTTTAGACTCCGGTTCTTTAGACTTTGTGTTTGATTCTGCCTCTGGAGGTGTTGCCGGATTTTGAGCAATTGGAGCACTCACTGGAATTTGCTGAACTATGGTTGTTTCTCCTTTGTGAGATTCTCCTGTTTTTATGGTGATCTTAATATCATCCATTTCCAGTTTAACCTCATTTGCACCTGATTTTGCTACAAATCTGATTAAGTTTTGAATTTCCTTTAAATCCATAATTATTAGATTTTAAAAAGTTAGTTTTTAGTTTAGTTGTTGTAAGCCCAGTTTAAATAAATGGAACCCCAGGTAAAACCCCCTCCGAAAGCAGCCAAAATTAATTTGTCTCCTTTTCTTAGTTGGTCTTCATAATCATTAAGTAGAAGTGGTATGGTTGCTGATGTTGTATTACCATATCTTTCAATGTTCATCATGACCTTTTCTTTTTCAAGCTTAATTCTATTCGCGGTCGCATCTATTATTCGTTTATTGGCTTGATGTGCTACTAGCCAATCTATATCACTATTAGCTAAATTATTTCTGTTCATTAATTTCTCACAAACATCCGCCATGTTAGAGACAGCCCATTTAAAAACTGTTTTACCATCCTGATAAACGAAGTGTTTTTTTTCCTTTATAGTTTTTTCTGAAGCAGGTTCAAGAGATCCACCTGCTGGAACCTGAAGGAATTCTCTTCCTGCTCCATCACTTCGTAAATATTCATCTTGAATACCAAAACCTTCTTTGTTTGGTTCAAAAAGCACAGCTCCTGCGCCATCTCCAAAAATTATGCATGTTTTGCGGTCTGTATAATCTATCATTGAAGAATTCATGTCTGCACCGATAACCAAAACTTTTTTATACTTTCCTGATTCAATATAACCAGAAGCTGCAGAGGCCGCATATAAAAAGCTGGAGCAGGCAGCAATTAAATCATACCCAAAAGCATTTGAAGCACCAATTTTTGAAGCTACAAATACAGAAGTTGGAGCAGCCTGCATATCTGGAGTTGCAGTTGCAACAATAACTAAATCTATTTCTTTAGGATCAAGACCTGTTTTTTGAATTAAATTGTTTGCTGCGTTTATGGCTAAAAAGGAGGTTCCTTTATTTTTTTCTTTTAAAATCCTCCGTTCTTTTATCCCTGTTCGAGTCGTAATCCATTCATCTGTTGTATCAACCATTGTTTCTAAAATATTGTTGGTTAGTACAAAATCAGGAACATAAGCACCTATGGCAGTAATTGCAGCTGAGATCTTACCCATATGTATATTTTAATTTTGACCTAAAAATGGTAAAAAAAAGCCAAAAACAGTGTAAATTTAAAAGAAATTAGCACTTTTTGGTCAATTTTTGCACAAAATAGGTTGTTTTTAACGTTTTGAAAAATTATCCATAAAAAAAACGCTCAAAATGAGCGTTTGTCTATATTTAAGCATAATTATGTGCTAATTCTCTTCTACTTCTATACCATCAATTAACACCTGCCCTCTATAATAAAGCTTACCTTCATGCCAATGCGCTCTGTGATAAAGATGTGCTTCTCCAGTTGTAGGGCACGTAGCAATTTGTGGAGTTTCTGCCTTATAATGTGTTCTTCTTTTATCTCTTCTGGTCTTTGAGATTTTTCTTTTAGGATGTGCCATTTTTTATGTTATTTGTCCGTTAATAGTTGTTTTAATTTGTCCCATCGAGGATCCGTTCCCTCAGAATTTTCTTTTTCGCTAAGAGTTTTTGGGCTTAACTCTTCGAGTTTTGTTAATATGTCAGATTTCAAAGATCCATCTTTAATTCCTGGATGAATTAATTTTTTTGGTACAGAAAGTACTATTAATTCATAAATATATTGTTCAATTTTTATTTCAAATTCTCCATGAGGAATAATTAAAATATCCTCGTTATCATCATTGAACTCGTGACCAAATTTTACCACTAAGTCAAGAGATCCGATTACCTCCTGATCATAAGGTTCATTTGTTAGATCACAATTAACATTTACAGTACCAGAAATTTTAAAGTCAAATTCTAAAAGAGTTGGTTTTTTATTAAGTAAAACCTTAACATTTATATTTGAATCATTAAAATCTTCAAACCTGAAATATTCAAAGAACTTTTTATCAATTTGATAATCAAAATAATGTTCGCCGTCTTTTAAACCTACAAATTGAATCGTAAACTCTTTTAACGGCTTCATAAAACATTCATTTTGAGCCTGCAAATATATAAATTTTTCTTTAACGAAAAGACCTTATGGCTGAAAAAGTGTTTCTGCCTATTTAGTAGCTTTTTTTAGGGGATTTGCTGATAATTCGATAAATTCTTTTCTTTTGTTAAAAATATGAATGGCTTCAAAAATTGCTTCTTTAAATGAGCTTGGGTCCGCTAACCCTTTACCTGCAATTTCATATGCCGTTCCATGATCTGGCGAGGTCCTTATTTTATTTAAGCCTGCTGTGAAATTTACTCCTTTACCAAAAGATAATGTTTTAAACGGAATTAATCCTTGATCGTGATAAGTGGCAATTATGGCGTCAAAGTTTTTAAAGTTGTCCGACCCAAAAAAACTATCTGCGGCATAAGGTCCAAAAACCAACCTACCTGATTCCTTAATTTTATTTAAGGTTGGGCGCAATATTTTATCATCTTCATTACCAATAACTCCTTTATCTCCCGTATGGGGGTTTATGCCTAGAACTGCAATTTTAGGTTTATTTATACCAAAGTCCTGCTTTAAAGTATTGTCAATAATATTGATTTTATTTTCAACTAATTCAGGAGAAATATGTGAAGCAATATCTTTTAACGGGACATGGTCTGTTAATAATCCTACTTTTAGATTATCGGTAATCATAAACATAAGACTGTTTCCTTCAAGTCTCTTAGCTAGGTAATCTGTATGTCCTGGGAAATCAAATTCATCAGATTGAATATTGTGCTTATTAATTGGTGCGGTTATTAATACGTCAATATCACCATTAATCAAGGATGAAGTAGCAGCTTCCAGTGACTTGAATGATAACTCTCCGGCTATTTTGCTTTCTTTTCCAAATTCAATATTAAAGTTCTCTCTCCATACATTCACTACATTTATCTTTCCGTTTATGGCCTGTTTAGGTTGATTTATACCTTGAAATGATAAATTACTTCTAAAGTGTTTTTTTAAATAGGTGATAACTTTTACAGATGCAAAGATTATTGGTGTGCAAAAATCCAACATTCTGGCATCCTCAAAAGTTTTAATAATGACCTCACCGCCTATACCATTAGGGTCTCCAATTGAAATTCCAACTTTTAATTTTTCTTCTCTCTTCATTGATTTTTGACAACTTTTGTTTGTAATTTTGCTGCTGCAAATTTAACCAAATAAATAACAATATGTTTACCGGTATAATTGAAAGAATGGGAACCGTATCTAATCTAAAAAAGGAATTAGATAATTTGAACATCACAATTAAAAGTGATATCACTAATGAGTTGAAAATAGATCAAAGTATTGCTCATAATGGTGTTTGTTTAACCATTGTTGATATAAAAAATGATCAGTATACCGTAACAGCAATTAATGAAACTTTAGAAAAATCTAATCTGGGTATTTTAAGTATCGGCGATAAAATTAATCTTGAAAGGGCGATGATTTTAGGAGATCGTTTAGATGGGCACATCGTTCAGGGTCATGTGGATCAAACTGCCATTTGCACTGAGGTAATAGAAGAAAACGGTAGCTGGATGTTCACATTTAAATACGAGGGTTCACAGGATAACATAACAATAGAGAAAGGTTCAATTACTGTTAATGGTGTAAGTCTAACTGTTGTAAACTCTAAAGATAACCAGTTCAGTGTAGCCATTATACCTTACACATTTCATAATACTAATTTTAGAACTATTGAAAAGGGAACAAAAGTAAACCTTGAATTTGATGTGATAGGCAAATATGTTGCCAGGTACAATAGTCTTAAGGAAAGTTAAACAAATTGTAGAAAGACGTTATCTTGCTTTCAATAGCTTTTTAATGCCATAGAACAAGCCCAAACCCAATAGCGCCAATATGCCTCCATCTAAAGGAAGTCCTGGAGGTGGTGGAGGGGAAGGTGGTGGCGGACCACTACTTTGCGCCACACATACAAAACTTATTAATACAAATAAGATTGAGGCAATTATCTTTTTGTTTTGTATTCTCATAATTTATGTAAATGTATAAAAAAAAGGCAGTTAACAAAATTATCAGTTATGTAAAAGGCCATATTTTCTTCAAAAATATTGAAAAATTCGATAAAAAAATTCTTTTTGCCTAAATTCCCGATGAACTGCACTTAAGTGGTCCCACTTGGGCTCGAACCAAGGACCCCCTGATTATGAGTCAGGTGCTCTAACCAGCTGAGCTATGGGACCTACACTAATGTGCAATAATACTACATATTTTAATATGTACCAAGAAAATTATTTGTCAATAATTCTTTCTTGACAAAGCTCAATTAACACACCGTTTGTTGACTTAGGATGCAGGAAAGCCACAATTTTATTATCCGCTCCTGGCTTTGGGTTCTCATTTAAGATTACAAAGCCACAGTCTACTAGTCTTTTAATTTCAGAATTTATGTCGTCAACGTCAAAAGCGATGTGATGTATTCCTTCACCTTTTTTATTAATAAATTTAGCGATTGGACTATCGTTTTTAGTAGCTTCTAATAATTCAATCTTGTTCTCTCCTACCTTAAAAAAAGAGGTCTTTACGCCTTCAGATTCTACTTCTTCCATTTTATAATGTGGCTCACCAAACAAGTTTGCAAACAGTTCATTGGATTTGTTTATGTTTTTTACTGCGATCCCAATATGCTCGATTTTTTTCATTATCAGATTTATTTTTTATTAAACGTTTTATTTTGTACTATTAAGATTCAAATATCTCATATTTTTATCTAATGGAGAGTAATAGACAAAAAAAAATTGCAACTGTATTGCAAACTGATTTAGTGGATGTTTTGCAAGGAGCCGCTACTCGTGGTGGCCTTTACGGAGTTATAATCTCTGTTAGCAAAGTAAACGTTACTGTTGATCTATCTATTGCCAAAGTGTATTTAAGTATTTTTCCCAATAATAAAAGCAAAGATCTTATTGAAGGAATTAGGGCTAATGCTCATCTTATCAAACATGAATTGGCTCAGAGAACCAGGAACCAATTGCGCCGAATGCCTGATTTAGAATTTTTTATTGATGATTCCTTGGAATATATTGAACAAATAGAAAAATCTTTAAAGGGTAGGAATAACCCAATTGAAAATCCGGATCTTCTTGATAAAAGGAAAAAGTCTTAGTCTATTTGTTTTAAAAATCTTTCCGTTTATGCGCTTTAAATCTAAATTGATCTTTTTCACATAATAAATATGAATGCTGCCATTTATATCGCAAAAAGGTATCTCTTTACGAAAAGCAGCAATAATGCTATTAATTTTATATCCATTATTGCGGCTATTGGCGTTATCATTGGTTCCGCTTCCCTGTTTATAGTTCTTTCCGGTTTTGCAGGATTAAAAGATTTTAGCCTGCAATTTACAACCATGATAGATCCAGATATAAAAGCAATGCCGGTAATGGGTAAGTCATTTTTTATTTCTCAGGATGAATTGATCAAACTTGAGGAAAGTAACGCAATAAAAAGCTACTCCAAAATTATCGAAGAACGAGTTATATTAAATTTTGATAACAAAAAAAGAACCGCAACTATCAAAGGGGTTGACATAAACTATCAAAATGTCAATAAGATTGATTCTTTAATTTATCAAGGGTCTTGGTTGTCAAAAGATCTAAATCAGATCGTCGTAGGCTGGGGCATTTCAAATGATCTCTCATTTGGAGTATTAGATTATGCAAAAACTATCGATATTTATGTTCCAAAACCCGGAAAAGGTCAAATCACATCTATTAACTCTGCATTTAATTCTGTAAAAGTTGTCAATGCTGGTATTTTTCAAATAAATGAAGATCTTGACAACAAATTTGTTTTTGCTAATTTAAAAACAGCACAAGAATTGCTGAATTATAAAACTAACCAGTTATCTGCGATTGAGTTTAATTTAAACGAAAATGCAGACGAAGAAGAGGCTATTGGCGAAATACAAAGAATATTAGGAGATAAAGTAATATTAAAAAACAGGGCGCAACTCAATGATGCACTATACAAGATGCTTAATACAGAAAATCTGGCAGTCTATTTGATTTTTACCTTAGTATTAATCATCGCTTTATTTAATGTTATTGGATCTATTATAATGATGATTCTGGATAAGAAAAAATCTCTAAATACTCTTTTTAATCTAGGATTTACAATTAAAGATATCAGAAATATTTTCTTTTATCAAGGAAGCCTTATGAGCTTGTTTGGTGGTGTTATTGGGCTAGGTCTAGGATTTGTTATTATCATTCTTCAGAAAACATTTTCGATGATTATGATAACACCTTCACTGGCTTATCCAGTATCAGTTATACCTTCAAACTTTGTTATTGTTCTATTTACTATTTCAATTTTAGGAATTATAGCTTCTAAAATAGCGTCTCAAAGAATTACTCGAAATTTAATTGAAAATTAAGCAAATTGGAAGCTGGAGAATTTATCTAAAACCTCATCAAAGGCTGCAAAAACATCTTTTGAATCATCACTGGTTACCATCTTCATTCGGTATTCCTTAAAGTGCGGAATCCCTCTAAAGTAATTGGTATAATGTCTTCTTGTTTCAAAAACACCCAATTTTTCTCCCTTCCAGTCGATTGCCATTTGCAAATGTCTGCGCGCCGCATCTACTCGTTCTTGCATGCTAATAGGTGGTAAATGATTTCCTGTATCAAAAAAATGTTTGATTTGTTTGAAAAACCATGGGTTACCAATGGTTGCACGACCAATCATACATCCATCCAATCCATAAACATCTCGCATTTCCAAAGCTCTTTCTGGAGAACTTACATCGCCATTCCCAAACACCGGTATATGCATTCTTGGGTTGTTCTTCACTTCAGCAATTGGCGCCCAAGTAGCTTTCCCTTTATACATTTGCGCTCTTGTTCGACCATGAATTGAAATAGCTTTACAGCCAACATCCTGGAGCCTTTCCGCAACTTCAACAATTTTAATGGATTCGTGGTCCCATCCCAATCGTGTTTTTACTGTGATAGGTAAATGGGTTCGTTTAACCATTTCTGCCGTTAGCTTAACCATAAGGTCGATGTCTTTCAGGATTCCTGCTCCAGCACCTTTACTTACTACTTTTTTTACTGGACATCCAAAATTAATATCGATAATATCTGGATTCGATTTTTCAACAATATCAATCGTTTGCAGCATACTATCCAGATTAGCGCCAAAAATTTGAATACCAACTGGACGCTCTTTTTCGTAAATATCCAGCTTCATAGTACTTTTAGCTGCATTTCTGATCAATCCCTCGCTAGAAACAAATTCAGTATACACAACATCTGCTCCTTGCTCCTTGCATAAGGCTCGGAAAGGCGGATCACTAACATCTTCCATCGGCGCTAAGAGTAACGGAAAATCGGGCAATTCTATGTTGTCTATTTTAACCACGATCCAATTTTTGGCAAAAATAATGTTTTTTATTAAATGCAAAGACCTCAAAGGGTTAGTACTCTTTGAGGCCTATGATTCTTCAGTGTATTGCTTTTAAAAAGTCACAGGGGATTCAACCACCTTGTCACCTCTCTGAACCTTTACCGTGGTGGTTTGCCCTTTTTCAAATTTAGACAAAGCCTTCATGTAACCCATCATGTCTATTACTTCAAGATCTCCTAGCTGAATAACCACATCTCCTTTTTGTAATCCTGCTTTTTGTGCTGGTTTATCCTCACTAACCCCATCAATTCGCATGCCTTTACCATCAAACATGTAATCTGGAACCACACCAAGCGTCACTTTAAATCGAGGAGCATTATCACTTTCGTTTTTAGTTTTTCTAAACGCCAGCTCGCCATTATCATCTAAATCTGTAATAATATCATATATATAATTCGATATGGTCTCCATCCCTTCATAGTTCAATTTATCAAAATCATCACTTGGTTTGTGGTAATCCTCATGTTGACCAGTAAAAAAGTGCAGAACAGGAATATCGTTTAGATAAAACGATGTGTGGTCGCTTGGTCCTACGCCTGATTCTTTTTCAATCAACTTAAACTTATCATTACTTGCGGTAATAACTTGCTTGAAGATTGGAGATGTGCCCGTTCCGTAAACAGCTAAGGTGCTATCCGCCTTCAATCGACCAACCATATCCATATTTAACATGTAATTAATGGAATCTGTTGGTACAGTGGAATTCTTTACAAAATAATTAGAACCTAACAATCCCATTTCTTCACCAGAAAAAGACATAAACAAATAATTATTGCCTTTATTTCCATTTTTAAGTTTTGAAGCCAAATTCAACATGACAGCTACTCCACTTGCGTTATCATCTGCGCCATTATGGATTTGTTTTTCCTCTCCTCTATACAATGAGCCTCCAAATTCGTTATACCCCAAGTGATCGTAATGCGCTCCAATGACAATAGTCTGTGCAGCATCATTATCTATATAAGCCAATACATTTCGTCCTGTAATAGTACTATCGGTTGTAGATTCAGTAAATTTTACTTCGGAATGCGGATCTGTTTTTGGTTTAAACGTAAACGTTTGAAAATAACCATCTGTTCCTTTAGGCTCCAGTTCAAGGTCTTTAAATCTTTTAGCTATGTAATCTCCTGCTTCAATTTCACCTTCAGAACCAGTTACACGGCCTTCCAATTTATCGTCAGACAAAAACATGACATCATCCTTGATCTTATTTTCGGGTACATATTCTTTTTTACAGGCAACCAGCGTTAAAAAAATTATGAGTAGCGATACTTGTTTCATAATAATAGTTTTATTTTTGCGCAAAATTAGTTAATAATTATCATTTAAAATATCAAGATACTCTTAAAATAATTCTAAAACCATGACTCAACGAATTCTTTATTCAATTTTTGTTTTTATTTTATTGGCTTCCTGTAAATCAGACAAAAAAGAAGCTACAAAAACTATTGTTGAAACAGAGGTTTCAGCACAAGACAACCCTTTGATCTATCCGGAAGAGAAGCATTTTAAATCGATTCGGCAAGTTACTTTTGGTGGCGATAACGCAGAAGCCTATTGGAGTTTTGATGATAAACAAATTGTTTTTCAATCCAACTTTAAAAAATGGGGTGTTGAGTGTGACCAAATGTTCTTAATGAATTCTGATGAAACTTTTGATAGTATTCCTCCTCCAATGATTAGCACAGGAAAAGGGAGAACAACTTGTGCTTACTTTCTGCCTGATAATAAACACTATGTGTATGGCTCCACTCATTTAGGGGGTGACGAATGCCCTGAAGCACCTTTGCGTAAAGAGGGAAAGTACGTTTGGCCTATTTATGATTCTTACGATATATTCTTGGCTGATCTTGAGGGTAACATTGTCAATCAATTAACCAACGAAAAAGGCTATGATGCAGAAGCTACAGTATCTCCGAAAGGTGATAAAATTGTTTTTACGTCTGACAGAAGTGGCGATTTAGAACTATATACCATGAATTTAGATGGGAGTAATGTAAAACAAGTGACTCATGAATTGGGTTATGATGGAGGCGCTTTCTTTTCTCCTGATGGCACCAAATTGATATTTCGCTCATCTAGACCTAAAACAGAAGAAGAAATAAAAGAATACAAAGACCTTTTAACTGAAGGGTTAGTGCAACCAACCAATATGGAGCTTTACATTTGCAATGCAGATGGTTCTGATTTACGTCAGTTGACCAATCTAGGAAATGCAAATTGGAGTCCGTTTTTCCACCCTTCCGGAGAAAAGATATTATTCTCATCCAACTTTGAAGCAGAAAGAGGCTTTCCTTTTAATTTATATATGATTGACCTAGACGGAAAAAATCTTGAACGTGTGACTCATGGTGAAACCTTTGATGCATTTCCGGTTTTTTCAAACGATGGTAAAAAATTGATCTTCTCATCAAATAGAAATAATGGTGGTGGGCGTGATACAAACCTGTTTATTGCAGAGTGGCAAGATTAGAGCTACTGTAAATCTTTAATCCGGTCTCGCTCCTCAAGTTCTGTTGTGTGTTCATTCGTGTCTAATTTAGTGTTGCCAAATTTATAACGGAATCCTAATTTCACAAATCGGTTATCTATATTCATAAACTGTCGGCTAGATTGATTAAGATACCTAATTTTCGTTCTATAATCTTGTTCATTAAAAACATCTTCAATAGATAACGACAATATGCCTCGATTTTTAAAGATGCTTTTAGTAATGCTTAACTCTGACACTAGCCTATCATCAACTATTTGAAGACCCTGAAGGTTCTTTCCAACCCAAGTCAAGGTTAAATTTAGGTTTAAGCTATTATCTTTTAGAAAGGAAATATTATTAGCAAGTATACTATAATTAGACCATTGGTCTAGCTCAATTTTATCAGTGCCAAATTCATTTTCTTCAGATATATTAAAGAAAGAAGTTACGAAGTATAAATTCCACTTTGTAGTGGGATTAAAATCCAAAGCAAAATCAAAACCAAAATCAACTGTTTTATCTAAATTTATAGGTGTGTAAGCTAATATGTTGGAATTATTATCTTGTCTAGGAATTTCGCTAATAGCACCATCATAATTAATATAATAAGCTTCGATTGTAAAATATTTTAAGAAACTAGTGCCTGCCACAAAATGGTCTTGAAATGTTGGTTTTAGTGCTGGGTTTCCAATGACTATTGTATTTTCATTTAAGAAAAAAGTAAACGGATTTAAAGACGTATAAAGCGGTCTTGTAATACTTCGCTTATAGTTAATATATAAACTTAAATTATCAGATATCTTGTTAGAAACACTTGCGTTTGGGAACCATCTAAAATAGTCTTGAGTGCTGGTTTGATTTAATGTTGGTGAAAACCCGTCAACGTTAGTTTGTTCTGATCTAAGTCCTAATACTAATTCCCATTTGTCCCAGGATTTACTATAATTGACATATGCCGCAAAAATGTTTTCATCATAATCAAATGCATTACTGTTTTCTGTATTAATTTCTTGAGATCCATTAATAATATCCAACCTGGTTATGTCGCTCTTGGTTTTAATATTAGCAAATTTTACACCAACATCTAGTGATGAAGTTTCGTTTATTGGCAGGCTATAATCAGCCTTTGCAGTGTAAATATCCGTGTCTTGATTTGCAAATGTGTTGAATTCAGAAGAGTTCGTAAATGAATTAATACTGTCAAAAAACTGGCTAAAGGCGTTTTGATCACGATTGTAAATGTAGACAGTATAATGGCCATTGAAAGAGAGGCTTCCTCCATTATCAAATTGTGTTATAAGAGTAAGGTCTGTACCTATATTTAGCCTATCATCAAGAGATAAATTATCTGTAGTAAATCGTGATAAAAAGTTAGAATTAGCATCATTAATCCTTGTATTGTTGTATATTTTATACTTGAAATAAGGTGTAAATAAACTCGTAGATGTCAAGCTAAGTGTGGTCTTTTCACTCAAAAAATAATCAAAATTAAGATTAACGTTATGCGTTTCTGACCACGTGTTTCTGCCTATCATAGAATTCCAAATCTGTTCAATTATGTACCTATTATTAAGGTAGTCGACTTCGTTTTCTTCTTCTCGGTTAATCTTCTGATTATTATAGCTGTAATTAAGGTTTAAATTGAATTTATTTTTCTTAAAGTAATGGCTTGTCGTGCCATTGAATCTTGGAAAGACACCCTGTGTAAAATTGGCAGCAACTGTTCCACGATAGCCAGAAACCAAGTTCTTACTCATTATGATATTGATTACCTTGCCGCTATCTGCATCATAGCTTGCAGGGGGATTGGTTATAACTTCAACAGTTTTAATACTATTTGCCGGTGTGCTTTCAAGTAGTTCAATTAACTCATCTGATGTTAGTTGTACACGACGGTTATTAATAAATACCGTTGCAGAAGTGCTTTTTATGTTGATGCTGCCTTCAGAAACAATAATCCCTGGTGTATTTTTTAATACTTTGAGAGTAGAGCCCTCTGTTAAAGCAGTATTTTCAACATTAAATAATAGTCGATCTGGTTTTCTGGTAATAGTAGGCTTTTTTACCAATATGTTGACTTCTCCTAAAATTTCTTTTTCTTCTGACAAGATTAGGCTTAGAACTATATTCTCGTTTAATGTTATTGAATCATTTTGTGTTTTAAATCCTAAAAAACTGGATCTTAAAGTGTAGTTATCGGGAGGCAAATTCTCTATATTAAAAGATCCATTGTCATCACTGATGGTTCCTGTAACTAATGAAGAATCTATGCTTTTAAGCACAACTATATTTGCATAGGAAATTGGATTAGAATTGTTGTCCTTAACCATCCCAGAAATTGAAAACACTTGAGCCAGTATTTCAGTTGGCAGAAGTAAAAGCAGATATAGCGCTCTGATTTTCAAGATTATTTAGTTTAAGGGATTAATTAAGTTAAAAACTAAAAGTATTATTTATAAACTAATACGCAAATTAAATATAAAGTTATTCGATAAACAACAAATTACATTACGGTAAAACCGTAATTATTAAGTCTTTAGACAAATTAATTAAAAATGACTGGGTCTTAAAAAACAACTATATTTGCAGACTAAAGGATAGCTGTTTAGTTATATGAAGCACATCAGGAATTTTTGCATTATTGCGCACATAGATCACGGTAAGAGTACTCTGGCTGACCGATTACTAGATTTTACAGGTTCGGTTACAGAAAGGCAAAAACAAGATCAATTGTTGGACACAATGGATTTGGAGAGAGAAAGAGGAATTACCATAAAATCTCATGCCATACAAATGGATTATACCTATAAGGGAGAAGAGTATGTCTTAAACCTTATTGATACCCCAGGACATGTTGATTTTAGTTATGAGGTTTCCAGGTCTATAGCCGCTTGCGAAGGCGCTTTATTGGTGGTTGACGCAGCCCAAAGCATTCAGGCTCAAACCATATCTAATCTCTATCTGGCGTTAGAAAACGATTTAGAGATTATTCCTGTATTGAATAAAGTAGACCTGCCTAGTGCGAATCCTGAGGAAGTGACTGATGATATTGTTGATTTACTGGGTTGTGATTCGGATGAGGTTATTCCTGCAAGTGCAAAAACCGGAATCGGAATAGAAGAAATTTTATCGGCTATTATTGAACGTATACCAGCTCCAAAAGGAAGTGTTGACGAACCTTTACAAGCCTTAATCTTTGATTCTGTTTATAACCCATTTCGTGGAGTAGAAACCATTTTTAGAGTGATCAATGGTTCCATTAAAAAGAATCAACTTGTTAAATTCATTGCGACAGAAAAAACATATAACGTTGATGAAGTAGGTACTTTAAGACTAAAGCAATTCCCAAGAAATGAGATAAAAGCTGGTGATGTTGGTTATCTTATAACAGGAATAAAAGAAGCTAAAGAAGTTAAAGTCGGTGATACAATTACAGATGCTAAAAACCCAACAACAAATGCTATTGAAGGGTTTGAAGATGTTAAACCAATGGTTTTTGCGGGTATTTATCCAGTAGACAACGATGATTATGAAGAGCTTCGTAATTCAATGGAGAAATTGCAGCTTAATGATGCGTCATTGGTTTACACGCCGGAAAGTTCTGCGGCTTTAGGTTTTGGTTTTCGTTGTGGGTTTTTAGGAATGTTGCATCTTGAAATTATTCAGGAGCGTTTAGAGCGTGAATTTGACATGACAGTTATAACAACTGTACCCAACGTATCATACCACGCGTTTACAAGAAAAAATCCTGAAGATATTATTATTGTAAACAACCCTTCAGATATGCCAGACCCTTCAAGTTTAGACAGGGTTGAAGAACCTTATATTAAGGCTACTATAATAACAAAAGCAGATTTTGTTGGTAATGTGATGTCACTTTGCATTGAAAAAAGAGGTCAAATTACAAACCAAACTTATCTTACTCAAGATCGTGTTGAATTAAGTTTCGATATGCCTTTGGCAGAAATTGTTTTTGATTTTTACGATAGACTTAAAACTGTATCAAAAGGTTATGCGTCTTTTGACTATCATCCAATAGGGTTGAAGTCGTCAAAATTAGTACGTGTAGATATATTATTGAACAGTCAACCTGTTGATGCACTTTCTGCTCTAATCCATGCAGACAACGCCTATGGCATTG